>CAZIVB010000102.1:0-8827 GCA_964542565.1 uncultured Hyphomicrobiales bacterium | reverse complement strand
GGATTTAAGAGGGGAAAAGGATGAGAGTTCTCCTGATCGAGGATGACAGCGCCACAGCGCAGAGCATTGAGCTGATGCTCAAATCAGAAGGGTTTAATACCTACACGACCGACCTTGGCGAGGAAGGCGTCGATCTGGGCAAACTCTATGATTATGACATTATTTTACTGGATTTGAACCTGCCGGATATGAGCGGCTATGAAGTCCTCAAAACCCTGCGCGTCGCCAAGGTGCAAACGCCGATTTTAATCCTTTCAGGGTTAAACGGCATTGAAAACAAGGTGCAGGGCCTAGGCTTCGGCGCCGATGATTACATGACCAAGCCCTTCCACAAGGACGAGCTGGTCGCCCGTATTCACGCCGTTGTGCGCCGCTCCAAGGGCCACGCCCAGTCGGTCATCACCACCGGCAAGCTGAAAGTTAATCTCGACGCCAAAACCGTCGAGGTTGATGGCCAGAGGGTGCATCTTACCGGCAAGGAATACCAGATGCTCGAACTCCTCTCCCTGCGCAAGGGCACCACGCTGACCAAGGAGATGTTCCTCAACCATCTTTATGGCGGCATGGACGAGCCGGAGTTGAAAATTATCGACGTTTTCATCTGCAAATTGCGCAAGAAACTCGCGGCATCGACAGAAGGCGAAAACTATATCGAAACCGTCTGGGGCAGAGGCTATGTCCTGCGCAACCCGGTCGAGGATTCCGACCACGCCGAAAACGCCGCCTGAGCGTTTACCAAAAGCATCAACGGAAAGCCCCGGACTATCGCCGGGGCTTTTTTTATGAACGCGCCAATTCATGGCTTTTTTTAATCCAGCGTCTGGCGGAAGCGGGATATGGCGATGGCGGTGGCGATGGCGGTAAAAAGAGCGATCGCCAGGGTTTCGCTCACCAGATCATCCATCACCGCCCCTTTGAGCATAATGCCGCGCACGATGCGGATATAGTGCGTCAGGGGCAGAATTTCACCGATATGCTGCGCCCAGTCCGGCATACCCCGGAAAGGAAAGGCAAAGCCCGACATGATGATATTGGGCAGGAAAAACATAAACGACATCTGCACCGCCTGAAGCTGGTTCCGCGCCAGGGTGGAGAAGGTATAGCCCACCGCCAGATTGGCCAGAATGAACAGGCTGGAGAGGGCCAGCAGCAGCCACATCGAACCGTGGATGGGAACCTCGAACAGATAATACCCGGCCAGCAGGATAATCCCCATCTGGACAAAACCGACCAGCACAAAGGGCAGGATTTTGCCGATCATGATCTCGATCCGGCTGAGCGGCATCACCAGCAGCCCTTCCATCGTGCCCTGTTCATATTCGCGCGTCACCGCCTGGGAGGTGAAAATCAGCATGGTCATGGTCAGGATAATGCCCAGCAGGCCGGGCACGATATTGAGCGGCGTCCTGATCGCCGGGTTATAGCGCCGGTGCACCCGGATTTCAAAGGCGCTGCGCCGGGGTGCAGAAGCTCCGCCGGGACCGCGAAGCTCGCGCCCGAACAGGCGCGATTGCAGGCCTTCAAGGGCCGAAATGGCGCTGCCCGTGGTTGCAGGATCCGTGGCATCGGCAACAACCAGCAATTCCGGCCTCACCCCGCGCCTGATATCGCGGCCGAAATTGACCGGGATCTGAATACCGAACTGAACCGCGCCGGAGCGGATGAGATAATCCAGCTCAGCTTCGGATCTGGCGTTACGCACTACCTTGAAATACCCGGTCGCCTTGACCGAGCCGACAAAGGCGCGCGACATGATGGAGTGATCCTGCACCAGCAGGGCGGTGGGAAGGTAGCGCGGCGTGACATTGATGGCATAGCCAAACAGAACCAGTTGCATCGCCGGGATGGAGATGATCATCGCCAGCGTCATCCGGTCGCGCCGCAACTGGATGAACTCCTTGGTGATCAGGGCCGCCAGCCGGTGCAGCGACCAGCGCGAGCCCGCCGGTCTTGGCGCCATTTTACTCATGAGCGGCCCCCATGAGCTGGATAAAGACATCTTCAAGACTGGGCGGGATTTGCTCCCAGTTGTGGCTTTTGCGGGCCAGATAGGGCGCCAGCGCCGCTTGCAGCCGCGCCCGGTCATGACCGCTGACATGCAAGGAGGCGCCAAAACGCGTCACCATATCAACCCCCTCGCGGGCGCGAAGTTCATTCGCCAGATCATCCAGCCGCGTCCCGGTGACAATCCAACTGGTCAGGTGGGAACGGGCAATGACTTCATCAAGGGTTCCGTTGGCGAGGATTTTGCCGTTGAGAATAAAGGCCAGCTCCGAGCAACGCTCCGCTTCATCCATGTAATGGGTGGAAACCAGAACCGTGATCCCGCTCTGGGTGAGGGCGCGAATCTGGTTCCAGAACTCACGCCGGGCGCGCGGGTCAACCCCGGCCGTCGGCTCGTCCAGAAGCAGCAATTGAGGATCATGCAGCAGGCATGAGGCCAGCGCCAGACGCTGCTTCCAGCCGCCCGAAAGCGTCGCGGCGAGCTGATCCGGGCGGTCTTGCAGCCCCATGCGGTGCAAGGTTTCCTCAACCTTGCGGCGAGCCTCGGGGATATTGTAGATCCCGGCGACAAAATTCAGGTTTTCCCGCACCGAAAGGTCCCGGTAGAGCGAAAAATGCTGGGTCATATAGCCCAGATTGGGCTTGATATTGATCGAGTCGCGAATATCAAACCCAAGACAACTCCCCTCCCCCTCATCCGGCGTCAGCAAGCCGCAGATCAGCCGCATGGTGGTGGTTTTGCCCGAGCCGTTGGGGCCCAGAAAACCATAGACATGTCCCTTGCGGATCGCGATGGAGACATGATCAACCACCATCTTGTCGCCAAAGGATTTGGTCAGCCCCTCAACATCGATCACAAGCGGCGCATCGCCTTCCGAAGCGGGCGCGCCTTTATCCGGCACTTGCATCCCGGCTGTCATTATTTTGTATCCCGGCCGGCCGCGGCCCGTTTCACGCTGACCGGCTGGCCCGGTGAGACCTTCCCCGTGCCGGGGTCAAGCCGCGCCTCGATGCGGAACACCAGCTTGGCGCGTTCCTTGGGGCCGAAAATAACCGGCGGCGTAAACTCCGCCTCGCGTGAGATAAAACTCACCCTGGCAAAAAGATCGCCGGGACAGTTATCGCAGCTAACCTGGACCCTTGCGCCAATAGTCAGATAAGCGCGCTGGCGCTCGGGCACGAAAAACAGGGCCTTGAGCTTCCCCGCCGGCAGGAGTGAAATCACCGGCTGGCCCGCGCCAATGACCTCGCCGGCGCGGAAAAACAATTGCTGCACATCCCCCGCGACAGGGGCGCGGACGCTCTGTTTCCGCAACAAAATCTGCGCCTGATCCTTTGCCGCCGCGGCAAGTTTCACCTCCGCCTCGGCCGCCGCGATCAGCGAATCCCTTGCCGGCAGACGCGCCAGAATAACTTGGCGCCTGATCTCGTCGCGCGCCGCCTTGGCTTTTAAAAACTGGGTGCGGGCCTGATCAAACTGTTCCTTGGACGCCACCTTGCGCCGGTACAAATCCTCCAGACGCCTGAGTTCAAGCACGGCCAGATCAAGATCGGCTTTAAAACGTCTTTGCGTCGCCAGCAAGACATCAATTTTTTCCGGCCGCTGCTGGGCCTGCCTGAGGCCGCGAAGCCGCGCCGCGCTGGCGGCAAGAGCCGCCGACCTCTCGGCAAGGCGGGCTTTGGCGAGCGTATCATCAAGGGAAAACAAAAACGCGCCCTGGCCGACAGTGTCGCCCTCGGCAACATCAAGCCTGGCGATGCGCCCGCTCTGCTCGGCGCCGAGCAGAGTGAACTCGCCTTCAATATAGCCCTGAAAAACGCTTTGCGTCTCCGCCGCCGGATGCGCCTTGTAATATTCATAGGCGGCAAAAACCGCAACGGCGCCGGCGATAAATACGGGTAATAACTTGCTGCCCACCGCATGATCCTTGTGAACGGGTATCAACTTCACTGCTGGCCAGTATACGCCCACAAGCCCGGACCCTGAAAGGAATATCCTTCAGGAGCAGGTTTTAACGAAAAACAGCAAATACGCGCTTACCCGGCCTTGAGCGGCATTCGGCTGGCAAAACGGCTGGCGGCCGGCCGCGGCAAGACAGGCTTGACAGCCGCGCCCGCAAGCCCGGCCCGGAGCGGGGCTTTGGCCTCATCCTTGCGGTTGATCATGAACAATCCGCGTTTTCCCGGAACCGATTTGAAAGCATCGGTAATACCGATCACCGTCTCCGCCGCCCCCAGCACTAAAAACCCGTCCTCGGGCATTTGCTTGGCGATGCGCTCCAGAATATCCTTCTTGGTCGGCTGGTCAAAATAGATCAGCACATTGCGGCAAAACACAATGTCAAAGCGCCCATGCAGGGTGAAGGAGTTCAGCAGATTGAAATTCTTGTACTGGACCATGGCCCTTATGGCCGAATCGAGCTGCCACATATCGCCGTGCTGCTTGAAATATTTTACCAGCAACTGCACCGGCAAGCCGCGCTGAACCTCAAACTGGCTGTAAAGCCCCGCCTTGGCTTTTTCCAGCGCCTCATTGGAGATATCGGTGCCCAGAATTTCGGTTCTCCAGCCGGCCATGGAAGGATCTTCCTTCAGCAGCATGGAGATCGAATAGGGTTCCTGGCCCATGGAGGCGGCCGCGCACCAGATGCGCAGTTTTTTCTCCCGCCCCCGCGCCGTTTTCATATGGGGCAGCATTTCGTTCTTGAACAGGTCAAAAGGCGTCCGGTCACGAAAGAAAAAGGTCTCGTTGGTGGTCATCGCCTCAACGACATCGGTAACCAACCCGCTCTGCCCCGGCCGGCGCAGCGCCCCGGCAATATCATCAACGCTCTGCATGCCGTAGCGGCGCGCCACCGGCTCCAGACGGCTTTCGAGCAAATATTCTTTCTCACGCGTCAGCACAATTCCCGAGCGCTCTTTAACCAGCGATGAAATATCATCAAATGTTTCTTTTTTCATCCTCGGCCCCTTTTAAGGATATCAATGATTTTTTGTGAAATTCTATCGAGCGGAAGAACGGCGCTGCAAATTCCCGCCTGAGCGGCCGCCCCGGGCATGCCCCAGACAACACTGGTTTCCTCATCCTGGGCAATTATGCTGCCTCCGGCCTTGCGGATGGATGTGGCGCCGTCGCGTCCGTCATGTCCCATACCGGTCAAAATGATGCCCAGAACAGCGCCGCGATAAATCGCGGCGATGCTGTCAAACATGGGATCGACCGCCGGTTTGCAAAAATTGACCGGCGGGCTGTCGTCAAGTCTGGCGCTCACACCCCCGGCGCTTTTGTTCAGCACCAGATGCTTGCCCCCCGGCGCAATATAAATTATGCCGGCTTCGATCTTTTCCCCATCACTGGCTTCCTTGCAGGCGCGTCCGGTCGCCGAAGCCAGGTTATCGGCCAGAATGGCCGTGAATGTCGCCGGCATATGCTGGGTTATGACGGTCGGAACCGCGTCCAGAAACGGAGAAATTGCCGTCAGCAGCCGGGTAAGGGCCTGCGGCCCGCCGGTCGAGCTTCCAATCGCCAGCAAGGCGGGTTTCTGGTTTGAGAACGGCACCAGCGAGACCGAGGCATCGGCTTCGCGCAGGGATATGACCCCGGCTTTTTTCGGCGTCTCCGGCACGGCCCTTTTGGCAGTGGCCGGTTTGGGCGTAAAGCGGCGCAGTTTCGCGCCGCCGATAGCGGTGATTTTCGCAATCAGGTCACGGCGGAAATCCGCCGAAGTGGTCACCCCGTGATTGCCCTCGGGCTTGGGGATATAATCCACCGCCCCCAAAGAGAGCGCCTTCATGCTGATCCCGGCGTTTCTTTTGGTCAGGGTGGACGCCATGATCACTTTGAGACCCGGCTTCTTCGCCAGCAACAGGGGCAGAGCCATCATGCCGTCCATTTCCGGCATCTCGATATCAAGCACGACAATATCAGGATCAACACGCTCGATCTGCTCAACGGCCACCTTGCCATTGCGGCAGGCGGCGGCAACCTCGATCCCCGGCGCTTCCTTCAACCAGCGGGACAACAGCCCGCGAATAACAACAGAATCATCGACAACCATAACCCGGATAGCATTCCGGGCAGGCGCAGGCGCGACATTTACCGAAGCCATAATTGCTAACCTCCAGTAAAATTAAGCCAGACCCACTTCTTGAAATTTTGTCTCCAGAATTTCGCGGTCAAACGGCTTCATGATGTATTCATTCGCCCCCGCCGCAATGGCGCGGGAAATATGATCAATATCATTCTCGGTGGTGCAGAAAACGACCTTGGGCTTGTCCCCGTCGGGAAGCTTGCGCAAATGCACCAGAAAATCCATGCCGTCCATAATGGGCATGTTCCAGTCGAGCAAAATGGCTTCAGGCATGTTTTCGCCGCACTGATTGAGAGCCTGCTGGCCGTCTCCGGCTTCAACAATATCAAAATCAAGATTTTCAAGAATGCGCCGCGCGACTTTTCTGATGACGGAACTGTCATCGACAACAAGACATTGTTTCATTACTCTACTCCATGGTGCAACGGCCGGCAAAGAGCCGGTTACGTGTTCAAACCCTTATGCGGCGGCGGACTGATCCTGGCCGAAATCGAGCGTGCGCTCGACATCCAGAACCACCATCAGATTGCCTTTCAAACGGCACACCCCGGCGGAAACCGTCCGCCATCTTGCGTCCAGATTTGTCGGGTTCGGCTCAATCTGCTGATCGCTGATCCGCAGCACCTCGCCGACATTGTCAATGATCAGGCCGTAGGATTCGCCGTGATACTCAATCCCCACCGCCATGGTGCTGTGGTTTTCACTTGATTTGGGCAGATTTAGCCGCTCGCGCATATCGATCGCGGTGACGATCCTGCCTCTCAGATTAAGCACCCCGGCAACTTCGGGAATAGAGAGCGGCACAACCGTCATGGCGTCAATCAGGAACACGTCATGCACCTCGTCGATCGACATGCCGAACAACTGGCCCTCGATATATACTGTCAGATACTCACGCGTTTGCTCCTGAGCGCTTATATTGTCATTTTCCGCATTGCTCATGCCGCTTCTCCCATTTCCTCGTCAAACGTATCGCGCAGGCTGCAAATCAGGCCCTCACGGTCGAATTTGGCTACATAATCGGCAAAACCCACCTCACGCCCGCGCTGGATCGCCGAGGGCGTATTGAGCGCCGAGAGGGCGATAATCGGCGTATGGCCCCAGTCTTCATCGCCGCGCAGGGTTTCGGCGAATTTGAACCCGTCCGTTTCCGGCATTTCAATGTCACTCACGATAACATCAAAGCTGTGGCCCTGCTCTTTCAGCGCCATGGCCGCAGAGACCGAATCAACCGTCGTGACCTCATAACCGGCCGAGTTCAGAACCGGGGTGAGCATATTGCGGAAAAAAGCGCTGTCATCCACCAGCAGCAATTTGCGCACCGCGCGATGACCAATGCTTTTTTCCTTGCGGTGCAGCCAGTCCTCATGCGCCTCGACCAGATAATGCGAAACATCAATAATCTCTGTCGCCTTGCCCTTGACAACTGCCGAACCCAGCATGCCCTCGCTCTCGGCGCCAACTTCGATATTGAGGCGTTCCTCGACGATATCGACAATCTCGTCAACGGCCAGACCCATCGAGTGGTTTTCATCGCTGAACACGAGAATGGGTTGACGCCCGCTCTCGCGCAAAGCCGCATCGGGGCGGATCCGCACCAGCGGCATCAGCTTGCCGCGATACTGCACCAGATCATGCCCGTTCGAGGGCTCTATCCGCTCAACCTCGATCTCCTCCAGCCGCGTGACCAGCGAAAGCGGCACCGCCTTTGGTTCACCCGAGCCGGCCTTGAACATCAGCAACGAGATCATCTTGCCAACCATATCCAGATTGGTCTCTTCCGCGGCTTCCTCGCCCGCCGCCACTTCGGAGGCATGGTCGCTGACCGATTGCGCCAGCCCGTTGGGATCGACAATCATGATCACGCTGCCATCACCAAGAATGGTGTTGCCCGAGAACATGGGAATGTCGCGCAGGATGGAGGACATGGGTTTGACGACAATCTCTTCGGTGTCAAATACCGAATCCACAACAATCCCGAAGGTCTGGTTCCCCACCTGGGAGACGATAATAAAACCTTCTTCAAAATCTTTCGCGGCGGCCTCATCATCCTCGGGGGTCGAATCGAGATTAAGAAGCTTGTCAAGATGCAGCAGCGGCAGAAGCTTGTTGCGCAGCCGCAAAACCGGCGTTTCATTGATCATCTCGATCCGGTGTTCGGATTCCTTGTGCGCCCGCACCAACTCAACCACATTAAGCTGCGGAATGGCGAATTTATGCCCGCCGGAGGTGACAATCAGGGCCGAGACAATCGCCAGGGTGAGCGGGATCTTGATGAACAAGGTGGTTCCCTCGCCCTTCTTGGACACCAGATCAACCGAGCCGCCGATCAGTTCGATATTGGTCCGCACCACATCCATGCCGACGCCGCGGCCTGAAACGGAAGTGACCTTGGCCGCCGTCGAGAAGCCGGCATTGAAGATGTATTTATGGATTTGCGCCTCGGACATCTGATCAAGCTCGGACTCGCTCGCCAGACCGTTCATGATGATCTTTTCCTTGATCTTTTCAGCATCAAGTCCCTTGCCGTCATCAGAGATTTCAATGATGATATGGCCGCCCTCATGATAGGCTTTCAGGATAATCTTGCCGGTTTCGGGCTTGTCCGCCTCCAGACGCCCGGAGGTGGTCTCCAGCCCGTGATCGGCGGAATTGCGCACAATATGGGTCAGCGGGTCCTTGATCAGCTCCAGCACCTGGCGGTCAAGCTCGGTTTCCGCCCCCACCATGAC
>CAZIVB010000101.1:0-8859 GCA_964542565.1 uncultured Hyphomicrobiales bacterium | reverse complement strand
CGAAAAGTGTACGCGGTTTTCGGATAAAATGATGCGGCAAAACAAACAATTAGAGCATTGTGCGATTTTTTAATCGCACAATGCTCTAAGGAGACATGCAGACCATGAATGAAGTGATTGATTTTATGGGTCAGTGGACCTGGTGGATTGTCGCCGCCGTCATGTTCCTTCTTGAGCTTGCGGTTACGGCTTTCTTTTTTCTCTGGCTTGGCGTCGCCGCCATTTTAACGGCGATCATCGATATGTTTATCGATCTTGGCTGGCAGAGCGAACTGGCGATCTTTGCGGCGTTCTCGGTGATCTCGCTTGTCGCCTCGCGCTATATCGCCGCGCGGCGCCAGCCCGCATCGGACCGCCCCATGCTCAACCGGCGCGGCGAGGCCCTGATCGGCCGCGAGTTCACGCTTGAAAAACCGATGAAGAACGGCCGCGGCTGGGTCCGCGTCGCCGACAGCATCTGGCAGGCCGAAGGCCCCGATCTTGATGCCAATACCCGAATCCGGGTGGCAAAGGTCAGGGGCACCGTGCTGATCATCGAACCGGCCGAGCAAAACGCCTGAACCTGAAAGACCAGCCCGAAAAAGGGAACTTAAAACTTGTAATCGGCGGGCAGCGGCGGCGCTTCCTTGAGAAGCAGGATCGAGACCCGCCGGTTCGCCGCCAGAAACGGATCATTGGGAAACAGCGGGTCCGTGTCCGCCTTGCCGGTGACGGAGTGGAACCGGTCCCGCGAAACGCCGTTTTCACTTAAAATCCGCCGCACTTCATTGGCCCGGTCGGCGGAAAGGTTCCACAGGGAATAACCGTTTCGCGAATACACCCGCACCGCATCGGTATGCCCGGTGATCTTGATCTTGTTCGGCAGTTTTTGCAAGATGGGCGCGATTTTGGCCAGCAGGCGCTTGGTGCGGTTCAGGGGCTGTTTTGAACCGGGCTTGAACATGGAGCGCCCGTCCTGATCGACAATCTGGATATTGAGCCCTTCAGGCGTTTCCTCGACAATAATATTACTGGAAATCTCGGCAATTTCCGGCATTTCCTGCCAGGCCTGGCGCAGGGATTGCGCCGCCTGGGCAAACTGGCGCGGCTTTTCGACATCGGTGCGCTCGATATCATAGGTATTGGCTTCGGCCCCCTGCTTGGAGCGTTCATCATGCCGTTTATCGGCAAAATCGGTATCGTTCTTGCGCACGATGGCGGAAACATTCTTGACGAAATCGCGCACCGGCGCGCCGTTCATTTCAATATAGCCGGCCTTTTTGGCTTCCACCTTGACGCCAAAAGCATCGCGCATCGACCCGGCGACAATCTGCAATTTCTGCTTGTCCTGAATTGAAAAGGAAATGATCAGGACGAAGAAGACCACCAGCAGCGACATCAGATCGGCAAACAGCACGATCCAGTCCGGCGCCCCTTCAACGACTTTTTTAGCCTTGGCCATATCGGTTCCCTATTCCCAGATTCAGGCTGTTCAGGCCGCTTCCGCCAACTCGGCGCGTTGCTTCTCAGGCAGATAGGCCACCAGCATTTCCTTGATCATATCCGGGCTCTTATTGGCCCTGATCTGCATAATGCCGTCGATGGCAAGGGTCAGATTGATCTCTTCGGTATTGGATTTCATATCCAGCTTGTCGGCAATCGGCAGGCAGATCATATTGGCAATGATGGCGCCGTAAAGCGTCGTCAGCAGCGCCACCGCCATGGAGGGCCCGATCGAGGAGGGATCATCCATGGTGCTGAGCATCTGCACCAGACCGATCAGGGTTCCGATCATGCCAAAGGCCGGAGCCGCATCCCCCATGGCCTTGAAAATCAGTTTGCCCTCTTCCAGACGCTCCTGCATCAGATCGCGTTCGCGCTCAAGCGATTCCAGAATAAAGCTCTCCTCATACCCATCGGCGATATATTGGGTCCCCTTGGCGAGAAAATCATCTTCAATTTCGACATTTTCCAGCCCCAGAGGCCCGTTTTTACGGATGATGCCGGCCAGATTGGTGATCTCGTCGATCATGCCGAGCGGGCTGGTTTTCTTCTGGGTGAAGGCCACTTTGGCGCCGGTCATGAGCGCCGTCAGGATCCCGCTGAGCGGAAAGCGCAACACCGTCGCCGCGACAGTGCCGCCAATCACGATCATGACCGAGGGCACATTGACAAAGGTGAGAAAATCACCCCCGACAAAAATTGCCCCGGCGACAACAATTGAACCCAATATAATACCGATGATTGTGGCAAGATCCATAACTACCCCGAAGACGCCGCGCGCCCTTCCTGACTTTCTTTGTTTTTTACAGACCCGGCTGCCGGTCAACGTTGTGAAAATGCCCAAGGCGGCCCGAATACAGGCAGGTCCGGTTTGTATCGATTGAGATAATAGGGAGCTTTTCCTAAATATTCGCTAATTTTTATTTCCCTAAAAATCTATAAACACTTTGACGCACAGCAGGTAATACGCTTGTGTAGTTTGGTTAATAAAATATATATAATAATACTATCACTATAGTATGAAGATTAGTGGATTGTTTCGCCGGAAGAAACGGTTTTTCCCGGCTGGTTTTTTTGCTGCACGGAGCCGATGATCAACAAAAATTCATCTTGGCAAGTGTTGACATTCGCTTCAGATTGAATTTGTTTCACTCTTGGGCGATAAAAACGATGGGTAAACGAATCAGCAACAACTCCGTGCCAGATTATCAGCGGATTTGAAACGCAAAAAGCGCGATTCCAGGAGGAAAAAGTGAAACAATTCAGTGCAGTGCTGTTGGGCAGCGTATTTATTGTAACGGGCTTTGCTATTGCAGCCGAAGCCGAAGCGGCACAGGCAAAGAAAAACTGGGCCACATGGGCTGTCGGCGCAAATGCCAACAAACTCAAACAAAAACCCAAAAACTCCACCCGCGTCGGCTATTATTCCAATGGCCGGCTGTTTGGCAAATGGGTCAAGACTTCGGATAAAAAGCTGGTCAGAAACACGACCGGTAAAAAAGCCGGCTCCATTATCATTGACACCAAGAAACGCCGCCTGACCTATACATTGGCCGGCGGCAAGGCCCTTTCATACGGCATCGGCGTCGGCCGCCCGGGATTCCAGTGGGCCGGCTACCACAAGGTTTCGATGAAAAAGGAATGGCCCAGTTGGACACCGCCGGCCTCGATGCTCAAACGCCAGCCCGATTTGCCGCGCTTCATGCCCGGTGGCCCCAAAAACCCGCTGGGCGCAAGAGCCCTGTATCTGGGCAGCAGCATCTACCGCATTCACGGCACCAACAACCACGCCTCAATCGGCAAGGCGGTATCCAGCGGCTGCATCCGGATGCATAACAATGACGTGAAGGACCTCTATAAAAAGGTCAAGCTCGGTACACCGGTTTACGTTTTTTAACCACCGGAAGACCAACAGGTTGCAAAAGCAGGTTCCGGCGCACCGGAATCTGCTTTTTATTTGCCCGTCAGACAAGCGGCCAGATTGCGGGCAAGCCGCCGCATCATTTCAAAATAGTGATCCGGTCCGGGTTTTATACCGCTCCCCAGCGGATCGAGAATACCGGTCTTCAGCCCCGTTTCCCTGATGATGGCCCGGATTTGCGCCGGAATGAACCCGGGTTCGGTAAATATGCATTCAATATTTTCCGCCGCAATTTTCCGCCGCAGTTTAACAATATGCCCGGCGCCGGGAAGGCGGTCCGGCACGGTTCGGAAAAACCCGGCGGAGTGAAGGCCGTAGCGGCGCTCAAAATATCCATAGGCATCATGAAAGACCAGATACCGCCTGCCTCCGAGCGGCGCCAGCCGGGCCTTCAGTTCCTGATCAAGCGCCTTGAGACGCCGGATCAGGATGTGCGCATTTTTGCGGTACAAACTAGAATGATCCGCATCAAGCCGCGCAAGCGATGAGCGAATGCGCCCGACCAGACAAATTGCGATCACCGGATCCAGCCAGATATGAAGATCTCCGCCGCCGCCCGGCGGCATGCACCCCGCAGCGCCAAGGGCCGTACTGGAAACCCTTTCAGGCAATGCGCCGATTATTTTACCAAGAGCGCGCTCAAAATCCGCCCCGATCCAGAACACAAGATCCGCCCTTGACAACAGGTGAGCCTTGGACGGGGTCAGCTGATAACTGTGGGGTGAGACATTTTGTCGCATAATCAGATCCGGTTGACGCGTCCCCGTCATGATCGATGCAACCAGGGAGTGCAGCGGCGCAATGCTCACAGCCACGCGCAATTCGGCCGATACCGCCGTTGAAACCGAGAGGGAAAAAATAAAAAAGAAGTTCAAAAGCAGATATTTACGATATGATTTGTGCGATTCCAATGCGCCACCGCCTTTCTTGTTCCCGCCCCGGCCCGGTACAATAACCGCCCGAATACGCCCTTTGAATATGCGACTTAAAACCAAGCGAAAAATTTTCCCGGATCTGCTATACACAGACTTGCGGATGAATATACGCGATCGGGCAACTTGACATATTAAAATATGCGAATATGATAATATTTAATTATTCAAATAAGACCTCTAAGATCTTAGTGATTCGCGTTTTCAAATTTGCTTGAGTCGTCGTGAAATCTCAGTTGCAAATTGAGTTTTTAGCGTAGCTGTCCATTGTTTTGATTTATTCGAATGCCTCCCGTGACCCTTGGCGCGTTTACGTGCCATAGGGGAACTAACTTAATCCCGCGATGTGTTTACATTGCGGGATTTTTTTTTGGGAATGGCACAAAAAAGCCGGTGCAACTGCCGGATCAGCGCCAGCGCCTCATCGCTTGCGAGCCGGTAATATACCGATTTCCCCTCACGCCGGGTTTCCACCATGCCGTCTTCGCGCAGCCGGGCCAGCTGCTGCGAGAGCGCCGGTTGGCGCATATTGAGGCTTTTTTCCAATTCGCTGACATTGAGCTCTTTTTCCGCCAGCAGACACAGCACAACCAGCCGGTGCGGATTGGCAATTGCTTTTAAAAAGGCGCTGGCTTCCTCGGCGCTGGCCAGCAAATCCTGCAAGCTTGTTTGGTCATCCATGAGCAGACAATTCTCTTTTACACCCCCTGCACCCGGCGCTCACTTTCATTTGCACCTGATGCCTACACCTGTTTGCCATCGCCGCGCCCGGACCCGCTGGCATGAGCGCATGGCGAACCGGCCGGGACACGAAGCGATCCGGCAAGGCCCAATAGAACATGGACCCTCCGCCCATAGCAAGAGGCTTTGTGGCAAAGCGGCCGGCACCGCGGCCGCAAAGCGCCTTTGCAAGCCGCATCCTTGAGATGATTTGGTTTTGTCCCTATTATGCCCGGATGCAGGACAGCTTGAAAAAGCCGCTTGAATTTGCCGGGGTTTTTATTTCAACCCCTTTTTACGATGACCGATAACGAAGAAGGTGAGATTTGATGACAACTCGCACGACACCAGGATTAAGCCGATGGATCAGGATATTGCCCGCTTTTTTCATCCTGACGATTTTGCTCGCAACGCAGCTCGCGGCCGCAGATCAGGATATTAAAATCCAGTATAACGGCCTCACCCTGAATGCAAATCTGGCGAATGCCGGCGAGAAACTTGCGGGGCAACCGGTTGTTCTGATCGTTCACGGCACCCTGGCCCATAACAAGATGGAGATTATTTCCGGTCTGCAAAACGCCCTTCTTGAGCGCGACATCACCAGCCTCGCGATAAATCTGAGCCTTGGCCGGAATGATCGCAAGGGCATGTATGATTGCAAATCCATGCATCGCCATCTTCATGAGGACGCCCTAGATGAAATCAGCCAGTGGCTGGACTGGCTGCAACAACAAAAGGTGAAATCGGTGGCGGTTCTTGGTCATTCGCGAGGCGGCAATCAAGTGGCCTGGTTTGCGGCCGAACGTATGCGTCCGGAAATCTCCAAAATTATTCTGATGGCGCCCATGACCTGGAATGCGCAATATGCAGCCAAATCCTATCAGAAAAATTATGGCGTCAAGCTTGCGCCTCTGCTGGCGAAAGCCAAAACCATGGGCGACAAGACCATGAAATCGGTCGATTTCATCTATTGCCCCAAAACGGATGTCAAGGCGGCAAGCTTTGTCTCCTATTACCGTGATGATCCGCGCAAGGACACGCCTTATCTGTTGCCGAAAATCAAACGTCCCGTACTGGTGCTGGTGGCGGAAAATGACAAGGTTGTGAAAAATCTTGCTCCGAAGATCGAGCCCCTCACGGCAGATGGCCGGATCAAAATGTTGGAGATCCCCGAAGCCGGCCATATGTTTCTCGATTTTGCCCTTGATGACGCCGCCGATTCAATCGCCGAATTTCTGCAATAGGCATTATCTCCAGGAGGAGCGGGCGCCATGCCGCAAGATAAACTCGACAATATCAAAGCCTGTGTTTTCGACGCCTATGGCACCTTGTTCGATATTCACGCTCCGGTGGAGAGCAACGCCGCCAGCCTGGGAGAACAAGCCGCGCCCATCTCCAATTTGTGGCGCCAAAAGCAGCTGCAATACACCTGGCTGCGGACATTAATGGGCAAACACGCCGATTTCCGGCAAATCACCCGCGAGGCGCTTGATTATGCCTTTGCCGCCCACGGCGTTGAGGATGACGCGCTTAAGGAAAAGCTGCTGCAATCCTACATGACCATCAATGCCTATGCAGACGCCGCAAGCGCTCTGGCGGCAATCCGTAACAGCGGCCGCGCCACCGCCATCTTATCCAACGGAACGCCGGAAATGCTGAGCGCCGCATGCAACTCCGCCGATCTGGCAAAGCTCATGGATGAGCTGATCTCGATTGAAGATATCGCCATCTACAAGCCCTCCCCGGCAGTCTATCAGCTTGCGCCGGACAGGCTCGGCGTGGCGCGCGAGGAAATCTGCTTTATCTCCGCCAATGCCTGGGATGTCAGCGGCGCGGCGAGCTTTGGTTTCCAATGCGTCTGGATCAACCGTTTCGAGATGCAGGACGAACGCCTGCCCGGCAGCCCCCGGGCGCGCATCAAATCCCTCGCCGAACTCCCCTCTCTCCTGCCCGGGACCGCTTAAAGTCTTTCACGGCAAATCACCCCTCCGTGGCAGGGTAAGCTGGCAAAGCCAGCGCCAGCCCGCGAACGGACGCGAGCCGGAGGGCGAGCGGAAAACAAAAAACCTAAAACATGCCGCGGTCAATTGCATAGCGCGTCAGCCCCGCCGTGGAGGTGATGCCGAGCTTTTGCTTGATGTGCTTGCGGTGGGTCTCAACCGTCCTGACGCTGATATCGAGCGCGAGCGCGATTTCCTTGTTGCTTCCCCCCGAAGCCAGCTTGAGCAGCACCTCGCACTCGCGCGGCGTCAGTTCGCCGCGATCGGCCTGAAGGCCGGTTTTCATGATCACATCGGATATGCCGGAGCTGAAATAGGTGCCGCCCGAATGCACCGCGCCGATTGCGGCCACCACCTCGCTTGAGGGGACGTCTTTCAGGATAAAGCCGCGCGCGCCGTTATGCATGGCGGTATAGATATATTCGCGCTTGTCGTGCATGCTCAGGAATATGACGCGGATTTCAGGAAAATCCCGGCGGAAGATTTCCGCCGCCCGCAACCCGTTAAGCTCGGGCATATTGATATCGAGCAAAACAATATCGGGCGCCGTTTCCGCCGCCATCTCCAGCGCCTGGGCGCCATTACTCGCGGTTCCGACGATATCAAGATGATCATAGGTCTCCAGACACGCCCTGATCCCTTCCAGAACCAGCGGATGGTCGTCGGCCAGCAATATTTTTATTTTTGCCTCTTTTCCCATTTTCCCTTCCCCGGGGTTTTCAGCCCCTTGATACCGGCAATTGCGCCTTGATCACCGTTCCGTTTGCCGATGAGACAAGTTTGAGCCTGCCGCCGATATAGGCAAGCCTTTCGCGCATGTTTTTCAAACCGATGCCGGCCTCCGGTCCGGCGGATTGGCGCATCTCGTCAAAATCAAAGCCGTGCCCGTCATCCCGGATATCCAGATATATCCAGTTTTTCGTGCAGCCCAGCTTCAACTCCACATTTTCCGCCCCCGAATGGCGCTCGATATTGGTCAGCGATTCCTGCGCCACCCTGAATAATGTTGTGCGCGTGCCCCGCGGCATGTCTTCGGCCAGTGACTCAGCCTCAATCTTCACTTTGATGCCGGTGCGCTCGGAAAAATCCGTCGCCAGAGAGTGCAGCGAGGGCAGCAACCCCAGATCGTCCAGCATCCCGGGGCGCAGATCACGCGAAATCCGCCGCACTTCGCGGATCGCCCTGGTCACCCCCTGCGTGCCCTTCTCCAGCGCCGGTAAAACGCCCTTCCGGTTCTTGTTGAACAAGATCCCCGCCAGCTCAAGGGTATATTTCACCGAGCTTAAATTCTGGCTGATCCCGTCGTGCAACTCGCGCGCCACCCGGCTGCGTTCTTCCTCCTGCGCCTCGACAATGCGCCTTGTGAGCCTTTTTTGCGATTCCGCCGCCTGCCGGTTCTCCCTGAGGGCAAGATAAACCCCGGTGGCAAAAACCGCCGATACGGCGGCAAAGGAGAGGATGGAAATCAGGATAAACACCTGCCTGATCTGGCCGGTGACTTCCGCCTTGAGCGCATCGACCCTGGCGCTGATATCATCCATGTAAAGCCCGGTGCCGATCATCCAGCGCCATTTTTCAAGCCCGACCGCATAGCCGATTTTCTCCGACAGCGAGCTGGCCGAGGGCCGCTCCCACATATAGCGGTAATAGCCGCCCCCCTTCTTGGCCTGGGCGATCAGGTTCTGGATCACCAGATTGCCTTTGGCGTCTTTCAGATCCCACCAGTTTTTCCCCACCCTGAAGGCCTGACGCGGATGAACCAGAGAGTTGCCCTCGTAATCATAAACAAAAAAATAGCCGTCCG
>CAZIVB010000100.1:0-9061 GCA_964542565.1 uncultured Hyphomicrobiales bacterium | reverse complement strand
AAAAACTGTAAACCCCGAGAACCACTCCCCCCCTCCGTGGCAGGGCAAGCTTGCAACGCAAGCGCCAGCCCGTGAACGGACGCACGCCGGACGGCGGGCGGAAAACAAAAACCCAACACCAATCAATCGAATCTTTTAAGTCGCACATAAAGCGCGCCGTGGCCGCCATGGCGCGGGCTAGCGGGAGAAACGGCGCCAATATGGGCGCGCATGGCCGGTTCGCTCAGCCATAAGGGCACGAGCCGGTTCAATACGCCGCTTTTGCCGATGATGATGAGGACAAAACGTGCCCCTTTTCTGTGCCATGCGTGCAGGAAGGCGTGCAGAGCCTGATGGGCGCTGCCTTGTGTCTGCCCGTGAAGATCAAGCCTGGCGTCAATATGCTCCCGGCCGCGGCCCAAACGCCGGTTTGTGCGTCTGTCGAAGGCGGCGGGATAGTTGTTATTGCCTGGCCGTTTTGTCGCAACCGGAGCAGTGACATGGGCAGGTTCGGGTTTTACCCTTGCGGTTTGCGGGGGCTGGAATGGCGGGTTGTCCATATGGATACGCGCAAACTCCGCATGCAGCGGCGTGGCGGTTTGCCGGACCCGGCTCCATAGCTGATACTCATCGGAGGATAAATCACGGCGATTGCGGCGCGTCATGATTTTCTCTTTTTCGGCAGCAGAACATACATGCGTCCCGGTTCCTTGACCCGGCCGGCAATTTCACCGGCTTTTTTTCCGGTGCCGAAGAAAATATCGCCCCTGATGGCGCCTCTGATGGCGGCGCCGGTATCCTGGGCCATGAGCAAACGGCGAAAGCGTGTATAGGCTTCCCCCTCACCGCCGGGGATTTGCGTATCCAGCCAGACGGGAAGGCCATAGGCGTGAAAGCGCCGGTCAATGGCCAGGGAACGGCCGGTTGTCAGGGGTACGCCCTCACCGCCTATGGGGCCAAGGCCGGCATCAAGCTCGATTTCCCGGAAGAAAATATAGGATTTGTTCCCGTGCAGGATTTTGCGCGCCTTCTTTTTGTTGCTGCGCAACCAGTTCTGGACCGATTTCATCGAAAGCTGGTTTGATTTCAGGATTCCCTTTTCCAGCAGCGCCTTGCCGATCGAGCTGTAGGGGTGGCCGTTGCGTCCGGCAAAACCCAGACGCATTGTGCTGCCATCGGGCAAAATAATGCGGCCTGATCCCTGGATATGAAGAAAAAATGCATCCACCGGATCCGCCAGCCAGACCAGCACTCTGGCGCTTTTATCAAGCGCGCCGTTTTCTATTCCGGCGCGGCTGGGCACCGGTTTAAGGGTTTTGCCGTGGCGCAAGGCGGCGGTGAGTTTACGGGGAAAGCCTTTTGGTTTTTTCTTCCCCGCCATGGAGACAAGGTTTTGCGGCGCGGCGAGAACCGGGACATAATATTTTTTGGTTTTTTGCCGCGAGCCTTTGTATTCGGGCTCATAATAGCCGGTGAAGAGGCCCTTTTTGCGCCCCTTCCAACTGACCTGATAGGGGGCAAAATAGTTTTCAAAAAAGCGGCGGGCCTGAAGATTGCCGGGGTTTTCGCCCAGCTTTGCGGCGGCGCGGCAGATCCTGAGATATCTGGTTTTGCCCGATTTTTTCGGATTTGGCCGCAATTCTTCCGTTTCAAACGGCGCGAGCCTGCGGGCGCAGGATTTCAGGAAAGCAGAAAAAGCCCTGGCATGAGCATCCGCTTTCCAGCCCCTGAGGGCCGAAAAGGAGGTTTTTTCAAGACGGTAAGTTTTCCCCGCCACTGCCTCGTCCCCACCCGTCGCAAAGGTAAAAAAAGCCACGACCGCCACCAGAGCTTTTACGGTTTTGATTGAACTAAAACCTGGCTCCAACTCTTTGTTTGTGCCGCACTTCCCAGCGGAAAACCGGTTTCCACTTTTCCGCAAGTGCTCCTGCTTTGCCAAAGCGCGGCTCACAGGATCAGTTCGCCGATTCCGTAGCATCCAGTTTCCAGTTGGGATCCCTTGAGGTTACATCGCGGCCGAATGTCCAGATATCGACAACTTCGCGCACGACATCGGGCTCGCCCTCAAGGACCTTGCCGTCTTTATCGCTTGTGAACTGGATGAGTTCACTGACAAACTTAACCGTGACCCGCACTTCATTGCCATTTTTTTCCGCATCGACAATATCGGCCGAATCAATACCGATAAATTCGGTCTGCATGACGGCGCCTTGTTTTTCACGGTTGCGGATCGAGCTTTCAAAACCGGCATAGACCTCTGACGAGAGCAGGTTTTTCAGTGTTTCCAGATCGCTTTGCGTGAAAGCCTGCACGATCATTTCATAGGCCATTTTGGCGCCGTCAAGGAACTTTTCCGGCTCAAACTCCGGGTCCGCCTGAGCAATTTCGCGCAAGGTCCGGTTCAGCGGCGTATCCTCCGCGCCCGCCCCGTTCCACGGCGAGGGCCCGTCCTTGGCGGGTTTATCAGCCTCGTGGCCGGGCGGCGAACTGGTCGGCAGGGGGATAACATTACTGCTTCCCTTCTCATCGGCATCTGGCTTATCGGTTCGGGTAAAGGGATCCAGGGGACGGTTTTCATGACCGTTGCGGCGGCCCAGCACATTCCGCAGACGTAAAAATATCACAACTGCAATCGCAATGATGATCAGATTGAAAGGATCGAATATTTCTTGCATCGGATGTTCAGGCTCTTTGCAACAGGTTTTTCAAGAATCGTCGAACGAGGTGTTTTTATTACAACTGACAATACCAATATAAGATAAGTCCCCTGAAGTTGCGAGCCCGGAGTTGGCGCAAATCTTCATTTGAAGTGAAAGAGTGTTGCGATATGTATTTTTTTCTTGCCCTTACGGTGCTGATCGGCGTTCCGGCTGCCGAAATCGCGCTTTTGATAAAAATCGGCGGTGAGATCGGCGGTGCCTCGACGATTGCACTTGTTTTTCTCACCGCGGTGCTGGGGGTGTTCATGTTGCGGCATCAGGGGATGCGGACTTTTATGCAGGCGCAAGAAGCCATGGCGCAGAACCGCCTGCCGGTGGATTCGGCCATCCACGGGATTTTCCTGATGATTGCCGGCGCCTTTTTGCTCACCCCGGGCTTTATTACCGATGCGCTCGGGTTTTTGTTGCTCATCGCACCCGTGCGCCTTTTTATCGCGCGCTATTTATGGTCACTGGTAACAAAATCAGGATCGTTCACCTATTCGCATTTTGAAACCGGTTCAGCAGCGTATGCGCATGATGATGCGGTTAAAACCCGTGAAGGCGGTTTCATCGAGGGTGAATATGAGGTGGAGGATATCCCGTCCGGTCCGCCCAACCCCGCCTCGCCGTGGCGGGATAAAAAAAATCCATGACTTGATCTCTTGCGCCAATATTGTTAGCGAATGCGGGCAAGCGTATTTTATGAGGATATTTAAATGGCGAATGACGATACGAAGGATACCGGGACGGCGGCGGGCGGCAATGGAGCCGCTGGCGGGGAAAGCGAGCCCTCAATTCAGGTTCTGGTTCAGTATTTGAAAGATTTTTCTTTTGAAAACCCCAATGCGCCGATGGTTCTTCAGGACCAGGCGGTGCAGCCACAAATCAGTGTTTCGGTTAATGTGAACGCCACGCCGCTGGGCGAGGATATGCAGGATTTTGAAGTTGATCTGATGATCGAGGCCAAGGCGGAGGCAAATGATTCCGCGGTGTTCGCGATTGAGCTTCATTATGGCGGGGTTTTTTCCTTCCGCAATATTCCGCCGGAAAATCTGCAACCCGTTGTTTTGATCGAAGGTCCCAGATTGCTGTTTCCCTTTGCCCGCCAGATCATTTCCGATGCGACGCGCAACGGCGGTTTCCCGCCGCTGATGCTGGATCCGATTGATTTTGCGCGTCTATATCAGGACCGCGTGATGCAGCCCGAAGCCGAGGCGGAATCTTAAGTTTCCTTCACCGGCCTTTTTATTACGGATCTGGAACAGCCTGTATGTATAATCGCATATACAGTCTGTTTCGGAACCGCGCTATGTCTTGAAATATGAATTCCAGATGGCGTTTTCACCAAGGGTTTTGGTGAGGTCATGATGCGCCTCAGCTTCGTTCTGGTCCAGACGCGGCTCAAGCGGTCGGGGCCGTTTGGAAGTTTTTCTCCGCCGGTTTTTTTGCGCTTGCAGTGCGGCCGGCTTGTTCGGCTCCAGGGTCAGACCGGGCTGGCGGCCGCCGATAAGTTCCAGATAGACCTCGGCGAGCAACTCGCAATCAAGCAAGGCACCGTGGAGTTGCCGGGCGGAATTGTCAATGCCGTAGCGGCGGCACAGGGCATCAAGTGAATTGGGGCCGAAGGGGTGCTTTTTACGCGCCATTTCAAGGGTATCGATAGCGCGCCCGGCGTCAATCGGCTTGTGACCGGCCCGCTCCAGTTCGGCATTTAAAAAGCCGATATCAAATGAGGCGTTATGGATGACCAGCGGGGCATCAGCTATGAATTCAAGAAATTCGGCGGCGATGGCGGCGAATACCGGTTTATCCCGCAGCATGTCCTGCGAGAGGCCATGAACGCGAAAAGCCGCCTCGGGCATGTCGCGTTCAGGATTGATATAGACATGATGAATTTTCCCGGTCGCCAGGTGGTTCTCAAGTTCGATGCAACCGATCTCGACAACCCGGTCCCCCCTGACCGGATCAAGTCCTGTTGTTTCCGTATCAAGGATAATTTCACGCATGGTCTGTTTCATCTCCCCGGCCGGCTAGAGTATGGACAATCTGCTTGACCTTCGCAAACGTGGTTTCCAGATCGGTTGATGTGTCTATCACGATATCGGCCCGGCGGCGTTTTTCCTCATCCGGCATCTGACGGCGCAGGATGTTGTTGAATTTTTCAAGGTTCATGTGCGGACGGGCAAGAACCCGGGCGCGCTGCATATCGGCCCCGGCGCTGACCACAATGGTTTTATCAAGCCATTTATCGGCGCCGGTTTCAAACAGCAGCGGGATTTCCAGAACAATGCATTTTGCTCCCTCTTGCCGCATCTTTTCGATAAACCGGTTTTGCGTCTCGCGCACCAGAGGATGAACGATGGCTTCGAGCTTGTTCAGGGCTTCAGGATTATTAAACACAAGTTTTGCCAGAATTTTCCGGTCAATGGCGTCGGAAACCAGACTTGCCGGGAAGGCTTCGGATACCGGTTTCACCGCCCTTCCCCCTTTTGCGTATAGCCGGTGAACGATCTGGTCAGAATCAAGGACCGGCAGGCCCAGTTTTGCAAACATGCGCGCGGTTTCACTTTTGCCCATGCCAATGGAGCCGGTCAGGCCAATGGTCATCATGTTCTTGTGGCCAGATCGGCAATGACGAGATCGCGCAGCTCAGATGTCACTTGCGGACGCCGGCCAAACCAGATTTCAAAACCGGGCACCGCCTGATGCAGCAACATGCCAAGACCATCGGCGATAGCATGCCCGTTCCGGCGCGCGGTATGAAGAAACCGGGTTTCAAGCGGGGTGTAAACCAGATCGGAAACAATTGCCTTTTCATTCAATCCGCCGATATCAATATCCAGCCTGGGTTTGCCGATCATTCCAAGTGATGTGGTATTCACCAGAAGATCGGTTTCTTTCAGAATTTGGGTGCGCATTTCCCACTCAATGACCTCTATGCGATCGCCGAAGCAGCTTTTAAGCTCTTGTGCTTTTTCCAGCGTGCGGTTGCAAAGGATGATCTTTTGCGCCCCTTGTGAGAGCAAAACGGCAATAACGGCGCGGGCGGCGCCGCCTGCTCCGAGTATAACAGCATGAGAATTGCGGCAGGACCATTGCGGCGCGCAGGCTTGCAAATTGGTTATGAAGCCATACCCATCCGTGTTGGAGCCTATGATCTTGTCATCATGAAAACGGATCGTGTTCACGGCGCCGATTTTTCTCGCCATGACATCGGTTTCATCAACCAGCTTCATGACCCGGACTTTATGGGGGATGGTGATATTCCCGCCGCAATAACCCTTATCGCGCAGTTGCAGGAACCCGGCAGCGAATTTATCAGGAGCGATGGCTTTTTTCTTGTACTCGCCGCTGATATTGTAGGTTTTGAGCCAGTACTGGTGAATGAGCGGTGAGCGCGAGTGATCTATCGGCCAGCCGGCGACAAAGGCTTTTGGTGATTTCATGGTCATGGAACAAGTATTTTTCGGGTTCGTAAAAATTCAAGAAGCGGGATTAACGGCAATCCCAGAACAGTGAAATAATCGCCCTTCACGGCTTGAAAAAGCTGCGCCCCCATGCCTTCAAGCTGATAGCCCCCGACGCAATTTACAACTTCATCACCGCAGTTTTCCAGATATTGGGCCAGGAAGGCCTCTGAAAAAGTGCGCATATGCATTTCCACCTGCCCGGCATGGGACCAGAGGATTTCACCGTTCAGAACAACACTCACCGCACTGATCAGGCGGTGGGTTTGGCCGCGAAGCTGCAACAGCTGGGTTTTGGCTTTTGCCGGCGTTCCCGGTTTGCTGAAAATTTCATCTTTTAAAACCAGAAGCTGGTCGGCGCCGATTATATGGTGATCGGGGTAAATCAGGCTGACCGCCCTGGCTTTTTCTTCACTCAGCTTTAGCGCCAGTTCATGCATTAGTGGGTCGGGCTCCACAAAATACCGTTCTTTTAGCAAATCCTCATCAATATCAGCCGGATGAACGCTGAATTGAAGTCCGGCTTTTTCAAGCAGGGCCGCACGGATACGGCTTGCCGAGGCCAGAATGACCCGATGGGATAATGTCTGCATCTGTTTTGTCAGTCCTGAGACCTGGCGTGATAAATATTAAGAATCGTGGCGGCTGATTCCTCGATGGAACGGCGGGTGACATCCACCACCGGCCAGTCGTTCAGCGCCGCGATTTCGCGTGAATTTCTGATTTCCCGGATAACGGCCTGCTTGTCTATATAAGAGGTTTCATTGGCGACATTGAGCGATTTCATGCGGTTTTTTCTGATCTGAACAATATAATCGGGGCTGGCGATCAGACAAACGATGAGAGGATGGGTGGCTTTGTAAAGGGGTTCGGGCAGGGCGATATCGTTGACAAGGGGGATGTTGGCCGTTTTATAGCCACGGTTGGCTAGATAAATCGAAGTCGGGGTTTTGGAGGTGCGGCTAACGCCGGTCAGAACAATATCGGCGGAATCAATATCCGATATCATTTGTCCATCATCATGCGACATGGAAAAGGTCAGCGCTTCGATACGGTTGAAATAATCCTCGTTTGTTCTGTGCTGACCACCTATTTTTGGTTTTGATTCGGCTCCGAGATAACTTCTCAGGGCCGAAAATGTATGATCAAGAACCGCGATTGCCGGGATACTCATACGCTCACAGGCCGTGGCCAGGATGTTGCGGATATCCTTGTCCACGATGGTATAAAAAACAATCCCCGGCGCCGATTCAATTTCACGGATGACACCGGCCAGATCATCCTCGGTGCGAACGAGCGCGTAAAGATGCTGGATCGGCTGAACGGAGGGAAACTGAACCGTGACGGAATTGGCTATCGTATTGAGTGTTTCACCGGTAGCATCCGATATCAGATGGAGATGAAAAAACTTTTTCATGAGGAAAAATCCATTGAGATTCCTGTGGATAGAGTCTTGATAACCGCCGGGAACAATCTGATATTAACTTTTCGTTAAGATTCGTTAACATGATATTTAACAGAAAGAGTCCTGTTAAAAAAGACAGCATGAAGAGGATAAATTCAGATCGGATTTCGGGCTTTGATCCACATCAAGAATTTTTGTCATATGCGGTTGTGAAATGAAAATTCTATCAGCTTGATAAATAGTGTGTTATCTGGGCCGAGCTATCGCGGTGTTGGAAGAGCGGTTTTACAGATTCAGATCACATGAGCTGTGAATTTTTTGTGGATAGTTTTTTATCCACAGATTTGGCCGCCTTAAAAAACAATACTAAGAAGATATAAGAGACGTTAAATGACTTTGTATGAAGACAGACAAGTGAAAACGAACATGAAAAAAAAGCCGTTTATACAAGCGTTGAAGGGAGAGACTGTTGAAGTTCCCCCCGTATGGATGATGCGGCAGGCGGGGCGCTATCTTCCCGAGTATATGGCGGTGAGGAAGGAGGCGGGCGACTTTCTTAATCTTTGTTACTCGCCGTCTCTGGCGGCAGAGGTTACCCTGCAGCCGATCAGACGATACCAGTTTGATGCCGCTATAATTTTCTCCGATATTCTTGTTATTCCCGATGCGCTGGGTCAGAAGGTTGCCTTTAAAACCGGTGAAGGACCGGTTCTGGATGCGATCCGGGAAAGATCCAGTTTGCAAAAATTAAAACTCAACGGCTTTTTAAATCATCTGGAACCGGTTTTTGAAGCGCTGGAGAGAGTTGCGGCGCAATTGCCAGAGGAAACCGCGCTTATCGGGTTCTGCGGCGCCCCGTGGACGGTTGCGACCTATATGGTGGGGGGCCGGGGCTCCACGGATCAAAAGGAGGCCAGGTTGTGGGCCTACAAGGATGAAGAGGCGTTTGGACAACTGATTGATATGCTGGTTGAAGCTTCCATCCTTTATCTTCGCCGCCAAGTTGAAGCCGGGGCGGAGGTTTTGCAGATTTTTGACAGCTGGGCGGGAAATCTGCCGCCGGATGAGTTTTACAAATGGTGCCTTTTGCCGATGAAACGCATTGTCCAGGGGGTAAAGGCGGCTTATCCGGATGTGCCGATTATCGGTTTTCCCAAAGGTTGCGGTGAGCTTTATATTTCCTATGTCGAGGAAACGGGTGTGGACGCGGTATCGATCGATACATCCATGCGATGTGGCTGGGCCAGGGATCATTTGCAGGACAAGGTCACGGTGCAGGGCAATCTGGACCCGCTGGCTGTTGTCGCCGGGGGAGAGAAAATGGAAGCAGCGGTCAAGAATATTCTTGCCGCGCTCGCTTCAGGTCCGTTTGTTTTTAATCTGGGACATGGTCTGGTTCCGGAAACTCCGCCGGAAAATGTCCAACGGGTTCTGGAGATTATAAGACAGTAAAATGTTTGATTTTCTCAGTGAATTATATCCCTGGACAAAGGCATTGCATGTCATAA
>CAZIVB010000099.1:0-9063 GCA_964542565.1 uncultured Hyphomicrobiales bacterium | reverse complement strand
GAGAGTGAGGCCCGGGACGCGTTCGGCATCATGATGTCGGGCGCGGCGAGCGCGGCGCAGATCGGCGGGTTTTTGCTCGGGCTGCGCATCCGGGGCGAGAAATTGCCCGAGATTATCGGCGCGGTGAGCGCCATGCGCGAAAAGATGCTGCCCGTGGAGGCGCCTGAGGACGCGATCGATATCGTCGGCACCGGCGGCGATGCTATCGGCACCTATAACATCTCCACCTGCGCCGCCATTGTCACCGCCGCCTGCGGCGTTCCGGTCGCCAAGCACGGCAACCGGGCGATTACCTCCAAATCCGGCGCGGCGGATGCGCTGGTGGCTTTGGGGGTGAATATCGACATTGCGCCGGAGACGATTTCAAACTGTATCCGCGAGGCCGGGGCAGGCTTCATGTTCGCCCCGGCGCATCACGCCGCCATGCGCCATGTGGGGCCAACCCGGGCCGAGCTGGGCACCCGCACCATATTCAACCTGCTGGGCCCGCTCTCCAACCCGGCGGGGGTGAAGAAGCAGTTGATCGGCATTTTCCGCCAATCCTGGCTGGAGCCGCTCGCCTATGCCATGCAGGCGCTGGGCTCAACCGATATCTGGCTGGTCCACGGCGCGGACGGGATGGATGAGCTGACCACAACCGGGACAACCTATGTCACCGCGCTCAAGGACGGCAAGATCAGGTCTTTCGAGGTCACGCCGGAAGATGCGGGCCTGCCCAGAGCTTCAATAGACGATATCCGCGGCGGCGACGCGGCCGAAAACGCCGCGGCGCTGAGCGAAGTGCTTGACGGGGCAAAAAACGCCTATCGCGACATTGTCCTGCTCAACAGCGCTGCCGGGCTCATCGTTGCCGGCAGGGCTGAAGATTTGCGCCAGGGCGCGCAAATGGCAGCCGAAGCCATCGACAGCGGCAAGGCAAAGGCATGTCTTGCAAAACTCGTTGAAGTCTCAAACCGCTAGGCCCCATGTCCGATATTCTCTCCCGCATTGCCGCGTATAAACGCGAAGAAATTGCCGCCGCCAGAGCGTCAAAGCCGCAAGGCGTATTGGAGGCCGAGGCGCGCGAAGCTGATGCGCCGCGCGGATTTTACCGGGCGCTCAAGGCAAAATCAGACGCCGGAAAACCGGCCCTTATCGCCGAGATCAAGAAGGCAAGCCCGTCCAAGGGACTGATCCGGGAGGATTTTGACCCGCCTGCCCTTGCCCGCGCCTATGAGGCGGGCGGGGCGGCCTGTCTTTCGGTGCTGACCGACACGCCCTCTTTTCAGGGCCGGCCGGAATTTTTGCTTGCGGCGCATACGGCCACCGCCCTGCCCTGCCTGCGCAAGGATTTCATGCTTGATCCTTATCAGATCGTTGAAGCCAGAGCCTGGAATGCCGATTGTATCTTGCTCATCATGGCCATGCTGTCGGATGCGCAGGCGCGCGAGCTGGAAGATGCGGCAAGGGTATGGGGCATGGATGTGCTGGCCGAAGTGCATGATGCAGGCGAGCTTGAGCGGGCGCTCAGGCTCAAAACGCCGCTGATCGGCATTAACAACCGCAATCTGAAAAGTTTTGAAACTTCACTCAGCGTTTCAGAAACCCTTATCCCGCATATCCCGGAACCCCGACTGGTTGTTACTGAAAGCGGGATTTTCAGTCCTGATGATATAACGCGCCTTGCCGGAGCCGGGGCGCGCGCCTATCTTGTCGGCGAAAGCCTGATGCGGCAGGACGATGTGAGTGAAGCGACCCGTATTTTACTGGGCGAGAATTAAAGAGGAAACCACATGAGCGAAGAGCGTCTCACCCATCTGGACGAGAAAGGGCAGGCCCATATGGTCGATGTCGGCGACAAGCCCGTGAGCAGCCGCATGGCCAAGGCGCGCGGACGCGTCACCATGAAGCGCGAGACCTTTCTCATGGTGATAGAAGGCAACGCGAAAAAGGGCGATGTCATTTCGGTGGCGCGGCTGGCGGGGATCATGGCGGCCAAGCGCACCCATGAGCTGATCCCGCTCTGCCACCCGCTGGCGCTCACCAAGGTTTCGGTCGATCTGGTGCCCGACAGCGCCACCTGCTCGATATTTGTCACCGCCACCGCCAGGGTCACGGGTCAGACCGGAGTGGAAATGGAGGCGCTGACAGCGGTTTCGGTTGCCTGCCTGACTATTTACGACATGGTGAAAGCGGTGGACCGGGGGGTGACGATTACCGATATCCGGCTGCTGGAAAAATCAGGCGGGAAATCCGGCCACTATAAGGGAAAAAGCTGATGAGCCTTCTTCCCGTCAATGAAGCTCTTGAACGGACACGGCGCGATTGCCGGGTTCTTGAAACCGAGCAGGTTGCGCTTCCCGATGCCATGCGGCGCATTCTGGCGGCGGATTTGCCGGCGCGCTTTACCCAGCCCGCTTTTGACGCTTCATCCATGGATGGCTACGCGGTGCGCGCCGCGGATGTAACGAGCGTACCCATCACCTTGAAAGTTACCGGCGAGGCCCCGGCGGGGCATGCCTTTGAGGGCAAGGTCAGGACCGGTGAGGCGGTGCGCATTTTTACCGGCGCACCGGTGCCTGAAGGCGCCGATACGGTGATCATGCAGGAGGTAACGAAGCGCGAGGGCGATCAGGTCACGATTGCGCAATCGCCGCCCAAAGCGGGGCATTTTGTGCGCCCGCGCGGGCTTGATTTCAGCGAAGGCGATATATTGCTGCATGAAGGGCGCAGGCTGGGGCCGCGCGAGATCGGCCTTGCGGCGGCCATGAACCACGCCAGGCTTCCCGTGCGGCGCAAGCCCAAAGTGGCCATTCTGGCCACCGGGGACGAGTTGGTTTTCCCCGGGCAAACGCCGCGCCCGGACCAGATTATCGCCTCCAATTCCTTTGCGCTTGCGGCGCTGGTCAGCGCCTTTGGCGGCGAGCCGGTTGATCTTGGGCTGGCGCGGGACAACCGGGCGAGCCTTATCGAGATGGGCGGGCGGGCGCTTGAGGCCGATATTATCGTCACCTCCGGCGGGGCTTCCGTCGGCGATCATGATCTGGTTATTGATGTTTTTGAGGAGCTGGGTCTGAAGGTGGATTTCTGGAAAGTGGCGCAGCGCCCCGGCAAACCGATGATCTTCGGTCATTTAGGCAAATCGCTGTTTCTCGGCCTGCCCGGCAATCCGGTTTCCTCGCTGGTTTGCGCCCGGGTTTATCTCAAACCGATGATCGACGCCATGCTGGGGCTTCCCGGTGATGCGGGCCGGCCGGAGGAGGCCCTGATCGGCGCTCCCCTGCCCGCCAATGACGAGCGGCAGGATTTTCTGCGCGCCGCGCTTTCAAAAGATGAAAACGGCCAGCTTACCGCCACCGCCTTTGGCAAACAGGACAGCTCCATGATGAACATTCTCGCCCGCGCTGATTGCCTGCTTATCCGGCCGCCGCACGCCCCGGCGAGCAAGCCGGGCGAGCGGGCGCGGATTTTACGGTTTCATTTTTAAAAACCGTCACCGAATGAACACCCAGTTGGAAGTTTACATCCAGAGCCCGGTATTGACTGAATCAAAACCGGGCTCTGTCTCTTTGTTTTTACCGCACTTCTTGGCGGAAGTGCTCTAGGCCGCCTGAACTTCAGACAGGAACTTGTCCACCTGGCGGCGCATGTTATCCGACTGGATGGCAAGCTCGCTGGCGGCCATTTTCACCTGGGCGGAAACCTGGCCCACTTCTCCGGCGGCCTCGCTCAGACCGGCAACATTTTCATTGACCTGGCTTGTGCCTTCGGAGGCCTGCTGCACCGAGCTGGCGATTTCCTGCGTTGCCATGCGCTGCTCGTCAAGCGCATGCGAGATGGCCATCGAGCCTTCGGAAAGCTCAGCGATAATCCCGCGAATGCCATTGATTGAATCGGCCGCGGTCGTCACCGCCGTCTGCAATTGCGAGATTTGCGACGAAATCTGCTCGGTCGCCTTGCTGGTCTGGGAGGCCAGCCCCTTGACCTCGGAGGCCACAACCGCAAAACCCTTGCCGGCATCGCCTGCCCGCGCCGCCTCAATGGTGGCGTTGAGCGCCAGCAGATTGGTCTGCTCGGCAATATCGGTAATCAGGGTCGTAACCTCGGAAATCCCCCGGCTGGCCTCAAGCGCGGCCTCGACCTGCGAGGTGGTTTTCTCCGCCTCGCAAACGGCTGTTTCCGCAACGCTGGCCGATTGCCCCACCTGGGCGGCAATTGAATCAACCGTTACCGAAAGCTCCTCGGTGGCGGCGCTGACGGACTGGACATTCGCCGCCGCCTGCCCCGAAGCATCAGAGACCGAAGTGGCCTGAGACGCCGTTTCCTCGGCCACCGAGGCCATGGTTTGCGAGGAGGCGTCAAGCTGGGTCATGGCGGTGGCCAGCGCGGTCAGAACACCGCTGACTTCCGTATCAAAGCCGGAGACGAGTTCGGTAAGGCGTTTGGCCCTTTCGCTGCGCGCCTCGGCTTCCTTGATCTGGGCGTCGGAAAGATGCTGCGCCTTGATCATGCTGTCCTTGAAGATAAGGACGGCTCGCGCCATATCGCCAATTTCGTCCTTGTTGCCGGTTGCCGGAACCTCGGCAGTCATATCACCATCGGCCAGCTTGCGCATCTGCTGCGCCATGAGGGTGATGGGCCCGGCGATCGAGCGGCTGATGCCAAAGACAAGCAGCCCCGTCAGCATGAGCACCAGAACCGCGATTCCGGTCATAATTTCAAATGACAGTTTGGTATTTGCCGCAGCTTTGTGACCCATCTCAACAAGGTTGGCGGAAATTTGATCTTCAATAATTTTCAGGCGATCAATCTTTTTCGTTATGGCGTCAAACCATTTCAGGCCGCTGATATGCGAGATATCCTGTTTGAAATAGACATTACGAATCGCCAGTTTGCGCATCTCCTTAACGTTCTGAATATCCCTGGCTGCCATTTCCCGATCATAAAAGGCGCTGATTTCCGGTGAGGCCAGAAGCCTGAAATTGGACAAATAGGCCTTTTGTTCCGCTATGAGCGAGACAAATTTCTCGTGGATCCTGGGTTGAAACTGCCCCTGCGAAAAGCCGTTGGCGCCCATTGCCCGTTCGATACCGGCGCGTTCCTTGGCCTGGAGAAAATTTGTGTAGCTGTTAATCGCATTGGTAACTTTCGCATCCGGGCTGAGCAGCGACATCCGGGAAACAATATCAAGCAGGGACGCTATCGTCCCGGTGTAATATTTCGCCATTCCCCCGACACTCACAGAAAGATCGCTGACCTTTGCCCGGCTGGTTTCAAGCTGTTTGAGATTTTGGCTGGCTTTAGCGACAAAGCCTTCAAAGGTCCGGCCATAGGACGCGACATCAAAGGATTTCAGCGCCGCCTTGAAGGCTTCAAAGTATTTGTCGGTCACCTCGCGCTGATCGGCAAGCTTGGCGACAAAACCGCCCTTGCCTTTGCTGCCGATGAAACCGGCCGAATTACCGCGTTCTTTTTGCAGCTCATGGACAAGATTCGTAATCGAAGGAGAAAACCCCGCCAATTGCTCAAGCTTCTCCATCTTGGAGGCAACATTCCATTGTCCGACAACCATATAACCGCTGAAACCGGCCACCGCCAGAGCCGGCGCCAGCATGGCCAGCAAAATCCGCAAACTTATTTTCATATCCGAAAACTTAAAACCGAACATATCCCTTGACCTCTCGTGGATGTCCCCCTTGATCTAGGTCAAGATCATGCTCCAAAAAGGTAAATACAAGTTGAATATAAGGGTATAAACATACAACTTTTGCGGAGCTATATTTGCTTCGCTCACATTCGGGGGTGACGAGACTCGAATACCGGTTGAAAACCTGCTTTGTCATTGTTTTATCGCGCTTTTTTTCTCGCCAAAACCTCCCGTATTTGCGGATAAAAGTTCCCCTGCTCTATTCCCTCAAGAAGAGTTGATTCTACCGGTGGTTGTTTTATAAGGGTAAATCGCCGGGCGGCCCTTGCCTTGCGCAATTCAGGCCGCCCGGAATTAATGCTCCTTGCCTTGTTTTTACAGAGGCAAAGCGGGCTCATCTTTGCCGGATCAGGGCGTAACCATACTTTCCGGTACGGTTTTTTCGCGCTTGACCATCAGCTTGTTGAGGGCGCTGACATAGGCGCGCGCTGACGCCGCCATGGTATCGGTATCCGCCGCGCGGCCGGTCACCGTCTTGCCGTTTTCCTCCAGCCTTACGCTGACCTCGGCCTGAGCATCGGTGCCCTCGGTTACGGCGCTGACCTGATAGAGCGGCAGGCTGGCCTCATGCGGCACAATGGCCTTGATGGCGTTGAATGTGGCGTCCACCGGGCCGTCTCCGGTGCATTCGCGGGTTTCGTGACGCCCGTCAACATCAAGCGTTATGGTCGCCTTTTGCGGCCCGCCGGTACCGGCAATCACGGTCAGGGCGACCATTTTGATCCGGTCGTCAACAGTGGCCACCTCACTGTCAACCAGCGCCTCGATATCTTCATCGAACACATTCTTTTTGCGGTCCGCCAGCGTTTTGAAGCTGCGAAATGCGTCCTGAAAGGCGTTGTCGCCCAGTTCATACCCCATGGATTTGAGTTTTTCGCGAAAGGCATGACGGCCCGAATGCTTGCCCATTACCAGAGAGGATTCGCTCAGACCGACCGATTCGGGCGTCATGATTTCATAGGTCTCGACATTCTTCAGCATGCCGTCCTGATGAATGCCCGATTCATGCGCAAAGGCGTTCTTGCCGACAATCGCCTTGTTGTACTGCACCGGAAAGGCGGTCACCGCCGAGACCAGCTTCGAGGCGCGGGTGATCATCGCGGCGTCAATTTTGCTCTCATAGGGCAACAGGTCGTTCCGGGTCCGGATCGCCATGACGATTTCTTCCAGCGCCGCGTTGCCGGCCCGCTCGCCCAGCCCGTTGATGGTGCACTCAATCTGCCGCGCCCCGGCGCGCACCCCCGCCAGCGAGTTGGCGACCGCGAGCCCCAGATCATTATGGCAATGGGTAGAAATCACCGCCTTGTCGATATTGGCCACCCGGTTGCGAATCATGGTGATGAGTTCAAAGAACTCTTCCGGCATGGTATAACCCACCGTATCGGGCACATTGATGGTGGTTGCCCCGGCCTTGATCGCGGTTTCGATGCAGGCGCATAAAAAATCATGTTCGGTGCGGGTGGCGTCCTCGGGCGACCATTCCACATCGTCGGTATATTTGCGCGCCCGCGCCACGCTGGCGCTCACCGCGGCGCGCACATCATTTGGCTCCATCTGCAATTTGTGCTTCATATGCACCGGGGATGTGGAAATAAAGGTGTGAATACGCGGCCGTTTTGCGTATTTCAGCGCCTCCGCCGCCCGGTCGATATCCTTGTTGCCCGCCCGCGCCAGACCGCAAACCACCGCCTGTTTGGCGGCTTTCGCCACTTCGCGCACCGCTTCAAAATCGCCATCCGAAGCAATCGGGAACCCGGCCTCGATGATATCCACCCCCATATCGTCGAGCACTTCCGCCACCTGGATTTTCTCACTCAGGGTCATGGAGGCGCCGGGCGACTGCTCGCCGTCGCGCAAGGTGGTGTCAAATATGAAAACGTGATCGTTTGAATTTTGAGAAGTCATGCGTTTCGTCCTTATCCGATGCCGCCCGTTCACACCCGGCGGCAAAAAGCTGATACTGTATCTGGTATTCAACTCCCCTGAACACGCGGCCTCTTGCAAGCAAGGGCCAGCTTCCGCTCAGGGGCTGATAAGGAGCAGGTCAAGACCATAGGCAGCGCAAATCACACCGCGCCCTGCATCAATATGTGCATATGTCTCAACTGGTTTCATAAAACGCCTTATACGATGCCCCGCCATTTCGGGCAAGTCTGATTTAAGACAGATCAGATTAATTCTTTGTTACCCACCCCCGCCCCGTGAAGGCGAAAATTATCTTCACGTCGTCCCGGTCTTCAGCATTCCTGTCAGCCCTTCACGCCTCGCCGCGTTTTCACAGACTTGCCCTCCCACGTCACTCCCGTCACCCCCTTCGTCATTCCCGCCATTCCCCTCGTCGTTCCCGTCACTCCCCTCGTCATTCCCGCGAAGGCTGGAATCCAAACCAGGTTATCAGCATGTTGAAAACTTTTCTTGGATTCCCGCCTTCGCGGGAATGACTCAGAGGTTTCAGTCATTTGCCGTTGACCATCCATATCCTGAAACACGATTCCTTGCGGTAATGTTTCACAATTGTTGATGAATCCCCCCTGCACGGCGCAGATTCCCCCAAAACTGGGGATATCTGAAACACTATTACCAATAGTGTATCAAACTGCTTAGGGTGTCTTTCTTATGCCATCAATCCAGCATCCCAAAATAACGAAACGCAGAGATGATTGCTTCTCGCTTCTCGGTCGGGCAAGGAACTTGGCGAACAGTACTATTCTGCCTATTCGGGGCTTGACGGACAGATAATCCTTCTATCTCCTTGCAGTGTGCGATCCAACAGGTCTTTGGCACCCAGCCATGCTGTTCTTTTATTCGCTGTTGGATTTGACGATACGTTGCCATGCTTCTCCCCAATGACCTGTTAGTATTTCTTACATCAGCCGACTATTTTTCTTTTTTTTCCACTGCCTTTCAAAACGTTTTCTGTATTTAACATCTAAATCAGAACATTTTGATAAATGCAAAAAACCTCCCAAGAGAAATACCACTAACGATACAAAAAGAAACCCAAGCCCCATCCACACTATATCTACAATTTCATATGCTTTTAGTGCAAGGCAACCAAATAATACTGTTAAAAACATCATACCAATTTGAAAATGTTTAATCCATTTAATCTTATGAAATATATATTGTTCTTTTTCATCTTCGGTCATATATTTTGTATAGCCCATGTCAACACCGTTATAATAATTACCAAAAGCCTGAAACAGAATGCATCACTGTGTTTCAAAATGGCTCTCCTCACCAGTCATACCCCCCCATCCACAAGCCTGACAACACTTTCCTAAAAAGCCGCCAGCCTCACTCCCCCGAGAAAAACTATATCTCCAGCACCCCTTCGCTGACGAAAACCGCGTATCCGCCGACGCGCGCGGCACGGA
>CAZIVB010000098.1:0-9140 GCA_964542565.1 uncultured Hyphomicrobiales bacterium | reverse complement strand
GGATGCGCCACCGCCGAGCGCAATTGCTTGATATCCTCCAGCTTGATCTGGGTCCGGTCCAGCCAGGCCTGATAATCATTCGACCCGGCCAAATCCGCCTTGATTTCATCATCGGAAATGATGCGCCCCTGCTCAAGGTCAATCAGCAGCATCTTGCCCGGCTGCAAGCGCCATTTGGTGACAATACGCTCTTCATCCACCGGCAAAACGCCCATTTCAGAAGCCAGAATCACATGCCCGTCATCGGTTTCCAGATAGCGCGCCGGGCGCAGGCCGTTACGATCGAGCGTGGCGCCGATCTGGCGGCCATCGGTAAAGGCCACCGCCGCCGGGCCGTCCCACGGCTCCATCAGGGCGGCATGATGCTCATAAAAGGCGCGGCGGCTTTCATCCATCAGCGGATTGCCGTCCCAGGCTTCCGGGATCAGCATCATCATGGCATGGGCCAGCGAGTAACCGCCCTGCACCAGCAATTCCAGCGCATTGTCAAAACAGGCCGAATCCGAGCGCCCTTCCGGGATGATCGGCCACAGTTTTTCCAGATCCCCGCCCAGAACCTCCGATTTCATCGTGGCGTAGCGCGCCGCCATCCAGTTGATATTGCCGCGCACCGTGTTGATCTCGCCGTTGTGGCAGATCATGCGGAACGGATGCGCCAGCGACCATGTCGGGAAGGTATTGGTGGAAAAACGCTGATGCACCAGCGCCATGGCCGAGGCCATATCCTCATCCATGAGATCCAGATAATAGGCCCCCACCTGATCCGCCAGCAGCATGCCCTTGTAGAGCAGGGTGCGCGAGGACATGGAGCTGATATAATAATCCTCGATCCCCGCCATATGCAGCGCCTGCACCCGGGCAAAGGCGGATTTGCGGATCACGAACAGCTTGCGCTCAAAGCAATCCTGATCGGGGCAATTATCCCCGCGGCCGATAAAAAGCTGCCGGTGCAGGGGCTCGGTCGGGCGCACTGATTCGCCCAGATCGGAATTATCCACCGGCACATCGCGCCAGCCCAGCACCTTCTGGCCTTCCTCCTCAACCAGAATTTCCAGAATTTTTTTAATTGCCTGACGGGTGTCATCCTCACGCGGCATAAAAAGCTGCCCGACGCCGTAATGCCCTTCTTGCGGCAAATCCACCCCTTGCGCCCCCATCACCTTGCGCAGGAAGGCATCGGGAAGCTGGATCAGCAGCCCGGCGCCGTCCCCGGCCTTGGGGTCGGCCCCCACCGCGCCGCGATGTTCCAGATTGCGCAGGATGCTCAACCCGTCAAGAATGATCCTGTGGCTTTTCTTGTTGTGGATATTGGCGATAAAGCCGATACCGCAGGCATCGCGTTCATTGGCCGGGTCATAAAGCCCCTGGGCGGCGGGCAGGCCTGAGAGTGTGCGTTCGGGCCGGGGTTTTTCCTCAATTTGAATCCCGCCTGCCGGCCCGTCCGCATTGTTCGCCATTTTCATCTCATCCCACCTTTTCATCATCTCAAGTCACCTCAAACCCGCGCTAAAACTAGCGCACGGTATTGAAAGCCTTCGGCTTTTGCTGGGCTTTTCGTGCCGCATTCGCCGGGCATCCGTATTGCATCGCATTGGCGGCGCAAACGCCCTCTGGCAGGACACAAACCGGAGCTCTCACATCCATGAAAGCCCGGATTCAAAGCTGCTAAGGCGACCCCATATTATTTTTTTATCCGGAGCCCGTATCGGCATATCTGTCTGACGCCGACTCGAATAGGACAACATACTTGTCCTATTGAAGCCCCAAAATGACAGATTTCGGCCCGCAAGGCAAGCCCGTCATCACAACACACTGACACACACGTGATTTGCTTGTTATCGGCGGATCGAAGCACTTTGGTGAGGCAACATTCCACCAACCAGAACTTATCAGGAGAGATATAAAATGAACAAGACCACAACCTCAGCCCTCGTATTCGCCGCCGCCATGACAGCCGCTCTGACCATGGCAAGCGCCCCTGAAGCCAAAGCGGCGAAAAAGGGCATGGAAAAATGCTTCGGCGTCGCCAAGGCCGGCAAGAACGATTGCAAGGCCGGTCCCGGCACAACCTGCGCCGGTTCCTCCACCGTTGATTATCAGGGCAATGCCTGGAAGCTCGTCCCCACCGGAACCTGCACCAAGATGAAACGCGGCTCCAGCAACATGATGGGCTCCCTGAGCGCCACCAAAAACCTCTAGATTCAAAAATTGTCAGGATTAACCCCATGACCCTTTGCGTTGCCCCGGTTGCAGCGACAAGGAGCGATCCGGTCCCGGCGCAAGCCGGGATCGGCCTCAAGGCGCAGCACTATCTTGAAATCATCGAAACCCGCCCGCCGCTCGGCTGGTTCGAGGCGCACCCGGAAAACTATATGGGCGCCGGTGGCCCGCCGCATCAGTATTTAACCGCCATTCGCGAGCTTTACCCTCTCTCTTTGCACGGCGTCGGCATGGCCCTTGGCGGCGATGAAGCGCTGGACAAGGCGCATTTAAACCGCTTCCGCGCTCTGGTGGAACGCTATGAGCCGGGCCTTGTATCGGAACATCTCGCCTGGTGCCGCCGGGGCGGGGTTTATTATAACGATCTGCTCCCCGCGCCTTATACCCGGGCGGTGCTGGATACCCTTGTTGAGCATATCGACCAGATGCAGAGCGCCCTTGGCCGCACGGTACTGGTTGAAAACCCTTCCACCTATGTCGCCTTTGACGACAGTTATATCCCCGAAACCGAATTTCTCGCCGAGGCGGCAAAACGCACCGGCTGCGGCCTCCTGCTCGATGTCAATAACGTCTATGTCTCCGGCGTCAATCAGGGCTTTGATCCTTACGCCTATATCGACGCTTTCCCGGTTCACGCCGTTGGCGAGATTCATCTCGCCGGGCATCTGGAAGAAAGCCAGATCCCGGGCGGCCGCCTGCTGATCGATGATCACGGCAGCGATGTTATCGAGGATGTCTGGGCGCTTTACGCCCACACCCTTGCCCGCACCGGCGCGGTCCCCACCCTGATCGAGCGCGACAACAACATCCCCGCCCTTGGCGAGCTTGTGGCCGAAGCCGCCCGCGCCGACGAGATCATGCTGGGCGGCAAGCAGCAAATGAGGGCTCTATGAGTAAAAATACCGCTCCGCTTGCCGCTTTTGCCGATGCGCTCCTTAACCCCGGCGGACCCGTCCCCGCCGGGATCATCGCCGCCTGTGAGCCGCCGCTCGAAAGCCGCTTTGATGTTTATCGCAACAATGTCTTCGCCAGCCTGATCGATGCATTGAAAGACAGCTTTCCGGTAATCGAAAGACTGCTGGGCGCAGAGTATTTCCGCGCTCTGGCGCGTGAATTCATTATCGCCTCCCCGCCCGCCTCGCCGGTCCTGCTGGAATATGGCGATGGATTCGCCGCCTTTCTGGCGAATTTCAAACCTCTTAAAGACATGCCCTGGCTGGCCGATACCGCCCGGCTGGAGAGGGCCTGGCTGAGCGCTTATCACGCCGCGGATGCAAAGCCGCTGGGAACAGAAGATTTCGCCGCCATCGCACCGGCGCAAATTCCCCATATCCGCCTCACCCTGCACCCTTCCGCCCGGCTGCTCCGCTCTTTCTGGCCCATCGCCGCCATCTGGCGGGCCAATCAGGACGGGGCAATGGAAGGCGAGATTGATCTTGATGCCGGCGGCGAGGATGTGCTCATCCTGCGGCCGCAAAGCGAGGTTGAGCTTCACACCTTGCCCGAAGGCTCGCACCCCTTCATTAACGCCCTGATGAACGGCGCCGATCTGGCAAGCGCCCATAACGCCGCCCGCGCCTGGAATGAGGCTTTTGATCTGAGCCTTAATCTGGCCCATCTCATTGCCGGCGGCGCGTTTGCCGCCATTTCACATCAATCCCGCAAAAGGTCCGAACAATGAGTGATCAAACACGTCCCGCAACGCTCCTGGGCGGCAATTCAAACGCTTTTATAAATCTGCCCGCATCGCTCATCCGGCTGTTGGAGAAAACGCCGCAATCCTTCATATCCGCGCTTGCCAGAATGATCATCGCCCTGGTGTTCTGGAAATCCGCCCTGACCAAAATCGACGGATTTTCCATCAGGGACGCCACCTTCATGCTGTTTGAATATGAGTATAACCTGCCCGTCATCGCGCCGCAGACGGCGGCTTATATGGCCACTTTCGCCGAACTTGTTTTCCCGGTCCTGCTCTTCATCGGCCTTGCCTCGCGTTTCAGCGCCGTTGCCCTGCTGATCATGACGGCGGTGATTGAAATCTTTGTTTATCCCGAAGCCTATATCCTGCACGGGTTATGGGCCATCGCCTTGCTGATTATCATCGCCCGCGGTCCGGGAATTTTCTCGATCGACTACCTGATTCGCAAAAAATACATGCCCGCATAGGCCGTTCCTGCCATACTGCGCCCCGGCAGAACAACAAGGGGAGCAAGGATGCGCAAAACCGCGCCATTTGGATGCTGGAAATCGATCATTACCGCCGGGCAGGTCGCCAAAGGCGCTATCCGCTACGGCATGTTGAAAGGCTATGGCGATAATTTTTACTGGAGCGAGGGCCGCCCCGGGGAAGCGGGCCGGGCGGTAATTGTCCGCGCAAGCGGCACCGGGCCCCCCCGCGACATCCTCCCCGCGCCCTATTCGGCCCGCTCCAAAGTGCATGAATATGGCGGCGGTGAATTTTTCCCCGGCCAGGAAGGGCTGTTTTTTTCAAACGCCGGCGATGAGGATATGTATCACCTCGCAAACAACGGCAATATCAAACGCATCACCAACGCCCCTGAATGGCGCTTTGCCGACGGGGTGCATGACAGCGCCCGCAACCGTCTGATCTGTATCGGGGAAAAGAAAGATCAGGCCGGGCCGCAAAATTATATCCTCGCCATCGCGCTTGATGGCGAAAATGCCGGAACGCCGCAAATCCTGCTTCAGGGCCATGATTTTTACGCCTATCCGCGCCTCAACCGCAACGGCACAAAACTGGCATGGATAGAGTGGGACCTTCCCGCCATGCCATGGGAATCCTCACGGCTCCGGGTGGGCGCGATTAATGAAGCTGGCCGGGTGATCCGGAAACACGCCGTTGCAGGGGGGGCAAACTGCGCCGCGACCGAGCCGCAATGGGATGATCAGGGCCGGCTTTATTTCATATCCGATCAAAGCGGATGGGGCACAATTCACATATGGGACGGCAATGCAATTACTGCCCTGCCCTGGGAGGGCCATGAATTTGGCCGCCCCCTATGGGGCCTTGGCGCATCCTCTTATGTCCTCCGCGAGGACGGGAGCATCACAGCGCTCTCCTGCAAGGACGGCGAGCTGGTCCCCGCCCTGTTCAGCCATGAATGGGCAAGGCTCAAAACCCCGGCCCGCCAGATCGACGCCATCAGCGCCGGTCGGGACCAGATTGCCGCCGCCGCCATCACCGACACCGCGCCGCAGGCCATCTGCATTCTGGATGAAAACCTCACCCCCATAAGCAAACCGGCCCTGCAAATCCCCCGCGCGGCGATTTCCAGCGGGCAAATCATCAGGTTTTCCACCGGTGACGGCCAGAACGCCCACGGTCTTTACTACCCGCCCTGCAATCCGGCCTTTAAAGCACCTGAAGGGGAAAAGCCGCCCGCGATTCTCCTGGCCCATGGCGGCCCCACCGGCATGGCGGACCGGGGATTAAAGCTTAAAACTCAGTACTGGACCAGCCGCGGCTTCGCGGTCTTTGATATCGATTACCGCGGCTCCACCGGCTATGGCCGCAAATGGCGCGACAGCCTCAACGGGCATTGGGGCGTTTATGACGCTGAAGATATGGAAAACGGCGCCCGGCACCTCATCGCATCGGGTCTTGCCGATCCTGACCAACTGCTGATCTCCGGCTCCAGCGCCGGCGGGTTCACCGTCCTTGCCGCCCTTTGCCGCTCATCCGTTTTTGCCGCCGGGGCAAGTTATTACGGCATTGGCGATCTGGAAAAACTGCAGGCCCTCACCCATAAATTTGAAAGCGGCTATCTTCACACCCTGCTGGGGGATGATGCGGAATTGTTCCGGCAAAGATCGCCGCTTTACAATGCCGGTAAAATTCAAAGCCCGGTGATCTTTTTTCAGGGCGCGGATGATCCGGTTGTCCCCCCGGCCCAGTCGCGCGATATGTACAATTCGCTCAAAATCCGCGCCATCCCCACCAGCTATATCGAGTTTGAAGGCGAATCCCACGGCTTTCGCCGCGCCGAAACCATTATCAGCGCCCTGAAAAGCGAATACAGCTTTTACGCCCAAATCCTCGGGCTTGAGCCGCAAGAGGATTTACCCCGCATCAAAATCAATAATTTCAGCTCTGATTAAGCGCTTCAAGCGCGTGGGTGATATCAGCGGCCAGATCAGCAGGGTCCTCAAGCCCGGCGGAAATCCGCAGCATGCCGCCGCTGATCCCCAGCCTTGCCCGCTCGTTCTTGTCCACGCTCTGATGCGTCGTGGTGGCCGGATGGGTAATCAGGCTTTTGGAATCGCCCAGATTATTGGAGATCAAAATCAGCTCCAGCGCATTGCTGAAAGCAAAAGCCGATCGCTTGCCGCCGTTCAGCTCCACCGCCAGCATCGGCCCGCCGCCGGACATCTGTTTTGCCACAATCTCCGCCTGGGGATGGTTTTCCAGCCCCGGATAAATCACCCGTTTGACCGCGCCATGCCCGTTTAGAACATCCGCCATGGCAGCGGCGTTCTCCTGCATCTGGCGCACCCGCACATCCAGTGTCTCCAGCCCCTTGAGCATCACCCAGGCGTTAAACGGGCTTAAAGAGGGTCCGGTATGCTTGAGGTAATCATGGCAGGCCTTGGCGATATATTTTTTATCCCCCAGAATAATCCCGCCCAGACAGCGCCCCTGCCCGTCAATATGCTTGGTGGCCGAATAGACAACCACATCCGCCCCCAGCTCAAACGGGCGCTGCAACAACGGCGTGGCAAAGACATTGTCCACGATCAGTTTGGCCCCGCCCCCATGGGCGATCCTGGCCACGGCGGCGATATCAATAACTTCCAGCGTCGGATTGGTCGGGGTTTCCAGAAACACCAACTTTGTTTGCGGCCGCATGGCGCTTTGCCATTGCTCCAGATCAACCCCGTCAACCAGCGTCACTTTAATGCCGAAACGCGGCATGAGCGTACCCAGAATATAGAGCGATGAGCCAAACAGCGCCCTTGCCGCCACGATATGATCGCCGCTTTGCAGTTGCGAGAACAGCGCCCCGGCCACCGCCGCCATGCCGGTGCCGGTGGCGCGGGCGTCCTCGGCCCCGTCAACGGCCATCATGCGCTCTTCAAACATGCGCACGGTGGGATTGGCAAAGCGCGAATAAACAAAGCCCGGATCATCCGAGGCAAAACGCGCCTCGGCGGCCTCGGCGCTTTGATAGGTAAAACCGGAATTGAGAAACAGCGCCTCGGAGGTTTCCGCAAAACCCGAACGCACCGTGCCGCCATGCACCGCCAATGTGCGGCTTTTCCAGTTTTTCGCCATATCCTTGTTCCCTCACAACACTAAAAAGCCCGGTCACTTCCGTGCCGGGCCGTTTGTTCCGTACCCCGGCCTTTTAGCAACTTGTTTTACGTGGCTTGCAAGCCGACCGGCTCAAATCACCACGAATTCAACACCGGCATATTGCCAATCCCCGACCGCGGCGTCAAGGCTTTGGCAAAACCGGTGCCATTGCCCGGCATGGCGGGCAATGGCACCGGGTATCGGATGTTACGATTTTTTACCCTCGAGGGTTTTTGCCGTTTTGGATTTTGCAGCGGAAATCTCGATGGTGCGGGGCTTCATCGCCTCGGGAATTTCGCGCACCAGTTCGACATGCAGCAGGCCGTTTTCCAGCTCCGCCTTCTTGACCTTGACATGGTCCGCCAGCTCGAAGCGGCGGTCAAAGCTGCGCGCGGCAATGCCCTGATGCAGAAAATCGCCCGAACCTTCCTCGGCGACTTTCTCGCCGGTAATCGTCAGGGTGTTCTCCTTCACGACAATTTTGAGATCATCCTCGCCAAAGCCCGCCACCGCCATGGAAATCCGGTAGTCATTATCGCCAAGCCGCTCGATATTATAGGGCGGATAGCCATTGCCGGGGACATCGCCGGTCATGGTGTCAAGCATATTGGCAAGATGGTCGAAACCAACGGTTGTTTTGTAAAGTGGGGAAAGATCAAAGCTTCTCATCACACATCCTCCTTGATTGAAGCAACATGGGTTTACCCGCCGCAAGGGCCGGGCAGTTTCTCAACATACGGACCCGAAAACCCGGCATCCGCACGGTGTGGATATGGTTGCCAAAAGCGTTTTTTTCAACCCCTTGCCGGGAATCTTGCCGCCGGTTAACAAAGCGTTAATGCCCGGTGGGCACAATGGCCGTTCTTCGGCCGGATTTGATGAATACTAAGCACCCATGGACATTATCGGCACAGCGGAAAACCCCCTCCCCGGCGGCACAATCTGCGGCTATATCAAGGCGGCAGACGGTGTTTCCCTGCGTTATGCCCGCTGGGAATCAAAGGGCAAAACCAAAGGCACCATCTGCATCTTCACCGGCCGCGGCGAGTTTATTGAAAAGCAGTTTGAAACCGTCTCGGACCTGCGCCGCCGCGGCTTTCATGTCGCGGTGCTGGACTGGCGCGGCCAGGGGCGTTCGGATCGGCTGATCGCCAATCCCCTAAAGGGCTATGTGCGCAGCTTCACCGATTACCAACAGGATATAAAAGCCCTGCTTGAGCAGATCGTCCTGCCCGATTGTCCGCCGCCCTATTACGCCCTGGCCCATTCCATGGGCGGCACGGTTTTGCTGCATTACGCCGCAACAAGCCGTCCGGTCGGCTTCCGCCGCATGGTGATCACATCGCCCATGATCCGCCTGGCGCCCAAATCCCTGCCCCTGCCCATGATCCGCCTGATCACGCGCCTTGCCTGCGCCCTGGGGCTGGGCCGCCTTTATATCCCCGGCGGCGACGCTACCCCGGCCGAGATGCAGGATTTCGCCACCAATTCCCTGAGCTCCGACCCGGGGCGCTTTGGCCGCATCGGCGCGGTTTTAAAGGCGGACCCCGCGCTTTCCACCGGCTCACCGACCTTCGTCTGGCTCAAGGCCGCCTTCAGGGCCATG
>CAZIVB010000097.1:0-9163 GCA_964542565.1 uncultured Hyphomicrobiales bacterium | reverse complement strand
CAGTTTTCGATTGCAGGATAATCAAGCGGGATTTTGTCTTTCCACACATGATCGCCGCCCGTCAGAGGATCGCCCGAAAGAGATTCCAAAAAGCTCACCAGATCAATCGACTCCTGAGTCGAAAGGCCAAGGGGTTTCATCTTCGGATCCTTGTTCGCATCATTGCCGCCGCCCGCATTGTAGAACGCAACAACCGCTGAAAGGTTGGAGAGCACACCATTATGCATATAGGGCGCGGTATATTTCAGCTCCCTGAGCGAGGCTGTCATGAACTTGCCGACATCTGATCCATCTGCCGGATTGGTGACGATCTGACGACCGACATCGCGGCGGATATTGTAGATGTTCTCAATCCCCTGGAACAAACCGAAAGTGACATAGGTGATATGCCTGAGCGGATTGGTATAGATATCCGTATTCTCCGGAACGCCCGTATTGTGAGCCTTCTGATCGGTAAACAACGAACCGCTATGGCACTGCACGCAACCGGCCTTGCCCTTGAAAAGCTCAAAGCCGCGCTTGGCGGATGCGGACATTTTGCCCGTATCAAAAGGCGCGCCCCTTGAGGTGAGGGTTTTGAGATATTCCGGAATGGCCTTGCGGACGGAACCGTTCGAGGGCTCGCCGTAACCGGCGTCCTTGAACATTTTCACATAAACCGGATCCTGCTTCAGACGCTCCTGCATCAGACGCATATCCATGTTCATGAGATAGGTCTCCGTGATCATCTCACGGGTGACATCGTTCAGGTTGGTGCCCAGACGGCCGTCATGGAACCAGTTGGCCTTGTGAGCGGTGTTGATAAGGGACGGCGTATTGCGAAAGCCTTCCGAACCCGGATAAGCTTTTGAAAGCGCCAGCCCGTCGGCAAACCCCTTTTCGGGGTTATGACAGGTTGCACAGCTGATCGCTGCATCGCCCGACAAGCGAACGTCGAAAAACAGCCTCTTGCCGAGAGCTGCCTTTTTGGCGTCAGCCTTTATTGATTTTACCGGACCAAACTCCGCGTTCCCCGCCTGCGCCATCGGCACAGCGGTGAACATTGCCGCCGCGCCCATGAGCGTGGCAAAGCCTAGAATCCGTCCCGCCTTGGTCTTGAGTGATGGTTTCATATCATCGCGCCTCTTCTTTCTAAAAAAACCGGCGAATACACATTTACACGCAACCATCCATGCAATGCACATGCCAGCTTACCATATTCTTTCTTCATGTTTTTGTTATATATATCAATTGGTTAGCCAGTTGCTTTTTAGAACAAAACCAACTCCGTTTGATTTCGTTCAATCCGTTCAGTTTATATTGACTGTTACGTTTAACCCACCAAAAAGCCGGTAAATATGGCCCGGCGGCAAACCGGCATGACATTGGCGTGCACGCACAGGCAAAATTCCACGGCAAAAACCGCCGGACCGGCAACTCTGACTTGCGGTTTTTTTCCGCTTTTTCGGCAAGGGATATGATTGTCAGCTGAAATAGCGTCTCTGGCGGCGCGCCGCGAAGAAAAACACCAGGCCGGCCAGCAGCCCCGCCCCGCCCGAGGCGGCATATAACAGCGGCATATTGACCTGTGGCTCCAGAAGCAGCCAGTACCATGTGGTGAAGCTGTGCCTTGAGCCCTTCTCGCCCGCAACCCCGTCCCAGTTGGCAAAAGCGACGGGGATATAGCGCCCGGTCTCGAATTGCAAATCCGCGACATCTTCGGTTTTCAGCGGCCGGCTCAGAACAACGCGCCACTGGCCGCCCTTCCACTCACCCTTGCCGTTCAGCCCCTTATAGCCCTCACGCGGCAGCGGCGCGGCATCGGGGCCGTTGGCGTCCAGCATCATAACGGTTTCGGGCGCTTTGGGCGCCTCGCCCGCCGCGCGCCAGTACCACATGTTGACGGGGTGTTTTTTATCACCGTGGCGAAACCAGGGCTTCTCGCTTGTCTGCGGGATTGTGACCGGGAATTGCACCGCCACGGCGTCATGGGTGGGTTCCACCCCCTCGATACGGTATTTTTTCTCAAGCTCGGATCCGGGCACCGAATAGGTCCGGTCATCCACATCCATCCGCAAAGCAACACTTTTGTCGTTAAACAGGGCCCGCACGGTCACCATATTATTCAGGGATTTGAACATACGGCCCTCCTTGATGACATTGGGCGCCATGGCAAAGGTCATCGGCAGGGCTTTTTGCCATGCCGGATCATCGGTTTTGACCGGCAGCTCGCCCTCGATGCGCGCCGCCCGGATCACCGTCTCCCCCTTGGCCAGGGGCTGGGCCTTTTCGCGCAGGGTCATGACGTAATTGGCCACGTCCCAGCGCTCCTTAACGCTCATCGGCGTGGTGTGCTCCGGCATCGGCGTGCCGCGGATACCGGTGCTGATGCGCTGGAAAACCTCTTTGGCGTTATGGGTCCAGCGCCAGGTCTCGGGCCGGGTCAGGTTGCGCGGCCAGATGCGGTCCTGCCAGTCATCCTTGAGCTTCTTGCCCGAGGTGATGTTGCCGCGCCCTTCCAGCCCGTGACACTCGGTGCAGGTTTTTTGAAACAGCCTGGCGCCGCGCGCGATCGATTCCGGCGATGCGGCGACAACTTCGCCCTCATCGATGGGTTTGAGCTTGAGAGGCTCATCGAGGTTTTCCTCATCCCAGCCGCCGAACTGTTTGATATACTGAATCAAACCGTCAATTTCGGCTTTGGAAAGAATGCTTTTCCAGCCCGGCATGGCCGTTCCCGCCAGCCCGTCCCTTATGGTTTTGCGCAAATCATCATCGGTGGGAAATTCATTATCCGCATGGGTGGTCTTGTATTTGAACACCGCCAGGGTGAAATCGCGCGGTTTGGGATACATCAGCTCGGCCCCGACCCCTTGGCCATCGCCATCATCGCCGTGGCACTGGGCACAGCGTTTGGCGTAAACCTTGACAATGGCCTCTTCATCCAGAACGCCGCTTTTGGCTTTTTTTGCCGGTTTGTCCCCGGCCTTGTCCATCATTCCCTTGGGTTCCGCCAGCTCCCAGGAGCGCGGCACATACCCGGTGTAATCATACAGGAATAAAATAAGCTTCCAGACCTCTTCTTCTTTAAGCATCTCATGCCAGACCGGCATGGCCGAGGCCCAGGGGGCGCCCTCGCGCGGCAGTCCGGGACCGCCGGTTGTGATGCGCCAGAACAGGAAGGATTCTTGCAACTGGGCTATGGTGCCCACATCCTGAAAATTGATCGGCCGCGGATTGAAGGCGGCGGCAAAATGCCCTTTTCCGTCCAGGAGATCGCCGTGGCAGAAGACGCAATTCTTGAAATAAAGGTCACTGCCTTCCTTGATATAGGTCTTGAATTCCTCGCTGCCTTCCCTGGCCTTCTTGCGCAGCGGATTTTCCAGTTTGAGCAGATTGAAGCTTTTGCCGTAAACCTTGATTGATGACGGCGGCGCGGGGTGAACCGTGCGCAACTCGACCGGGGCTTCAAAATTCGGCTTGATCGCCAGAAATGTCAGCCCGCCCACGCCGGCAACGACGATAATGAGCGCCGCCATGCGCAAAACAAACAGTTTGGGAGCGCCAAGCAGCGCCCGCATGGGATAGGCAAAACGCGACGCTGTCGCGTCACTGAAGGTGACCACCATCAAGATACCGGCGATACAGATAACCATATACTGGATCAGCAGCGATTTGGGCAGCGGCGGGTTGAGAATATGCGCGAACAGCACATACAGCGCCGCCGTTACGATCAGCGCCCAAAGCAGCGGATGCGTGATCAGCTTTTTCATCATCACTGCCCCTTGTTGTCTTGTTTTCTGGCTTTGAGTTTCATCAGGTAATCAACAATCAGATCAAGTTCGCTCACACGCATCTGCTCCGAAAAATCCTGCGGCATGACATCGGCCTCAAACCCTTCCGCAATTTGCGCATTGGGTTTCAGGATAGCTTCGATAATCTTTTCCTTGTCCATGCGCTCAGAAATCCCGTGCAGGTCCGGGCCGGCATCGGCCTCGCTGTCCAAGAGATCATGACAGGCGCTACAGGTGTATTTTTCCAGCGCCGCCTCGGCGGTTTTGGCCGGACCCGCCTCTTCTTCCGTATCCTCCCCGCCGCCGGCGCCTTCATCCGCCGAGGGCAGCGGCACAGTGGGTTCGACCCCCGCCTTGTCCATCAAATAGGCGGTAAGGGCATTAATCTGCACCGGCGAGAGTTTCAGCGGCGCTTTGTCAACGGCGGGCATGGGGCTGATCTTATCCCCGCTGCCCTTTTTGCCGAAGCCGGCAACGACATAGGCGGAAGGTTCAAGCATGGATTCGTGGATATAAACCTCAATCGCCTTTGCGCCCTCAAAGTCCCTGGCCTTGCCCTTGTAGTTGGGGTCCTCGATGCGTTCGGTGAATTCCTTGTTCAGATCCATGGCCAGCATATCGGGCGCCCGCCCCAGATCATTGTGGCACAAGGTGCAGCTCCCCTTGCCCGGAAACAGTTTTTCACCCCAGGCAATCATGCCCGCCATGTCAAGCGATCCGGTATCCACCACCTCTTCCGAAGGCGGGTCGGAATGCACCTGCGGCAAAATATTGGCGAAAACGGTGTATATGAGCATCACGGCCAGGGAAAACACCATAACCTTGAGGAAAGTCATGCGCCCGCCTCCTCACCCGCCGGCGGCTTTTTACCTGCTGGCGGTTCCTGTTTTGTCGCGCCGATCTGGGAGAGCCAGAAAATAAACACGATCAGCGCCATGAACATCAATGTGATGATAGTGATAATATTGCCCGCCTCGCCGATGGTCGGGATAAAGGCCTCGGGCGATTTGTCCGGCATGATGGTATAGACATGCCACTGGGTGCGCAGCGAGGAACGGATATACCCCATCAGCGCCATCAGCCAGGTAAAGGCAATCGGCAGGATAAACAGGGCGTATTGCGAGCGCGTGGACATGCGGCCCCAATGCACCTTGGCATTGATTGCGCCGCGCAGCATGAAGGCGTCAATAATGGCCGCGGCCACGATAATACTCAAGGTGGTGAACACCTGCGGCACCGAAGCGCCGACCTTATAGACGGTGGGCGTGATGTAACCGTAAATCCCCGCCCCGACGATATTGGCGATACCGACAATATAAAGCGCGATGATGATGCCGTTTCCGATCGGCGCCCAGGACACCGTGGGCTTGCGGCTGGAACGGTAGAAAAGCTGGAACGACAAGAATGTGAACACCAGCATGAGATTGACCGCCGTGTTCTTGGCCGGCATGATGCCGAGCGGCCCGAGCAGCTTGTGATTGGTGCCGCCGAGCGTCTGAATTTCCTGCGGGCTCAAGATCAGCGAATGCGGCGTCACCCAGACCAGGAAGCCGCCGACAATCACCACGGCGATATATTTGATGTAGCGGTTGAAACGCACCCCCTCATCGGTGCGGCCCAGCCCGCACCAGAGATAATAATTCACCGCCATCAGCAAAGTGCCGATCAGCACCGCCTGAATGATAAACAGCCAGGCCAGAATGCCGCCCATGGCGGTAATCCCCATCTGCTGGCTATAGGAATAAATCTCCGCCATCAGCCAGTAACCGGCAAAGGGCAGCGGCAGGAAGCCGCAAACGGCGATGAAATTGGAAACATACCCCATCCAGTCATAATGCGCCCGCTCGCTGGCCCTTTGCGTGGCCAGAAAACGGTAAGCCGCATAGGCCCCGACAATGGCGCCGCCATAGGCGATATTGGCGAGAAAACGGTGCAGGTTGAGCGGATTCCACAAAGGATTGCGCGTCGCCTCCCACACCGAGCCCACCACCGCGCCGGTTGCCGGATCAACCCCGGCCGGCGACATCATGAAGCTGGCCCAGGCATTGGCCAGGAACATCAGCGTCAGGCCGACCGTATTGAGCCCCAGACCGATCGACATATGGAACCATTTGCGGTTGCCGTAACGCATCGCGTCCCAGGTGTAGTAATAAAGATAAAGAAAGGCCGATTCCGCCAGGAACAACCCGGCATAGATCAGGGTCTGGCCGCGGAACACCTTGACCAGATACCCCATCAGATCCGGGTAGAACAGGAACAGCGCCAGGGTCAGCCCGCCGCCCGCCAGCGCGGTGAAGGAATAGGCCGCCATGGAGACTTTCATGAACTCATGCGCCATGGAATCATAGCGCTCATCCCGGCTCACCACCCCCATATACTCGATGGAAACCACGAACATGGGCACCGCGAGAACAAAGGCGGCCAGGAACAGATGCATCTGCGCGAAGGCCCAGACGAATGTGCGGCTGTTGATGCCGCCGATGCGCGGATAATCCGCCGCTGTTGGCTGCGGCGCGGGGGCCGCGCCTGAAACTGCCTCGGCCGCCCAGCCCAAATCACTTCCAAGAGCCAGCAAGGCCACTACGACAAGCGCCGCCGCTATCAGGATATTACGCATACTCATTTCGGCATCAACGTCATGGCGACGGGCAAACCCTGCACCTGCATGAGGCCAAAATCAACCGCATAGAAATACACCGCCCAGATCACCACCCCGGCAATTACACCCAAAACCTGTTTTCCCGCCACAGCGACTGCACCTTCCCCGTTTATCCGCGTCAATGCGCCGATACGACCCCGTGATCATAGATCAGCAACCACCAGAAAAAGACAACCATGGCGGCCAGGGTGACGTAAAATACAACCTTCCCCGGATAATCATTGGAGCTTTGGCCCGGCATGTTCTTCTCCTGCGGTTTTCAACTTTATCCGGCACCCCATGCAAATGAGAGGCCAACACCTCTCTTTGGCTTGGGGAATTTTCACCAATAAATACAACAAACTGCAAAGGAACGATCAGCATCGGCGCCCCGCCTTGTCAAAATGCTAACAATTCGTTCAATCCGTCTCCGGCCGGATTAACAAAACGGCCAGATCAGAGACTTAGGGGGAAGACTGAACCAGCCCGTACTCCTTGATCCGGCGGTCCAGACGCGGACGGCTGATGCCGAGAATTTCGCAGGCCTTGCCCTTGTGCCACCTTGTTTCAAGCAGAACCTGGGCAATATGGCCGCGCTCGAGATCTTTTAGTGAAGAGGGCGGGCACGGGGTCTGCGCCATGCCGCGGGCGGCATTGGCGCATTCGGCCGAAGCGGCGGTCTCACCGGCAATTTCCAGCGGCAGATCGCAATGGGTGAGCACATCATCCTGCGCCATCACCACCGATTGCATCAGCACATTGGAAAGCTGGCGCACATTGCCCGGCCATTCATAATTTTGCAGCGCAACAAGCGCCTCGGCGGTCACCCGGCGCACGACTTTGTGAATTTCGCAGCTGATGCGTTTGAGCAGATGCTCGATCAGCAGGGGGATATCATCGCGCCGCTCGCGCAATGACGGCGAATGAATATTGAAAACGCTCAGGCGATAGAACAAATCCTCGCGGAAATTGCCCTCGGCGACCTCGGCTTTCAGATCGGCATTGGTGGCGGCGACAAAGCGGGCCTTGCAGGCGCGGACGCTGTCGCCGCCCACCGGGGTAAATTCACGCGCTTCGAGCAGCCGCAGCAGCTTGCCCTGCATGCGCGGGCTCAGCTCGCCCACTTCATCAAGAAAAAGCACCCCCTCGCCGGCCAGTTCCGCCTTGCCCTTGCGCGCATTGACAGCCCCCGTGAAGGCGCCGCGTTCATGGCCGAAAAGCTCCGATTCAAGCAAGGTTTCGACAATCGCGGCGCAATTGATGGCGATGAAGGGCTTGTCACGGTCCTTGCTCGATTTGTGAATGGCCCGCGCGATGAGTTCCTTGCCGGTGCCCGATTCGCCGCTCAGCAAAACCGTGACCCGGCTTTGCGACACCTTGCCGATCGCCTTGAACACCTCCTGCATGGGCCGCGAGCGTCCGATAATGGTGGCGTTTGCGTCTTCCAGATCAATGACAAGCGCATCCTTGCGGTCATCGGAATGGATTGTCACCGCCCGGTTCACCGCCGCGTCCAGCTCTTCCAAATCAATCGGCTTGCCGACGAAATCCACCGCCCCCTTGTGCAGCGCTTCAACGGTGGTTTCCAGATCCTGAAACGCCGTGATCATGATCACGGCAATGCCGGGATATTTGCCGCGGATATCTTCCAGCAGGCTGATCCCGTCCTGCCCCGGCATGCGGACATCGGAAATCACAATATCAGGCACGCCCGCCGCGATGCGCTGCGCCCCCTCTTCGGCGCTGTTTGCCGTCAGCACTTCAAAACCACGGCTGGAATAATGCAGTTGCAAGGTGCGGCAACAGGCCGTGTCATCATCAATCACAAGCATATGCATAACGATCTGCCCTTTATTCTACACCGTCATTGGTCGCGGGGTGATTGGTCGGAAGGGTAAATTTGAAACTCGTTCCTTCGCCAACCCGTGAATGGATACCGACCTCGCCGCCATGTTGTTCCACAAGCCGCCTGACGATCGCAAGGCCCAGCCCCGTGCCCCGGGCCCGGGTGGTGAAAAAAGGTTCAAGAACCTCTCCGATAACATCCTCGGCAATACCTCCACCGGTGTCTGCAACTGTAATCACTATCACAGGTTCAGGTTCGGCAAAAGTCATGTTGCAGTTCACGCTGAGCCTGCCGCCGCCGGGCATGGCGAGAATGGCGTTCTCGATAAGATTGCGCAGAACCTGCAACATCTTGATCCGGTCGCAATACACTTTCGGCAGGCGTTCATCCCTGTCATGCTCGATTTCGATATTGCGCTCACGCGCCTGATGGTTGAACGTCGCCAGAGCCTCGTCGATCAGCTTTGGCATATCATGCCAGTTGCGGCGCAATTTCTCCGGCCGCGCATAAGACAGCATGTCGCGCAAAATCTCTTCCATGTAAGAGACCTGATCAAGCCCCATGCGGCAATGCTCGTTTTCGACATCTTCAGGGTCGCGGTGGCGGCGGATAAGAAGCTGCAAATTCATCTTGATGGTGGAAAGCGCATTGCGCAAATCATGGGCGATCATGCTGGCCATGCGGCCCATGACGGTGAGCGCCTGGGTCTCACGGATTTCCCTTGTGCGCGCCTCAACATCGCGCTCAAGTTCATCTTGATACTCATGCGCCAGCGTCATATCGCGGTGAATGCCGATAAACGCCATCAGATCATCATCTTCATCGCGAATTGGCGACACCGTCAGGTCAACAGGATATATTTCACCGTTTTTACGCTGGTTCCAGATTTCACCTGACCATTGACCC
>CAZIVB010000096.1:0-9243 GCA_964542565.1 uncultured Hyphomicrobiales bacterium | reverse complement strand
CGCGTCCATGGCCATTCCGGCGAAAAACAATGCCCCGGCATTCCGGTTGGCGCGGAACAAATGCAGGCATAGAGCGGTGTTCTTCGTATCGAGAACCTTTAACTGCCAGCCCAGATGCAGCGCCATGGCGGCAAGCCCGGCCCATGACCCCAAGCCCGCCCCGGCCAAAATGAGCGCGGCGGCGAAGCTCAAGACCGCAGCGCCGTAAAAACCGGCGATCCAGATATGGGTTTTCTCGCCAAATCTGAGCGCGGTGGATTTAATCCCGGCGAGAAGATCGTCATCCTTGTCCATATGGGCGTAGATCGTGTCATAGCCGATCGTCCAGGCGATACCGCCGGCATAAAGCGCCAGCGCCGCCGGATGCAGCGCGCCGGTCATGGCGCTCCAGCCCACCAGCGCGCCCCAGTTAAAGGCCAGGCCGAGGAAAAGCTGCGGCCAGTAGGTCACCCGTTTCATGAAGGGGTAGATCACCACAATCCCCAGCGAGGATATGCCGAGCCAGATGGTGAAGGTGTTGAACTGCACCAGAATGAGCAGGCCGATAAGGCATAAAAGGCCCAAAAAGCCGTAAGCCTGAACGAGGCTGACCTGACCGCTGGGCAAGGGGCGGTTGCTGGTGCGCTCAACGCGCATATCGATATCCCGGTCGGTGATATCGTTGAATGTGCAACCCGCCGCGCGCATGACAATGGCGCCAAGGGCAAACAGCAGCAGCATGGAGAGGGCCGGAAACTGCTTTATCCACTGCCCGGCAAGCACCGCGGACCACCAGCAGGGCCACATGAGCAGCCACCAGCCGATGGGCCGGTCAAGACGGGCCAGTTTCAGATAGGGTTGCAGCATGAGCGGCGCGTGGCGGTCCACCCAGTTGCCGGTTACGGCATCGGCGATTGTCCCCTCGCCGCCGCCCGCTGTTGGCCGTGCATCCGCCATAATTGATGAAATCCCCGCTCATGTCTTGCCGCGACACTCACAAAGGGTTTATCAAATCGGGGCGCAAGGTACAATCGCAACGGAACGGTAAAATATGACGCAGCGGCTTTTTATAACCGGTGATCTGGCCAAAGACGCCGCCATTGCCTGTACACATGCGCAAAACAACTATCTGCGCAATGTGCTGCGCCTTGGCGCCGGGGCGGAGATTTTGCTGTTTAACGGCCGTGACGGGGAATGGCGGGCGCGAATTGAGCGCATTACACGTAAAATCTGCGTTCTGGTGGCGGCCGAGCAGACCCGGATGCAAGAGGCGCCGGGCGATCTGCATTACCTGTTCGCGCCGCTTAAAAAGGCGCGGCTGGATTATATGGTGCAAAAGGCGGTGGAGATGGGCGCAAGCCGCCTATGCCCGGTGCTGACCCGGTTCACGACGGCGCGCCGCGTCAAGCTTGAGCGCATGGAGGCCAACGCCGTCGAGGCCGCCGAGCAGTGCAATCTGCTGGGTATTCCTGAAATTGACGCGCCGGTGCGCTTTGACGATGTAATCGGCAACTGGCCGCAGGAGCGGGCGCTGGTGTTTTGCGACGAATCGGCCCCTTGCGCAAACCCGGCCGAGGCGCTTGCAGATTTGCGCGGCCGGCCGCTGGCGGTGATTATCGGCCCCGAGGGCGGGTTTTCAGAAGCGGAGCGCGGCTCGCTGCGCGCCGCTCCCTTCGTTACCGCCATATCGCTGGGGCCGCGCATCATGCGGGCCGATACGGCGGCGGTGGCGGCGCTGGCGCTGGTTCAGGCCATGGCCGGAGACTGGTCATCATATAAAAACAAATCAATTTGATGGTGTTTAAAGCTTTACAAGCGCGCCGCCCGGGACCATGTCAGGGGACGAGTATTTTGCAAATCGCATAACCAGCCGATTTTAGTTATGAAGGGCGGGGAATGGATAAGATCAACACAAAAGAACCGGTCATTGAAAGCCGCGACGAGCTGGCGGGCTGGATGGAACAGGGCTGCAAGCCGCCCTCGGACTGGCGCATCGGCACCGAGCATGAAAAATTCGGCTTTTTGACCGATACGCTCAGCCCCCTGCCCTATGGCACCAAACGCGGCGTGCGGGCGGTTATGGAAGGGCTGCTGGATTTTGGCTGGAAACCGGTATTTGAGGGCGATAATCTGATCGCCCTTGATGCGCCGCAATGCTGCCCCGGCTCAACCATCACGCTGGAGCCGGGCGGGCAGTTCGAGCTTTCGGGCGCACCGCTGGAGAATCTGCACCAGACCTGCGAGGAGGTACATGCCCATTTCGGCCAGCTCGAAGATGATTGCAAAAAGCTGGGAATCGCTTTTCTCGGCCTTGGCTTTTCGCCCAAATGGACCCGTGAGCAAACCCCGGTGATGCCCAAGGGGCGCTACCAGATCATGAAGGCCTATATGCCAAAGGTCGGCAATCACGGCCTCGACATGATGTTCCGCTCCGCCACGGTGCAGGTCAATCTCGATTTTGCCTCCGAGGCCGATATGGTGAAAAAGCTGCGCGTATCCCTGGCGCTGCAACCGGTCGCCACCGCCATTTTCGCCAATTCGCCTTTCACCGACGGCAAGCCGAACGGCTATTTATCCTACCGCTCACAAATCTGGCTCGATACGGACGCCGATCGCACCGGCATGCTGCCCTTTGCCTTTGAGGCGGGGATGGGCTTTGAGCGCTATGTTGATTACGCGCTGGAAGTGCCGATGTATTTTGTCTATCGCGACGGGCACTATCACGATGTCTCGGGCCTTTCCTTCAAGGATTTCCTCGCCGGAAAACTGCCCGGCTTTGAAGGGGCGCGGCCGACTTTTAAAAACTGGGAGGATCATCTGACCACCTTGTTCCCGGAAGTGCGGCTGAAACGCTATATGGAAATGCGCGGCGCCGATGGCGGCCCGTGGCGCAATATCTGCGCCCTGCCCGCCTTCTGGACCGGGCTGTTATATGATGCATCCGCGCTTGATGCCGCTTATGACATGATCCGCGACTGGAGCGCGATCGAGCGCGAGGAATTGCGCCGGGGGGTTCCGAAAACCGCCTTAAAAACGCCATTTAGAGGCGGCACTGTTCAGGATCTGGCAAAACAGGCGCTGGAAATCTCGCGCAGCGGGCTGAAAGCGCGCCAATGTATTGATCAAAAAGGCGCGGATGAAACGCATTTTTTAAATAATCTGGACGGTATCGTGCAAACGGGCCAAACGCCGGCTGATGTGTTGCTGGCCAAATATCATGGCGAATGGAACGGCGATATTGACCGGGTGTTTGAAGACCGGGCCTATTGACGAAAACCGCGCCCCAGAGAGGAAACCAAGCTATGAAAACCATCATATTCATGTGTTTTTCACTCCTGCTGACCGGGACCTTGCCGGCAGCGGCGGCAAAGCGTTACAGCGATGATCTTTACAAGGATGTGATCTCGCGTCATTGCAAGGCGGTGGAGCGCGAAAAATCGGAACGCTATACCGATGTGCCGCAGATGATCGCGCGCGGCACGATCAAAATCCGCTCGGTGCGGGCCTTGTCGCGCGGCTGGCTGCGGATTCACGCTTTCGGCAATGCCGGTGGGCGAACGGTTCACGGTTATGTGGATTACAACCCGCGCAGCCGGCAGGTCAGTTGCCCGGAAGGAAACTGGATTTACGGCCCCCGCCTGCCTCTGTGGCCCATATTGGAGAGTATGTTCAGGATCAACAAATAAGGAAAAAGCGTTTTAACCTATCTGTAGTTGTGCGCCTTGGCCGTTATTTCTATCTTTGCGTGATGAATAGTGCGGGTCCACTCCTGCGCCGGGTTGAATTACCTATTTTTTAAGATTGTTATTGGAGTATTCCCGCAGCGGACAACAGGTGTTGTCATTCGATTCTGGGGGAATACAGCCAATGAACAACAAGAAATGCATCGCTTTTGCCAACAGGCTGAATGTCAAGTTTACAGCCATCATCGTTATTCTTCTCAGTCTTTCAGGGATAGCAAGCTTTCTTGTGAGCAAATCCAGCCTTGATTCGGTTTCCTCGCTGGCCAGTTCATCCTCGCAGGATCTGGCGAAACAGAGCCAGTCGCTGCAATCGGCCCTGCTCATGCAACTGAACGCAAACCGCCGCTCCGAGCTGGATCGCCTGAAACAGGGCAATCAGCTTGAGATGATGAAAAGAAGCAGCAAGATCGAGCAAAAACTTGCCACCCAGATCGGCGAGCTTCATGGCGCCCTGCTGATTATCGGTTCCCAGCTTGACGCCATTTTAGGGGCGCTTTCCGCCGAAGACCGGGAAATGTACATGCTGGCGGAAGAGGTTTACATGGCGGTGCTGCACGGGGTCCGCTCAATGGATTTCCGCTTTATCACCAACAAGGACACCCTGGCTGAATATATCGAGGCCGAAGATCTGGATGAAAACCATATCAAAAGCCTTACCGAAACGCTGGCGGGCAAAGCCAGCACGGCCAAACCGCATCTGACCGTCATCCCGGAAGAAGGCCTGATCCGGGTGACGGCCCTGATCGGCCCGGAAACCGGGTATTACGGTATGCTTGATATTGTCCTCATGGATATGATGACCCCGCTGAAAAAAGAAATGGCGGCGTTGAAAACCAGCTTCGCCGCCGCTCTGGCGGAAAAGACCAAGAGCACCTCGGCGATGCTTGATGCCCAGGCCGCCAAGGCCGAAGAGGCCCAGAAACGCCGGGCGGAGGATGAAGCCCGGGCGGCCGGAGCCGCCGCGGCCACAAAGCGCAATCTGATTATCATCTCGATCCTGGTTACGATTTTCAGCGCCGCCGTTATCGCCATCTTGATGCGTTATCTCATCACCTCCCCCTTAAGCCGCCATATCCAGACCATGTCGCGGCTTTCGGCCGGTGATACCGATGTCGAGATCAAGGGGGTCGGGCGCAAGGACGAGATCGGCGCCCTGGCGCAGAATGTCATGGCGTTCCGCGATTCCATCGAGCAGCGCCTCGTGGCCGAAAACGAACGCGAGCGCGAGCGTGCCCAGCACGAGGACAACAAAAAACGCGAGGAGGCCGAGATCGGCACAAAACTGGAGACCGGCATGGAAAACACGGTGAGCGAAATTGGTGAGAAAATCGCCGAAGTGAATATGATTGTCGGACGGCTGCGCGAAACCTCGGTGGAAACCCGGAACGGCATGGAGCAGGCCGCCGAAGCGATCACCGAAACCAGCGAACACGCGGTTCATGTCGCCTCGGCTACGGAAGAAATGCGCCAGGCGATTGAATCCATCGAGGAAAATGTCAATCAGGCCTCCATGAAATCGCGCTCTTCGGCCGAACGGGTGCGCAGCGCCGATGAGGCCGTTACCCGGCTTGGCGATGCGGCAAGGTCGATTGACGAGGTTGTCTCGCTTATTCGCGATATTGCCGAACAGACCAATCTGCTGGCGCTGAACGCCACCATTGAGGCGGCAAGGGCCGGAGAGGCCGGCAAGGGCTTTGCGGTCGTGGCGAGCGAGGTGAAGGCGCTGGCGACCCAGACCGGCAAGGCGACGGGAAACATTGCCGATCAGGTGGCGCGCATTCAGGAGATTGCGCAATCGGTCACTACGGCGATATCTGAAGTTTCAAGCACGGTTTCTGAAGTTGACGGCGCAACGGTGGAGATTTCAACCGCGGTTGCCCAGCAGCGCAATACCGTGGACGAGATCGCGCGCATGTCCGAAATGTCGGCGGCCAGCGCGACCGCGGCTGACGAGCTTATCGCCCGGGTTGTCGAACTGACGGGCGAAACCGGCCAGATGAGTGATGATCTTGATACCCGCGCCGGCAAGGTTTCGCAAACCGTCGAAACGCTTGGCAGCAAGATGGTCAATGATGTGCGCGAAGTCATGCACGCCCGAAAATAGATCAGCCTGCCTTCAAACGGTTCCACCCGATGGATAAACCGGGCCGGGCCGAAACCTGTACAAGCGCCGGGCGCTCTGCTATCGATTACCGGTAAAGGCCCGGGGCGGGCGCATACGGGTTGGCGAGCGGCAGGCGATAGTGAATATCTTAACGCGCAATATATTAATGACGGCACTGATTGCCGTTCTGCCTGCCGGCGCTGCGGCATCAAAAAGCATCAAATCCGCCGGTTTTGCCCGGATCATCGCCAGGAGCTGCCAGATCCGGACCGGCGATGTCTCCGAGCGGTTTTTTTCCAGAAACCTGAATCTGACCGAGAAGAATATACGAATCCGCAATGTGCAAAAGGGCTGGAAAGGCTGGGTGCGCGTGCATGCCATCTGCCAGGTGGAAGGCGGTGTGGCGTGGGGGTTTGTCGATATTAACCTGCGTTCGGGAAAAGCCATTTGCGATGCGCGAAACTGGGAAGTTCGGGTGAAGGGCGTCCGCCCCCTTCAATAGAACCTGCCGTTCATTATCCGATTTGCCCCCGGCCCGCGCGGGAACCGGGGCCGGGGACGAATTGCGACTCGACAAGTCTCGTGATTTTGTGCAGCATCCTTTTTTCGTATTCCTGACGCATTATTTGGTGCTTTCAGGGTTTTTCTTGCCGCGCCGCCGGGTCGAAATCATGCAGGGTTTCACCGGCGGTGTACCAAACCAGCCGCAAGGGTCGGCTGGTGTATCCAGTAAACGGGGGATCTCAAGTCGATGAGCGATACAATCAAATACATACTTCCCGAAGAAAAAATGCCGAGGAACTGGTATAATATTCAGGCGGATTTGCCCAAACCGCTGGCGCCGGTTCTCAACCCCGGCACGGGTCAGCCCATAGGTCCTGATGATCTGGCGCCGCTTTTTCCCATGGAACTGATCATGCAGGAGGTCAGCCAGGAGCGCGAGATCGAAATCCCCGCCCCGGTGCGCAATGTTTACCGGCAATGGCGCCCCTCGCCGCTGTTCCGCGCCCGCAGGCTCGAAGCCGCCCTCGATACGCCGGCGAAGATTTATTACAAGAATGAAGGGGTCAGCCCGGCCGGTTCCCACAAGCCCAATACGGCGGTGCCGCAGGCTTTTTACAATGCCGAAAGCGGCATCAAGAAGCTCAGCACCGAGACGGGGGCGGGGCAATGGGGCTCGTCGCTCGCCTTTGCCGGAGCACTGTTTGACCTTGAGGTCAGGGTTTTCATGGTCAGGGTGTCCTATAACCAGAAACCCTATCGCCGCGCCCTGATGGAAACCTATGGCGGAAGCTGCATCCCCTCGCCGTCCATGGAAACCGAAGCCGGGCGGCAGATTCTCAAATATGACCCGGACAGCCCCGGCTCGCTGGGAATCGCCATCTCCGAAGCGGTGGAAATCGCCGCCACGCATGATGACACCAAATACGCCCTTGGCTCGGTTCTCAACCATGTCCTGCTGCACCAGAGCATTATCGGCCTAGAGGCCATGTCGCAATTTGAAATGGCGGATGATTATCCCGATATCGTCATCGGCTGCGCCGGGGGCGGGAGCAATTTCGGCGGCATCGCCTTTCCGTTTATCGGCGAGGGGTTAAGGGGCGGCAAAAAAGTGCGCTCCATCGCGGTGGAGCCTGCCGCCTGCCCGACCATGACGCGGGGTAAATACGCCTATGATTTTGGCGATACCGGCCACCTCACCCCGCTGATGCTGTGCCATACGCTGGGCTCGACCTTCATGCCGCCGGCCTTCCATGCCGGGGGGCTGCGCTATCACGGCATGGCGCCGCTGGTGAGCCATCTGGTTGAGCTGGGCGAGGTCGAGCCGCGCGCGGTGCATCAAAACCCGAGCTTTGAGGCCGGGCTGATTTTCGCCCGCTCCGAGGGGATTGTACCGGCGCCTGAATCCACCCATGCGGTTCGCACGGCGATCGATGAGGCGCTGCGCTGCAAGCAGGAGGGCAAGTCCGAGACCATCTTGTTCAATCTTTCCGGCCACGGGCATTTTGATATGTCGGCCTATAGCGATTATCTCGACGGCAAGCTGACCGATCAGGATTATGATCACGAGGCGCTCGCCAAATCCCTCTCGGAACTGCCGCAGGTCGCGGCGGAGTAAACATTTTTCAGCCCCCCTCTGCGGTTTTGCCGGGGGGGCTGATCAGTCGGGGCTGTAATTCTCGTTGGCGAGAAACTCTTCATAATCAAGATAATGCGCACCATCGCAGGAGAAATTCAGTCCGACCCTGCCGTTGATCACATTCAGGGAGCCCGATCTGAGATAGACAATCGGGTCGGCCCCGCGCAGGCCGCGGAAACGGTTGAGGACGGGCCTGATCCTGTCTTTCGCCACCCTGGCATATTCGGGATAGGGATTTGGCGGATAAAGATCAAACAACTCGCCGCTCAGAACTTCCTCCTGCACCACGACGGAATAATTGAACGGGTCATTGAGCAGCCACAGATTGATCTGGCCGCTGGAGAAATGGATCTGGGTGTGGAATACGCCATGTTCGCCCATGAGCCGTTCCACCGTGTCGAGCACCTTGTCCATATTGTCGTCAAAGGCGCTGGTCACCCGGGACTGGTCAAACAGGAAATCCCGGATTGAGGGATCACCCTGAATTTGCAAATGACGGCTCGGTGTTTTCACTTTCTCTTCCCTCCTTGCGCTTTGTTGCCATCCGGGTTTCCCGGCCCGCGGCGGATGATCAACTTAACCTGTTTCATTTGATCGCGGCTTGTTTTAGGGTGCGCAAAATCTAAAAACTGTCTCTGCCGGGAATTCTTTCATGAGTATGGCTGCAAAACAAGACGCCGATGCGCCGGATCTGTCCTTTCAGGGGCTGATTCTCACCCTGCAATCCTATTGGGCCAAATATGGCTGTGTTATATTGCAGCCCTATGACATGGAGGTGGGCGCGGGCACGTTTCACCCGGCCACCACCTTGCGCTCACTGGGCCCCAGACACTGGGCTGCGGCCTATGTGCAGCCCTCGCGCCGCCCGGCGGATGGGCGTTATGGTGAAAACCCCAACCGCCTGCAACATTATTACCAGTTTCAAACCCTCCTGAAACCCTCGCCGCCCGATATCCAGCAGCTTTATCTTGATTCGCTTAAGGCGCTGGGGATTGATGCCATGAACCATGATATCCGTTTTGTCGAGGATGACTGGGAAAGCCCGACGCTGGGGGCGTGGGGGCTGGGCTGGGAGGTCTGGTGCGACGGCATGGAAGTGTCGCAATTCACCTACTTCCAGCAGGTTGGCGGGTTTGACTGCCGCCCGGTTTCGGGCGAGCTCACCTATGGTCTGGAGCGTCTGGCGATGTATGTGCAGGGGGTCGATAATGTCTATGATCTGGATTTCAATGGCGCCGGGGTGAAATACGGCGATATTTTCGCCCAGAACGAGCGCG
>CAZIVB010000095.1:0-9278 GCA_964542565.1 uncultured Hyphomicrobiales bacterium | reverse complement strand
CAAGCCCAAAGTCCGGCCCGCCGCCTCGGCGCGCAAGGTAACTTCGATTGCCAACAACCGCCCCTCTTATACGCCGCGCAACCCGGCCTTTTCGGGCAAGAGCGGCAAGACGAAAACCGCTTACCATACGGTTCAGGGCGGTGAGACGCTTTATGGCATTTCACGTCAATACGGCGTAAAGCCTGCTGATCTGGCGCGGCAAAACAATCTTGGTTCGGATTTGACCATCAGAACCGGGCAAAGGTTAAGGTTGCCGGGGCGCGGAACAAATCTCGCCATGGCGTCAGGCGCGGCCACACGCACCGTTCCCCTGCCAAGACCTGCGCCTTCAGCCGCTCGCGGCAAAACACTCAAATCAAAAGATACGGCGGCAAACCGGTCGGTGAAAACGGCAAAAGCGGCCTCAATCCGGGAACGCAGCGTCAAGAAGCCGGTTAAAATCGTAAAGCTGCAAGCCCCGCCGCAAAGAAGCTACGGAAAATTCCGCTGGCCGGTCAAGGGACGGATTATTTCCGAATTCGGCCGCAAGGGTGACGGTTCGCGTAATGACGGCATTAATTTTTCCGTCCCCATGGGCGCTTCGGTCAAGGCGGCTGAAAACGGCGTTGTCGCCTATGCCGGTAACGAGTTGAAGGGCTTTGGCAATCTTGTCCTGATCCGCCATTCCGGCGACTGGGTGACGGCCTATGCGCATAACTCGAAACTTCTGGTGCGGCACGGGCAGAAGGTGCGGCGCGGTGATATTATTGCCAAGGCCGGTCAGACAGGCTCGGTGAGCCGCCCGCAACTGCATTTTGAAATCCGCAAGGGCGCACAGGCGGTCAATCCGAGGAAATATCTGGCGGGTTCGGCATAAGTATCCAGTCGTCTGTTCAGCCCTCTTACTGGGAGAAATCAGACGATTTTGATATTGCGGCGGCCGGCCAGATCGAGGATATATTGCCAGGCGACGCGGCCGGAACGGGCGCCGCGAGTGGCGGACCACTCGATCGCCTCTGCCCTTAGGCTGTCGGCGGCAATCTCAAGCCCGTAATGCGCCGCATAGGCGGCGACCATTTCCAGATATTCCTTCTGCGAGCAATTGTGAAATCCGATCCAGAGGCCGAAGCGGTCGGAGAGGGAGACTTTCTCCTCCACCGCCTCGGACGGGTTGATTGCGGTGGAGCGCTCGTTTTCCATCATGTCTCTGGGCATCAGGTGACGCCGGTTCGAGGTCGCGTAGAAAATAACATTTTCAGGCCGGCCTTCGATCCCGCCCTCAAGAACGGCTTTTAGGGATTTATAGGACGTGTCGGCTGCATCAAAGGAAAGATCATCGCAAAAAACGACAAATCTTGATCCCGGATGACGCCGCAGCACAACCATCAGGGCCGGAAGAGTATTGATATCCTCCCTGTGAATTTCAATCAGTTTCAGCTCTTTGCCGGTCTGCTTGCAGATTTGATGATGAACCGCCTTGATGAGGGAGCTTTTCCCCATGCCCCGCGCGCCCCAGAGCAGGGCATTATTGGCGGAAAACCCACGCGCGAAACTCAGTGTGTTTTCAAGCAATATGTTCAGGTTCCGGTCAATACCTTTAAGCAGATGCATCTCAACGCGATTCACTTTTTTTACGGGAATCAAAGCTGCAGAATCGCTCTGCCAGACAAAGGCGTTGGCGGTGTCGAGTTTGATTTCCGGCGGCGCTGGCGGCGCCAGACGCTCCAGAGCCGCCGCAATGCGTTCAAGAACAGGGGCAATGGAAGCGTCGTCGTCGTTTTTTTTGCTCATATCGGTTGCTTTTCAAAATAAAATCATCAAAGACACCTATTCCACATCAAGCAGTGGTTTGCAAAGTGGGAAGTGATCGCTATATTCCACAAAAATGGCATGGGATCAGCAAAACGGTTTTTTGTTTTTCAGTGCTCAGGCATTCTTGTAACCCGCGCCTTAAACCATGAGGCAATCAGACTGGAGTTTCGTTCATGTTCATTACACCGGCTTTCGCACAGGCAGCAGGCGGCGGCGCAAACAATACGCTGATATCGCTCTTGCCGTTTTTGCTGATTTTCGTGATCCTGTATTTTCTGGTGATCCGTCCGCAGCAAAAAAAGGTCAAGCAGCATAAGGATATGGTCTCCTCGCTGCGCCGCGGCGATACGGTCATCACCAATGGCGGCCTTGTCGGCAAGGTCACCAAGGTGGCCAGCGATACCGAAGTGATTGTCGAGATTGCCAAGGATGTCAAAATCACCGTTATTCGCAATATGATTCAGGATGTTCGCTCCAAGGGCGAGCCCGCCAACGACAACAAATAGTTCCAAAGCTTTTTTAATCCTGAACGCATCGGATCATCAATGCTCTATTTTGCCAAATGGAAGATCATTCTCGTTGTTGCCGTTTCGGCTCTGGGCGTATTGCTCGCCATGCCCAATCTGTTCAGCGAAGCAACACTTGAAAAACTGCCCTCCTGGTTGCCTCACAAGCAGATCAATCTTGGTCTGGATTTGCAGGGCGGCTCGCATTTGCTGGTGGAAGTGGACACCGATGCCGTCATCAAGGAGCGTCTTGAGACGCTAAAGGATGACGCCAGACAGACATTGCGCGAGGGGCGCATCGGCTATACCGGGCTGCGCATCCATAACCGCGCCCTTAATCTGCGCATCCGCAAGCCGGAACAGTTTGACGAAGCGCTGAAGAGGATTAAAAAACTGGCGGCGCCGGTGCAAACCTCCTTGTTTTCAGGGCTGCCGGGAGGCGATGATATTACGGTCAGTACCGGCGAGGGGCGCGTGATCACCGTTGCCCTGACCCAGCAGGCGATTGACCAGCTTATCCGCTCCTCGGTCGAGCAATCGATCGAGGTTCTTCGCCGCCGCATTGACGAGCTTGGCACGACCGAGCCGACCATCCAGCGTCAGGGCAAGGACAGGATTCTGGTTCAGGTGCCCGGACTTGATAATCCCGAGCGCCTGAAAGCCATTATCGGCAAGACGGCAAAGCTGGCTTTCCGCCTGGTGGACCTTTCCACATCACCCGAGCAGGCTCTGGCTTCGCGGCCGCCGCCGGGCTCTGAAATCATGTATTCCGATGACCCGACGCCGGTGCCCTATGTCATCCGCAAACGCGTCATGGTGGCGGGCGAGAGTCTGGTGGATTCCCAGCCCGGCTTCGATCAGCGCACCAATGAGCCGATCGTGACCTTTCGCTTTGATTCGGCCGGCGCCAAGCGTTTTGGCAAGGTCACCCAGGCCAATGTCGGGCGTCCTTTTGCGATTATCCTTGACCACAAGGTGATTTCAGCCCCGGTTATCCGCGAGGCGATTTTGGGCGGCACCGGACAAATCAGCGGCGGCTTCACGGTGGAACAGGCCAATGATCTTTCCATATTGCTGCGCGCGGGCGCCCTGCCGGCGCCGCTGAGCTTTCTTGAAGAACGCACGGTCGGTCCGGGACTGGGCGCGGATTCGGTCGCGGCGGGCGAGATTGCCGCTGTTATCGGCATGATTGCCGTTGTGGTCTATATCCTGATTTCCTATGGTCTGTTCGGCGTCTTCGCCAATCTGGCGCTGGCGGTCAATCTGGCGCTTATTCTTGGCATTTTATCGCTGTTGCAGGCCACGCTGACCCTGCCGGGCATTGCCGGTATTGTGCTCACCATCGGTATGGCGGTTGACGCCAATGTGCTGATATTTGAACGAATACGCGAAGAATCCGCTCTGGGAAAAACCCCCATGGCGGCTATTGATGCGGGGTATTCAAGGGCTCTGGGGACGATTCTGGACGCCAATATCACCACCTTCATCGCGGCGGTGATCCTGTTCCAGATGGGATCCGGGCCGGTTCGCGGTTTTGCCGTGACCCTGGCGATCGGCATTCTCACATCCGTCTTTACCGCCTTTACCCTTACGCGGCTCTTTGTCTCCATCTGGGTGCGCTCAAGGCGTCCCACGGAAATCCAGCTTTAGGAAGCACCCATGAAGCATCTGCATCTTGTTCCGCAAAACACCAAAATCAAGTTTTTGAGCTACCGCAAGCTGGCCTATGTAATCTCCGGGGTCGGTGTTTTGCTGTCGATCGTACTGTTTTTAACCGCCGGGTTGAATTACGGCATTGATTTCAAGGGCGGTACACTGATCGAGATCAAAACCAAGGACGGCCCCGCCGATATTGCGGATCTGCGCAGTTCCCTGGGCAAACTTAAACTCGGTGATGTCCAGATCCAGCAGTTCGGCTCGCCCGAAGAAGTTCTGATCCGGGTTGAATCGCAAAAGGGCGGCGATGCCATCCAGCAAAGTGTGATCAAGAAAATCAAGCAAACCCTGGGTACGGGGGTGGAATACCGCCGGGTTGAAGTTGTTGGCCCCAAGGTTTCCGGCGAGCTTATCTATGACGGCATTCTGGCGGTCGTGATCGCGATTCTGGCGGTTCTGGTCTATATCTGGTTTCGTTTCGAGTGGCAATTCGGCCTCGGGGCGGTGGCGGCGCTGGTGCATGACGTTTTGCTTACCATCGGCGTGTTTTCGGCCCTCCAGCTCGAATTCAACCTCTCGATCATAGCCGCGATCCTGACCATTGTGGGCTATTCGCTCAATGATACGGTGGTGGTGTATGACCGGGTGCGTGAAAATCTGCGCAAATTCAAGAAAATGCCGCTCGAGCAACTGCTCAACAAGTCCATCAATGATACGCTTTCGCGCACGATCATGACCTCGTTCACGACCCTTCTGGCGCTTCTGGCGCTCTATAGTTTCGGCGGTGAGGTCATTCGCGGCTTTACCTTCGCCATGATCTGGGGTGTGATTGTCGGCACCTATTCATCTGTCTTTATCGCCTCGCCGGTGCTGATGTATCTCGGGGTCAAGCGCGACTGGAGCACGGCCGGGCCAAAATCCGACAAGAAAATCGAGAACTCGGCAGGCTGAATTTCCGCATGGAATTTATCGAGGCACGGTATTCAGGCCGCCCGCATATTGAAACCTACGGCAATGGAGGTTTCAGGTTCACGGGCGGTTCCCATGCGGGCTCGCTTCTTCTCCTGCCGGAGAATGTCATGGCGTGGGAAATTGCCGAATACCGCGCCGACAATTCAGACTGTTTTTCCGCCGTCCTTGAATGCCGGCAAAAAATCGAGCTGTTTATATTCGGCAGCGGCGCGCGGCTGATCTTTCCCGATACATCCGTGCGGGATTTGTTCAAGGCGCGCAATATCCGGCTGGAATGCATGAATACAGGCTCGGCCTGCCGGACCTATAATGTTCTCCTGAGCGAAAACAGAAATGTGGCGGCTGGCCTGATCGCAGTTGAGTAAAAAGACGCCGGAGTGCCTCTTGCCAAAGAGCGCCTCTTGCCAAACAAAAACCGGTTTTGTTCTATTCGGTGGTGACTTCCTTGACCTTGTCGTCGCCCGGACGGACAATAAAGGATGAGCGGTAAACCTTGCCCTTGTGTTTGGCGGTGGCTTTATAGGTGCCGTTGGCAAGAATCAAACTTGGGGTGGCTTTTGCCGAGGTTGCAACGATTTCGCCGTCCGATTTCCGGATTTTCCACTCAACGCCGGAAAAGGCCTCGCCGCCGCGCTGCCGCGTCAGCTTGAAAACAATGCGCCCGGCGCTGTGGCTGAGCGTGGCTTCCGTCAGTTTGCCGGGCTGAACGCTGATTTTGGCGGTCACGATGGAATTGGCGTTTCCGATACGCGATGTCACGGTATATTCGCCCGAATTGAGATGGATAATCCGGCTCGATACCAGATTTTTGGCGATTATCTGATTCTTGGAATTCCTGATCGAATAGCTGGGCTTCATGCCGTAGGTATTGACCTGACCGGGGATAACCGACGCAAGCTTTATTCCGCCGGCATTGAAGATCAGATTGCGGCTCACCAACTGGCCGGCCCTGATACGGGCGCGGGCGCGGGCTTTGGCATAGCCCAGTATGGCCTCTATGATGTATTCCCCGTCAGGAAGATTGAAAACGGGCTGACCTTTGCGGCTGGCGGCCATCTTGCGCCCCGCGGTGTCTCCCTCTGCCATGAAAACATTCCAATGAACGCCCGATTCAAGCGGCGCCGAGCCCTCGATTATCCGCGCCGCGGCGCTCAGGCGGCCCTCGCGCGGTGTCTCGGCCGGCGGCGGTGCGGGTTCCTGCGCGCTTGGCGCTTTGGCTATGGCGGGCTGCTGGGGAAGCATCGCCGTCATTTTGGGCGCCGGCGGCGCGGCGGGCTTTTTGACCGTAACCGGCGCCGTGGCCGTCTTGACCTTTTCCTTCGCCGCGCTCACCACCTTCACCGGAGCGGTTTCAGGCTGTTCCCCGGCCATTGCGGCGGTTTCGGGCTTGCGCGGCGGCGCTTTGGGTTTGCGGCGGGGCAGGGGGATGTCGCCGGAAATAAGCGCCGTCATATTGACGCCTCCGCCCGGGGCTTTTGCCGCCTGCGCGATGGTTTCGGCTGAAGGGGCCGGTTCGGGTTTGAGGAAACTTGCGATGGAGACGCCGTTAAAAGCGTCATAAACCGCCTTGGTCAATTGCTGTTTGGTGGAAACGGAAAAGAAGTGCCCGCGCGTGTGGCCGGCCAGACAGCGCAAATCCTTCTGTTTGCCTTTGGAGAGGCCGATGCCGATCACATGCACCGTCAGATTGGCGCCGCTGTTGCGCAACTCGCCGCCCAGCTTGCACAGATTGACGCCGCAAGAATCAGTGCTGTCGGTGATCAGGATGAAAGAATTGATCGTGTTCTTGTAATCCGCCCTTTCGGCGGCAAACCGGACGGCGTCGGAGATGGGGCTGACGCCAACCGGTTGCAGGGCGTCCGTGCGGGCTTTGTAGCGTTTTGGATCAATCGGACCAATATGTTCAATGCTCCGGATATCGGAGCAACTTCCCGGGGTTTTGCTGCCGAAAGCCACGATCCCCAGATTGAGACGCGGACTGAAATCACGGTAAGCCTTGCCCAGAGCCCGTTTTGTTTCGGCAATCCGGCTTGAGCGTTTTCCGGTTCGGCGCGGCTGCAAGACTGGAATCCCGTCGGCGTCGGGCACCGGGTTGATGTTGCGCGCCGCGCCCGCCAGCGGGCTCGACATGCTTGATGATAAATCAAGAATAACCGTGGCGCGTTTCTTTGCGGCGGCGGCAGGCGGCGTGGTTGAGAGAAGGGAGGCGGCAAAGACAGGCAAAAGAAAAAGGATCGGAACGCGATATAACCCCATATCCGGAAACCGGACAGCCTTCAGCATGTGGATACTCCCGTTTTTGATCTTGATTCGCATAATTTTATGAAACTCACCCCGTAAGCGCAATCGCAAAGATATCGTTTCCGGTATTCAATCTGACCTGATTGCGTTGCGGAACCAAGATCGCACACCCCGCCACTCTCACATGGCCGAACGTATATGATAACAGAAAAATGGTATTAATAGGATTTTGTCGGAAATATGTTTATTTTAAAAAACGGGCTGTTCGCATGGACAATTCAGGGTTGGACTCTTAGATATTGCGTGTTGGGTTCGGCGCAAGGAGAAAGAGAAGATGCAAGATGTGATTGACTTTTTGCTTGAGCGCAGGTCATCGCTTTCTAAGGATATCAAGGCGCCCGGTCCCGATGCGGCGCAGCTGGAAACCATCCTGAAAATTGCCTCCCGGGTGCCCGATCATGGCAAGCTGGCGCCGTGGCGCTTTATTGTTTTCCAGGGCCGGGCGAGGCTGGATTTTGGCAAAGTTCTGGCAGCGGCTTATGAAAAGGCGGTGGCGGAACCCGATGACGAGCGCAAGGCAGCGGAAGAGCAGCGTTTTGCCAAAGCCCCCGTTGTCATTGCCGTTGTTTCAAGGGATATCGTCCATATCAAAATTCCCCGTTGGGAGCAGATACTCTCGACCGGGGCCGTGTGCCAGAATATGCTGCTGGCGGCAAATGCCATGGGTTTTGCCGCGCAATGGACCACGGACTGGCTCTCTTATAATGATGAGGTGCTGGCTGCGCTGGGGCTTGAGGACGGCGAGCAGATCGCCGGCTATATCTATATAGGCTCGGTGGACGAAAAGCTTGAAGAGCGCCGGCGTCCCGATTTAAAGGATATCGTATCCTACTGGACGGGGGATGAGGCGTAGCGGGCGGCGCGCCGCACCAGCTTTTGCGCCCGCACAAGATGGGGGCGGTCCAGCATTTTGCCTTCAAAGCCGATCACGCCGGCATCGCCGGCATCCGCAAAGGCCCTGATGATGGCTTTTGCCTGCCGGATATCCTCGCCTGACGGGGTAAAAACCTCGTTGATGATGGAAAGCTGCGCCGGATGAATGGCCAGTTTGCCGCTAAATCCGTCACGAAGCGCTTTTTGGCATGACAGGCGCAGCCCTTCCAGATCGCCGTAATCGGTAAAAACGCCGTCGATGGGCTCGGCGCCCGCAGCTCTTGCCCCGATGAGGCACAAGCTGCGGGCGAGCTGGTAGGGCGCGGTGTAGTGGCCGCTTTCGTCATAAGCGGACAGGGCGCCCAGTTCGGCGCTGAGATCCTCGGCGCCCCAGCACATGGCGGCAAGGGATTTCGAGCAGGCCTGATAGGATCCCAGAGCAAATAGCGAAGCGGCGGTTTCGGTTGTGATGGCGATGATTGGCGGCGCATAAGGCTCCATTGCCTGCACTTTCGCCTCATCCGCGATCATGCGCTCAAGCGCGCGGACATCATCGCCGCAGGTGGATTTGGGCAGCATGAAGCCTTGCGGCCGGTGCCGGATCACGGCCATTAAATCCTCCCGGGTCAGGCCGCTGTCAAGGGCGTTGACGCGAATATAGAGTGTGGCTTTTGAGCCGCGCCCCAGGGCGGCGGAGGTAATTTCCCGCGCCGGGGATTTGTTTTGCGGCGCAACGGAATCCTCCAGATCAAGAATGACGATATCGGCCCCGCTGCCAAGGGCTTTGGCTATTTTCTTTTCGCTGTCGCCGGGGACAAAGAGCCAGGAGCGCATGAGGTTATTCCCCCGCCGGGCGTTTAAGCATGAAGGCCTGCCGGGTGCAGATGGCCACCAGAACGTCATTCTGGTTGAAGGCTTTGTGTTCAAACTCGACAATCCCGGCATTGCCGCGTGATTTGCTGGCGCGTTTTGAAACCACCTTGCTGCTGACATGCACCGTATCGCCCTGAAACAGCGGATGCGGGAAACGCACATCGGTCATGCCCAGATTGGCAATGGTGGTGCCTATGGTGAGATCATTCACCGAAATGCCGATCATCAGCCCCAATGTGAACAGGGAATTCATCAGCGGCTGGCCGAATTCGGTCTGGGTTTCGCAAAAATGCCGGTCGATATGCA
>CAZIVB010000094.1:0-9500 GCA_964542565.1 uncultured Hyphomicrobiales bacterium | reverse complement strand
ATCGCCTCATGGATGGCCGGCCAGGCAAAAAGATCGCAAGCGGCGTAAATTTCCGCCAGTTGCGAGGAATTGCATTCACCCAGCCAGGTCACGCGGCTTTCAATCGGCGCAAACGCCGCCCGCACCTCATCGCGCGCCGGCCCGTCGCCGGCAATCAACAAATGCCACGGCCTGTCTGTAAGCTTCAAAAGCGCCCGGGCCAGAAGCCGGTAGGAAGCCAGCTTGCCGCCCGGCCGCATCATGGCGACACTGAGCAGCAAAGGGGTGTTGGAGCAAATACCTTGGGATTTGACAAGCGCATCCCGGCAATGCGGGCACGGCCTTGCCGGGATGCGCCACCAGGAGCAATCAAGAAACGGCTTTAGTCTGATGAGCTTGTCCGGCGCATCAACAAGCGGCGTGATACAGGGAATATCGGCCCGGTTCAGGGCGATAATCAGATCGGCCCTGCCAAGTGTGCGGGCAACGCTTTCATGCCCGCCCGCCCATGGCCCGCCCGCCTGTTTGGGGGCAAAGGAGGCCTCGGCCACCACATAGGGAATGCCAAGCTCCCGGGCAATGCGCGGCCCGATCCAGTCCGGCGCTTTATGGTAGAGGTGATAGGTGAACCACAGATCAGGCCGCTCATGCGGGGTTTTTTCGATGCGGCGCAGCAGACGCATGGCCAGTTTCGCGCCAATATGTTCAAGCCGTTTTTGCCGCTTGGCATCACCGGCCGCGTCAAAGGCGCGAAACCGGCTGGCAAGACTGACCCGGTGCCCGCCGCCCTCCAGCGCCTGTATGAGCAGGCGCGCGATCAGCCTGTCGCCCGAGGGCACGAGGGAGGTGGGCGGTTTCAAGGGGGCGTAAAAGGCAATATTCATGTCCCGCCATCACCCAGCAGGCGCGCCACTTCGGCAATGCCTTTTTGATGGCCGAATTTGTCTCTCACCCGGCGGTTTCCCGCCGCGCCGAGCTTTTGCCGCAGGGGCGCATCGGTTATGAGGCGCTCAAGAGCGGCACGGAGCACATCCGGTTTTTCCGGCTCCACCAGCAGACCGGTCTCTTCATCGCGTATCAGTTCAGGAATGGCCGACACTTTGGTTGAAACACAGGCCAGCCCCTGGCTTTGCGCCTCCATCAGCACATTGGGCAGCCCGTCCCGGTCGCCGTTACCGGCCACCTTGCTGGCCAGCACAAAAATATCCGCCTCGCGGTAGGCGCGCAAAACATCCTGCTGCGCAAGCGCGCCGCGCCATGTGATGCGATCATTTATCCCCAGCCTTGCCGCCCGGCGTTCCAGCACCTCTCCAAGCTCGCCGCCGCCGATATGAACAAAGCGCCAGTTCAGCCCGGAAGGCAGCTTGGCCAGCGCCTCCAGCAAGGTATCATAGCCCTTTTTTATCACCAGCCTCCCAACGGATATAATCACCACCGGATCCTCCGCCGCGCGGCCCTCCCTTGCGCTATAAGCCTGTGTCCTGTTGCCGAAACGCGAAAAATCCAGCCCGTGATAAACCAGCGAAACTTTTTGCGGCGTTTTGGGGACAAGGGCGCGCAGATGCTTCACATTGAGCGCCGTGCAGGTCACCAGCCATCTCATATGGCTGAGCTTTTCCGCCTTTTCCCAGTCCGGCGAGGTCCAGATATCCTTGGCATGGGCCGAGCAGCTCCAGGGCAGGGCGCCTAGAATGGCGGCATATTGGGTCACCGAAGCCGGAGTGTGCAGGAAATGGGCATAGAGCCAGCCGGTATCCTTTGGCATTTCATGCGCCAGCACCAGCGCCTGGCCGAAACGGCGGATGCGGTTACGGGTAAAATCGCGCCTTAAATCCTTGCGCCAGAGTGAAAAGGCCTCTTTGTAGCTTTTGCGACCGCGCATCGCCCGCCAGGCCCTGAGCACCCGCAGGGGTTCATGGTGCAGATATTCCGGCAGATACAAAACCGGCGCCTTGATGCTTTCATGAACGGGATGGCGGCGCTTGTCGGTGGGATGGCGCAGGGAGACAAGGTGCAAATCAAGCCCCAGCTCTTGCAAGCCGAGGATTTCCTGCGCAATAAAGGTCTCGGAAAGGCGCGGATAGCCTTTCAGCACAATAACGGTCTTTGTCATTCCGGCTAAAGATCCTCACCGACAATTCGCAGCCTCGGATCATCGGTCTTGGTGGGGTTGGTCCATTGATCAACCATGCCGCAGATCGTCGTCGCCCCGTCGAGCAGCCCGGTCAGATTGGCCTCGGATGGACGGGGGCGGCCGGGCAATTCGCGCAAGGCCCGGGCCATCTTCTGCGGATCATAATTGCCCTCGCCAACCAGCATTTGCGTCAGCCCCAGATCCTGCGCTCTTGAGGCGCGGATATATTGCTCCAGCCGCGGTGTGGTTCTGGGAACAATAATGCCGGGTTTGTCAAAGGAGAGAATTTCACAAAAGGTATTGTAGCCGCCCATGGCGACAATGCCGTCCGCCAGTGACATCAGATGTTCGATATTGGCGTCGAAGGTGAGCGCCGTGACCTTGTCAAGCCGGTCCACCCTCTGGCGGAACTGGGCCTGAAGCTCTGCATGCATGAAGGGGCCGAAAACAATAACCGCCGAGGCGGGAATACCCGGGTCATGTTCATAGGCCCGTAAAGCCCAGTCCACCAGCGCCGCCCCGTCGCCGCCGCCGCCGGGGGTGATCAGGATAAAGGGGTTGTCAAAATCGGCATGGTTCATCTCCGAGGGCGTGAGCGTCGGGCTCGATGAGCGGCGCAGATAGCCGGTATAGGTGATCTTGTCCAGAACCTTTTGCGAGACATCAATGCCGTTGAGCGGGTTATAAATCTCGGGCCGGCCATAGACCCATATATTATCGTAAAGATTCTCCAGCGCCGGCAAAACGGTTTTACGCTCCCATTCCACCGCCAGCGAGGCCGGGTCATCCATAACGTCGCGCAAACCCAGAACATTGCGCGTTCCCCTCGATTTGAGCAACTCAAGCGTGTTGACCACCTCGCCGCGCAGGCCCAGAGGTTCTTTATCCACCAGAAAGATATCGGGTTGGAACACATCCGCCGTCGAGCGGATGATGGCCTCGCGGATGGCGATCGCATCCTCGGTGCTGATATCAAGCCCGTGCGGCGTATAGCCGCCCGAGCGCAGTTTAACAACGCCGGGAATGCGGATAAAATCCACCCGCGCCCGGAACCCGTATGAGCCGATAATCGGCGAACCCGACAGAATCAGCACCGAGAGATCGTGCAGGTGATCAATCAGGGAATGGGCGATGGTCCGGCAGCGGCGCAAATGCCCCAGACCGAATGTGTCATGGCTGTAGATTAATAGTTTCATTCGGACTGGACCTGGCTTTTCAGGCGTTTGAGGCTGGCGCAAAGGTTTCTTTGCCTCTCGCCGTTATGGATGCGCGAAAAGACAACATCCATTCCCCCTTGTGTCAGGCTGCGCTTGTAGGTCTGGATTTCATAATCGCCATTGGCGAAAATCATCAGCGAATGAACCGTCAGAACCTTGCCCGAGAGCACGCCCCAGATATAGGGCGCGCCCTTGAGCGGGTCATGCGGCACTTCCTGCCCGAAAGCATTGACCCTCATGGCGGAGCGATAAAGCCCCCCCCGGCCCATGCTTTTGAAATTTATGGAAAAATTGGCCTGCTTGATCTTGCCCGACGGTTTGTGAATGGTTGTTGTCCACTCCACCGTAAAGCCGCGTTTATAGGGGCGGATGATAACATCGAGATTGCGCGGCGCCGCTTTCGGGTCGCACTTTCCGCTCGTCTTGCCAAGATACTGGCCATAAAACGGCTCGATAACATCCCTGGCCTGGGCCGGGCCGGCCGCCCAGGCGAAGATGAGGATGAGCAGCCCGCTGCGGATAAAGAAATTCATGATGCCTTCTCCTTGTGTTGCCGCCGCCCCTCCCGGTTCAGGACCGGACATAACAGGATATAACCGATTTATCCGTCATGTTTCCACTAAATCACGCGTCTGTGGCGAAGAATTGAACTTGACCGCCAGGAGCATAACGCAAATGGGACTTGCCAATAGCGGCAATAATTGTACACCATGGTTCCGTGAGATAACAACAATCAGGCTGGCAACACCCGTCAAAAACGGCAGGGGCAGAAAAAACGCTCATGGAATCGAGTATTTTTAAATTTATCTGGCGGTACTCGCGTAAAGAGCAGCTGATATTGCTGTTTGTGACCCTGCTCTCCTTTCCGCTGTTGTATTTTTCCCTCGATCTGCCCAAGACCATTATCAATGAAGCCATCGGCGGCAAGGATTTCCCCAAGGTCTATTTCGGCATTGAACTGGGGCAGATCGAGTTTCTCCTCACCCTTTGCGGCATGTTTTTATTGCTGGTGCTGGTGAATGGCGGTTTCAAATTATGGATCAATATTTACCGCGGCTCCATGGGCGAGCGCATGTTGCGGCGTTTGCGCTATATCCTGTTTGGCCGGATACTGCGCTTTCCCATGGCGCAATTCGCCAAAATCTCGCAAGGCGAGATCATCTCCATGATTTCCGCCGAGGTCGAGCCTCTGGGCGGCTATATCGGCGAGGCGATCTCGCTTCCGGTTTTTCAGGGCGGCACGTTGCTGACAATCCTTGCCTTTATCATGATTCAGGACCCGTTTTTAGGCATTGCCGCCATCGCGCTTTATCCGGTGCAGATGTATCTGATCCCCAAATTGCAAAAAAAGGTCAATCTTCTCGGCAAACAGCGGGTCCAGACCGCAAGGCGTCTCTCGGAGCGCATCAGCGAGAGCGTCTCGGGCATTCAGGATGTCCATACCAACGACACCTCCGCCTTTGAGCTTGCCAATATATCCGACTGGCTGGGGCAGATTTTCGATATTCGCTACGAGATTTACCGCCGCAAGTTTTTCATCAAGTTCCTGAACAATTTCATTGCCCAGCTGACGCCGTTTTTCTTCTACTCGCTTGGCGGCGTGCTGGTGATCAAGGGCAATTTGAGCTTTGGTTCGCTGGTTGCGGTGATTGCCGCCTACAAGGATCTGGCCGATCCGTGGAAGGAACTGCTCAAGAATTACCAGACCGCCATGGACGCCAAGATCAAATATGAACAGCTTGTTGAGCAATTCCACCCCGAAGGCATGCTTGACGAGAAACTGCAACGCGATCCCCCCGCCGAATTGCCGGTTCTGGAAGGCGAATTCGAGGCGTCCAATGTGGTGGTTGAGGATGATACCGGCTTCAAGCTTCTCGATGGCCTGAGCGCAAGGCTGCCGCTCAGAGGCACAACGGCGGTGCTGGGGGCGGTGGATTCGGGCCGGGATGAGCTTATCCGTCTGCTTGTGCGCCTGATCTTCCCCCAGAGCGGCAAAATCCGCCTCGGGGGGATGGATGCCGGCTCCTTGCATGAAGCGGTCATTGGCCGCAATATGAGCTATGTCGATCACAGCGCCTATGTCTTTGGCGGCTCGATCCGGGACAATCTTTATTACGGCATGAAGCACCGGCCCGTGGCCGAGCGCGACTATGAAGACGAAGAGGCGGCAAGGCGCAAGCATTTCATTGCCGAGGCGCGGGTCTCGGGAAACAGCTCGCATGACATTCACGCCGAATGGGTCGATTTTTCCCGCTTTGACCAGGACGCCGGCGGCATAAAGGGCCAAACCCTGCAAGCCCTGGAGATTACCGGGCTTGATGAGGATATCCACGAATTCGGCCTCAAAGCCCGCCTTGATCCGGTTGCCAACCCGGAGATGACCGGGCGCATCATGGAAGCGCGCAAACTGCTCAAAACGCGGCTGCTGGAACCGGAAATGGCCGCGCTTGTCGAGCCGTTCGACAAGGAGCGTTTTAACGACAATATGACGGTTGGCGAGAATATCCTGATGGGGCGGCTTGTCAGCGACGCCTTTGATTTCGATCAGCTCAGCACCGACCCCTATATGCTCTCGATCCTCGAGCGCTCCTCAATGAACAGCTGGTTCCTTGAAACCGGGCTGAAAGTGGCCGAAACCATGGTCGAGCTGTTCAAGGATTTGCCGCCGGGGCATGAGTTTTTTGCCCGCTTCAGTTTCATAGACGCCGCCGAGCTGCCCGAATACCAGATCATTATCCGCAAGGCGGCGGCCGGGCTGGAGACGCTTGACGCCGAAGAGCAGGCGCGTTTGCGCGGCCTGCCCTTCCTGCTTTCCCCCGCCCGGCACCGGCTCGATTTTGTCGATGATGAAATCCGGCGGAAAATTTTAATCTGCCGCCGGAATTTTGCCGGGCATCTGCCGGATAACCTTAAAAACGCCATCGAGTTTTATGATGAGAACACCTACAGCGCCACCGCCTCGGTTCGTGACAATATCCTGTTTGGCAAGATCGCCCATGGCCGCGCCAAGGCGCGCCGCAAGGTCGGCCGCCTGATCCGTGATATCGTCGAGAAACTCGAATTGACCGGCACCATCATGGATCTGGGCATGGATATGGCGGTGGGGGTCGCCGGCGGCCGTCTTTCCGCCGCCCAGCGCCAGAAGCTCTGTCTGGCGCGCGCCTTGATCAAGAACGCGCCCATTCTGGTTTTGAACAATCCTTTGAGCGCCCACGCGCCGGTCTCGCAAGAGAAAATCATGCGGGCAATCATTGCCCATAACGAAGATCGCGGCCTGATCTGGGTTCTCAACCGGGATGAAGATGCCGGGTTTTTCGACAATATGATCGTCATGAAGCACGGGCGCGTGACCAGGGCGGGCAAGGTCGCCGAAATAACGAGCCAGAACGCAAAGGGGGCAAAAAAATGAATCTTGAAAATACGGCAAGAAGGCTCAAGAGCATTCCGTTATTTGCCAATATGGAGCCTTCAAAACTCAAGCTTCTCGCCTTCGCCAGCGACCAGTTGACATTCGAGGATGGCGAGGAGGTCTGCCATATGGGCGATCCGGCCGATTCGGCCTATTTCATCGAGGACGGCGCCGTCGATGTTATCATCGAGCAAGAAGGCAAAAGCATCAAGGTCAACGAGCTTGGCGCCAATACGGTGTTTGGCGAAATGGGGCTGTTTCTGAATTCGGGGCGCTCCGCCACCATCACCGCAAAGGGCCGGTTGACGGTGATGAAAATCGATGGTGATATTTTCCTCAAGATGGTGACCGAAAACCCGGGCGCGGCGCTGGGCATCATGCAATCCCTGAGCGAGAAAATCGCCACCACCAGCGCCCAGATCGCCAGCGGCGCCTTCTCCGGCAAATCCTGACCGGGCCGGTGCCGACTAAACGTGAAAGACTCTCGCCGGACAAACCGCCGATCACGTCTGGCGTCACGGTGAAGTGAAATAAGGGTGAGCGATAATCGCCTATCTTCAGGGGAGAGACAAACCGGCGCAGGCAGGACGGCAACTTGAAAATGTGGAAAAAACTCCCGGTGTTTATCTTTGGCGAGGCCGCGCCGGACAAGCTGCCCGCGCGCGTGCGCCACCTGATCGCCCGCCGGCAGGCCCAGTCCGAGCAACTCATAAGCTGGGTTCAGCTTCTTCTGGTGCTTATTTTCGCAACCCTTTACGCCATTGCCCCCAAAACCGGCCTGCATGCCGAGTTTCAGCCCGTTCCCTGGGCGCTGGGGCTTTATTTCGCCTTTACGGTCATACGCCTTGTGTTTTCCTTTCGCCGCGCGCTTCCCGAATGGATATTGATGCTCTCGCTGGTCATGGATATGGGGCTTTTGATGGTTCTGATCTGGAGCTTTCATATCCAGTATATGCAGCCGCCTTCGTTTTACCTGAAGGCCCCGACCCTGATCTATGTCTTTATTTTCATCGCCCTGCGCGCCTTGAGGTTTGACCCGCGCCATATTATTCTGGCCGGTCTGGCGGCGGTGACCGGCTGGATTATTCTGGTTCTTTACGTGATCTTTTCCGAGACCGGCAACCCGATGATCACCCGCAATTTTGTCACCTATATGACCTCCAATGCGGTGCTTATCGGGGCCGAGGTTGACAAGATTATCTCCATAACCCTCGTGACCCTCATTCTGGCCGTGGCGATACTGCGCGCAAAGCGGGTGTTTGAGCGCGATGTGTTCGACTCGATGGCGGCGGCCGATCTTTCGCGCTTTATATCGCCCGAAGTTGCGCACCGCATCACCCATTCGGACAAAAAGATTGCCGGCGGCGAGGCCGAAATCCGCGAGGTTTCGGTGATTTTCACCGATATTGAGGGGTTTTCCACATTGTCCGAGCAACTTTCCCCGGTCGAGCTGTCCCATATCCTGAATGACTTTTTTGAAACTCTCTCGGATATCGCGACAAAATGCGGCGGCGTTATTACCCAGTATCAGGGCGACATGATCCTGATTACCTTTAATGCGGTCACAACAAATGAACATCATGCCGAACACGCGCTCACAACGGCGCTGGCCATTCAGGACGCGCTGAAGAGCCGGACATTCGGCCACGGCGTCAAATTAAAGGCGCGCTGCGGCGTCAATAGCGGCGAGGTCGCCATTGGCGCCGTGGGAGCGCAGGACCGGCTGGTGTTCACCGTGCTTGGCGACGAGGTGAATGTCGCCTCGCGGCTGGAAGCGCTCAACAAGCAATACGGCACCTATATTCTGGTGGGCGAAAACACCGCCCGTCTATGCCGCGGCGCCTTTGATTTTGATGAAATCGACAATATTCAGATACGCGGCCGCCAGAGCAAAACAAGAATATTCTCGCCGCTGCCTTCGTAACGTCTCAGCTTTTTTTCTGAATTTTGGCCCAGCTGTCGCGCAGCGCCACGGTGCGGTTGAACACCGGCCTTTCAGCGCTTGAATCCGGGTCACGGGTAAAATAGCCCTGCCGTTCAAACTGCACCGGCGCGCCGCTCCGGCTTTCCATCAGGGAAGGCTCCAGTTTTGCGTTTTCAAGCACTTTAAGGGAATCGGGGTTAAGATCATCAAGCATATCGCCCTCTGCCCCCGGTTCCACATCCGTGAACAGATGCTCGTAAAGCCGCACCTGCCCGGTGACGGCATGGGTGGCCGAGACCCAGTGGATAGTGCCCTTCACCTTGCGGCCATCGGGCGCATCGCCGCCGCGCGTGGCCGGATCATAAGTGCAGCGCAACTCGGTAATCTCGCCGTTTTCATCTTTGATCACCCCCACGCAGGTGATGAAATAGGCATAGCGCAGCCGCACCTCGCGCCCCGGGCCAAGGCGGAAAAACTTGCGCGGCGGCTCCTCCATGAAATCCTCGCGCTCGATATAAATCTCGCGCGCGAAGGGCACCATGCGCGTTCCGGCGCTCTCGTCCTGCGGGTTGTTGATCGCCTCAAGCTCTTCGCCCGGCCCTTCCGGGTAATTTTCAATCACCACCTTGAGCGGGTTCAATACCGCCATGCGGCGCGGGGCGTTCCGGTTGAGATTTTCGCGCGCGCAATGTTCCAGCAGCGCCATTTCAATCACATTGTCGCTCTTGGTAATGCCGACCCGGCGGACAAAATCGCGGATCACCGCCGGCGGATAGCCGCGCCGCCGCAGACCGCTAATGGTCGGCATGCGCGGATCATCCCAGCCGCTGACATGGC
>CAZIVB010000093.1:1580-9535 GCA_964542565.1 uncultured Hyphomicrobiales bacterium | reverse complement strand
ATATCCAACTGGATAACCTTTCTTGAGGTCTCAAGCTCAGCTTCCAGATCGGCGTCTGAGAGAACCAGCTCCGGGGCGATGCTGAGGCCTCTTGTGTAGATATCAAAAGCGTTTTGATAGAGATGGAAAATCTCGTTATGCACCGCTTCGAGCAGGGTTTCGGGGAAATCAATGACCGATTCATTGAGAAAATGCGGCTCGACAATGGTGGTTTTGGGCGCGGGCAGGGTTTTTTCAAGGAATTTCACCAGATGGCCGACCAGCGGCGACATGACAATGACGCCGATGGAGTTGAACAGGGTGTGAAAAACCGCCAGTTTCAGCGTGTAGTCGGTCGCGCTGATCCCCACATGGGCGCTTATCCATTCAACGGCGGCAATGATCTGCCAGATAAAGACAATGGCGATCAGCCCGGTTGTGACATTGAAGATCAGATGCGCCGCGGCCAGACGCTTGCCCTGATAATTGGCGCTCATGGCGCCGATGATGGCGGTGATCGTGGTGCCGACATTGGCGCCGATGGCCAGGGCAAGCGCGTTGTCATAAGTGATCTGCCCGACGGAAAGCGCCGTGATAATCAGCACCAGGGTGGCATGGGAGCTTTGCATGATCACGGTGGCAATCAGGCCGATAAGGGCAAAGAGGAACAATCCGGGATAGCCGGCAACGGCGAACCGGCTCAGGTCAATGGCTTCGCGGAAAGCCTCAAAGCCCTCCTTCATGTAGTGAATGCCGAGGAAGAGCAGCCCCAGCCCGGCGAGGACGTACCCTATGCCCTTGAGATTTTTTGATTTCTGGAAAACCAGAACAATGCCGAAAACCAGCATGGGCATGGCGTAGGCGGAAATTTTGACCTTGAGGCCGAAACCGGCAATCAGCCAGGCGCCGGTTGTGGTGCCCAGATTGGCGCCGAAAATAATGCCGATGCCCGCCGCCAGTCCGATCAGCCCGGCGCTGAGGAACGAGATGGTGATCACCGAGACCAGCGAGCTTGATTGCATGATGGTGGTGGTGACGACGCCGAAAGAGATGCTCTTCCACAATTTGTTGGTGGTTCTGGCCAGGAGTTTTTCTAAAATGCCGCCGGTGAATGTGCGGAAACCGTCTTCGAGAAAAATCATGCCGAACAGGAAAATGGCGACGCCGGCGGCGATTTCCTTGAAATTCGGGCTGAACCAGAACCCGGCGGCAAGAATGATGAGGATTACGGGAAGAACAATGCGTCTGATCATGGAAGGTTAAGCCCTTTTCCTCCCGTTATTATTGTAAAAAGAGGATGCCATCTGTCTGTTATGCCGCCATTATTCAGGTCAGGGCAGGTAACCCGGGCCTGAATAACAGCGCGTAGATTCGTTCCGGAGTATCATATATGATGCTCTATCTATTTGTAGTCGATCAACTTTTTTTGTATTCAAATGATTTCATTTGAATACAGGCTGATCTACTCTAACAGCATTCCGCGCAAGGTGAAATAGAACATGGCCGCCATGGTGCCGGAGAGCGGGACGGTTATCACCCAGGCGGCGGCGATTTTGAGCAGCATGGAGCGCTTCACCAGCTCTTGCCGGTAAACCCGTCTCAGGCTCTTGCGCTCCTTTTTGTAGAGGCCCAGTTTTTGGCGTCTTTGTTTAAGCTCCTCCAGCATCTGGCCCTTGTCAAGAACCGAGACCTGCTCGAATTTTTCCAGGAATTTATCAATGGCCGTGGGATCTTTATCCCCTTCATGATGTTCCTTGATCTCATCGAGCATGCGGGCGTAATTGGCTTCCAGAAACTCGCGTAAAAAGCCGACGCCAAAGACGCCGCCCACCGCGATGTGGGTTGAGGACACCGGCAGGCCGAGCTGGGTGGCGATAATCACGGTAATAGCAGCGGCAAGGGCGACGCAAAAGGCGCGCATCTTGTCCAGTTCGGTGATTTCCGAGCCGACCGTGCGGATAAGCTTGGGACCGTACAGCATCAGCCCCAGGGCAATGCCCAGCGCGCCGACAAGCATGACCCAGAGCGGAATGCCGGCCTTTTTCACCACGCCGCCATGCAGCACGGCGTCGTTGATCGCGGCCAGCGGACCGACCGCATTGGCGACATCGTTGGCGCCGTGCGCAAAGCTCAAAAGGGCGGCGCCAAAGATGAGCGGGATGGTGAACAGCGTATTGATGCTTTCCCGGTCGTTCGAGAGCCGGCTTGCGGCGCGCGCGATCAACGGCCTGATGAGAACGTAAATCACAACGGCGGCAACCAGCCCCAGCCCCAATGCGGTCAGGATATCCATCTTCCACAGTTTCTTGAGGCCCTTGAGCATCAGGTAGGAACTGAACGCCCAGCCCATAATGGAAATAAAAAAAGGCACCATGCGTTTGGCGGCGCTGATTTTATCGGTTTGGTAGGTGATGGTGCGCTTGATCATATAAAGGAAACCGGCGGCGATGACGCCGCCCAGAACCGGGGAGATGATCCAGCTTGAGGCGATCGCGCCCATCTTGTCCCAGTTGGCGATCTCCCAGCCGCCGGCCGCGATGCCCGCGCCCAGAACGCCGCCGACGATGGAGTGGGTGGTTGACACCGGCGCGCCGATATAGGTGGCAATGTTCAGCCACACCGCCGCGGCGAGCAGGGCCGCCGTCATGACCCAGATGAAGGTCTGGGCGTCGCCGATCATCGCCGGATCAATAATGCCCTTCTTGATGGTGCTGACGACATCGCCGCCGGCAATCAGGGCGCCGGCCGCTTCAAAAAAGGCGGCAATGAGAATGGCGCCCGACATGGTGAGGGCTTTTGAGCCAACGGCCGGGCCGACATTATTGGCGACATCGTTGGCGCCGATATTGATGGCCATATAGCCGCCGATCATGGCGGCGACCACCAGCATCACATCGCCCTGGCCCTGATTGAAGCGCAGATTGGAAAAAATCATAATAGCGACGATAAACAGCATCGCCACTCCCAGGCGGAAAAGCTCATTCCGGCTGATATTCGTCGCTTTTTCCAGTTGATTGAAATTCATAAATTCCATTGGCAGAATCCCCCCGTAATTGCGGCCATTCTTCTACAACAGATTTGTGATTGTTAAAATGTGACATAATCGCGCCGGGAAGATAATTTGACGCCCTGTGGATAACCTCTGCCGGAATGTCAGGCAAGCGCCCAGGGCTTTGGTAATCTATCCGTAACAGGCTGAAATTTATAATATTATTGCGTGATTCAACCGCTCGGGAAAAATGCGCGGCAAGGCTATGGGCCTTTGCGCCGGGTTTGCCTCCCCAAGGGGAAATAGGCGAAGGGTCCGGGTCTTGCCAAAGGGCTGTTTTCAGTGAAGCTGCTGGCGCTGTTTACGCGCTTTGCCGATATTGAGATTGGCAACCCTGACGAGGAAAGAGGCGCCTTCAATCTCATTGATTTTCAGAATGTCAGGCCCGGTCAGATTGTAATATTTGCAGATATAGGAATCGATGAAATTGCAAAACAGCCGTGTCATTTCAGAATCGTTTGTCGCCGTTCTTCCCAGGGACCCGATCAGATATTTCACTGCGTTGACGACATTTTCGTCCTCGGTGATATGAGTGATTGTCAATTTGCCGCCATGTCTGGCCGAATTGGTTTTATAGGCCTTTGACACGGCGAGATCGAAATCGCGGTGCAGGTATTTGCGGGTAAATTCCAGGAAGCCGAACAAGAAGACATTGACCCACTTGCCGGAGCGGCGGATTTTGTTGTCGAAACAATGCGTGATTATCGAATTGAAATAGTGGTCGATAATGAATTTGCCGTATAAATTCTTGTTGAATACAACAAAATTATGCGATTTGCATGACCGCATGCATTTCTCATAACTGTCGTAATATACGTCGAAAAAACGGCTCGATTTTGATGCGCGGGCAAAAAAATTCGTTATTTCCTGACGATTTAATGTGCCGCCGTTTTTGGTGCAATGATTGATGAGGGACCGGGCCATCAAATCCATAAGGTCCTTGCCGGTCTGGTTGCAGATATGCGGCCCGACCATGGGCCATATTTCGGATTTTCCGGTTTTGGATATGTCGCGGTTTGCCATCTGCCCGATCTCGCTTTCCCGGACAGGGTTATCATGTATTGATTAAAATTTTTTGAACCGCGGTGGCCGCAAATATCGCGCCAATTTATGAGCCGGATGAGAAAAAAACCGGTGTTTATCAGGGCGGCCATGTCGCGCCGGGCTTTTCCCCTGTCGCAAACCGGGAAGCGGCGGCAGGCGTATTGCTGTGAAGTCGAAATGCTGTAGCATATGGTTTTCAAGTTCAGGTTACGGGGACGAGAAGCGATGAAAAATCGGGCGCGGGTTGTTGTTGTCGGCGGCGGGGTGGTCGGGGTCGCCACGCTTTATCATCTGGTCAAAAAGGGCTGGTCCGATGTGGTGCTGGTTGAGCGCAAGGAGCTGACATCGGGCTCCACATGGCACGCCGCCGGGCTTTTGCCGCTGTTTAATGTCAGTTATTCGGTGGGCCAGATCCATAAATATTCGGTGGCCCTTTACCAGCAACTCGAAGCCGAGACGGGGCAGAATGTGGGCCTCAAGCAATGCTCCAATATCCGGCTGGCGCAAAGACCCGAACGCATGGACGAGTATCAATATTATGCCGGGATTGCCAAAACCATCGGGGTGGAGGTGAATTTTCTTGCGCCGGATGAAGTGAAGGCCATCTGGCCGCTTTGTAATATGGACGGCATTATCGGTGCCATCCAGCACCCGGAAGACGGCTATATCCAGCCCGCCGATCTTACCCAGGCCATGGCGAAGGGCGCGCGCGCCGGCGGGGCGGAGATTTACCGCAATACGACCGTGACGGGAATAGAGCAGCAGGAAAACGGCGAATGGGTGGTGAAGACCGACAAGGGGGAGATCACATGTGAGCATGTCGTTTCCGCCACGGGGAATTTCGCTCGCCGGACGGCGGCGATGGTGGGGTTGGATTTGCCGGTTATTCCGGTTGAGCACCAGTTTATCGTTACCGAGCCGCATCCGGAAATCGTCAGGCGCCATGAGCAGGGCTTGCCGGAAATGGGGGTTTTGCGCGATTCCGATGCCTCCTGGTATATGCGCGAGGAAGCCAGGGGGTTGATCCTTGGCCCCTATGAGGCGGGCGCGCCGTGCTGTTATGTGGACGGGCCAGACAAGGATGCGGTTTATGAGCTGTTCCCGGAAGACCTTGAGCGTCTTGAGCCTTATATCGAGGCCACGATTACGCGGGTTCCCGCCTTTGGCGAGGTGGGGGTGAAGGAGGTTTATAACGGCGCGATCTGTTATACGCCCGATGGCTCGCCCATCATTGGCCCGGCCTGGGGCCTGAAGAATTTCTGGCTCAATGAGGGCCACAGCTTTGGTATCACGGCGGCCGGCGGCGCGGGCTGGCAGTTGGCCGAATGGATGGTTGAGGGCGAGCCGAGCATCGACATGATGGGGGTCGACCCGCGCCGTTTTGGCCCCTATGCGGCGCGCGGCTATTTAAAAGTGAAGAACGAGGAAGCCTATCGCAGCGTTTTTTCCATTCATTACCCGGATGAAGAGCGCCCCGATGCACGGCCGCTCAAAACCGCGCCGTGTTATGACCGCATGAAGGCCAAAGGCGCGGTGTTCGGGCAGGTCTATGGCTGGGAGCGGCCCAACTGGTTTGCGCCTGAAGGGGGCGAAGCCAAGGATATCTGGAGCTTCCGGCGCAGCAATTATTTTGAACATGTGGGCAATGAGTGCAGGCATGTGCAGGAAAAGGTCGGGTTGCTGGACATGTCGGCATTTTCGAAATTCGAGGTGTCCGGGCCGGGGGCGCAAAGCTGGCTGGAGGGGCTTGTCGCCAATGCCATCCCGAAAAAAACCGGCCGGGTCGGGCTTTGCCATATGCTGTCATTAAATGGCGGGGTGCGCTCGGAGTTTACCATCTACAAGCGCGGGGACGGGGATTATTATCTGGTTTCCGCCGGGGCGATGGAGCGGCATGATTATGATTATCTGCGCAAGGCCCTGCCTGTGAGCGGTGTCAACTTGCAAAAAGTAACCACGCAATATGGCGTATTCGTGATTGCCGGGCCGCGCGCGCGTGAATTGCTGCAAAAGGTCACCGACACGGACCTTGCCAATGAAAACTTCCCCTGGCTATCGGGGCAGAATATCAATGTGGGTTGTGCGCAGGCGCATGCGCTGCGGGTCAATTTTGTCGGCGAACTGGGCTGGGAGCTGCATCATCCCATCGAGATGCAAAACTATATCTTTGATCTGCTGTTCGAGGCTGGCGAGGAATTTGATTTAAAACCCTTTGGTATCCGGGCGATGGATTGCATGCGGCTGGAGAAATCCTACCGGCTTATTCCGCGCGAGCTTTCGATTGAATATTCGGCGTTTGAATCGGGGCTTGATCGTTTCATCAAGCTGGACAAGGGCGAGTTTATCGGCCGCAATGCCTTGAAAGCGTGGCAGGCGCAGGGCGCAGAAAACCAGCTTGTGACTTTTATTGTGCACGGCGTGAGCGATGCCGATGCGCGCGGCAGTGAGCCGATCTATCATGAGGGTAAGCTGGTGGGGCGGGCGACCTCGGGCAATTATGGCTGGCGGGTGGGCCAATCTCTCGCCATGGGCATGGTGCCGCCGGAGCTTGCGGGCGAGGGGGAAGAGTTCGAGATTCAGATTCTCGGCAAACGCCATAAGGCAACCATAACCCGTGAATCGCCCTATGACCCGGAAAATGCGAAGCTCAGGGCTTAAGGGGCAGGGTGAGGGGGAAAAGCCGGAGGGCTTGTTTCAGTTCACCTTCGTCATGTTTTGCGTGCGGTCGGAGTGAGGCGAGCGGTTATAGGATTCGCGGTAGCATTTGGAAAAATGCGAGGCGGAGATAAAGCCGCAGGCGATGGCGACCTCGATCACCGGCATATCCGATTGCAGCAGCAGATGCCGGGCGCGCTCCAGCCGCAGATCAAGATAATAACGCGCCGGCGAGCGCCGCAGATGTTTGGCGAAAAGACGCTCGATCTGCCGCCGCGAAAGATTGGTGTACTGGGAAAGCTCCACCAGGGGCAGGGGCTCGGAAAGATTGGCTTCCATAAGCTCGATAATAAACAAAAGCTTGGAGTTGTGAATGCCAAGGCGGGCCCGCAGCGGCATGCGCTGGCGGTCGGAGGGCGAACGGGTGTGATCAATCAGCGCCTGCTCGCAGATGCAAGTCTGGATATCATTGCCGAAATGCTTGCCGATAATATGCAGCATCATATCAAGCGCCGCGGTGCCGCCGGCGCAGGTATAGATATTGTCGTCGATCTCGAACAGATCGGCATGGACATCGGCATCGGGGAATTTTTCGGAGAAGGTAGGCAGCTCCTCCCAGTGAATGGCGCAGCTTTTACTGGCCAGCAAACCGGCTTGCGCCAGCACCCAGGCACCGGTGCACAAGCCGCCGATAAAGACGCCCTCGCCGTGCATCTGCCGCAGCCAGTTATTGAGTTGCAGATTGGAAAACCGCTCAACGCCAAGCCCGGAGCAGACCAAAATCATCTCCGGCCGGGCCGGACCCACCAGCCCGCGGCGGATCTCATCAAGTGAGCCGTCGACATTGACGCCAATATTGTTGCTGGCGCATTCGGCTTTGCCATCCGATGAGATCAGACACCATTCATAGGCCGGGTAGGGAAGAAAGCGATTGGCAAGGCGCAGGGCTTCAATCGCTGTCGCAAACGCGATCATCGAGAAATTGGGAACGAGAAAAAAGACTATTTTGTGCTTTTCAAACCCATCGCTCTTCAATGCGCCCCTCCGAAAAATGCGCCTTGCTGATAATAAAAAGCATTATGGCAAGAACCACCTGCTGGCAAATTGTTTTTGGCCTTGGCGTCCGGCCCTTCCTTCTTGTCGGGCAGGGGAAAGTGAAGGTCGCGGTGGGAATGTGTTTGTGATCACGGGCGGTTTATTTTGCGCTGATGGACATATTTCCTTTTGC
>CAZIVB010000093.1:0-1570 GCA_964542565.1 uncultured Hyphomicrobiales bacterium | reverse complement strand
TTTGTGGCCATTTTGCTCTGCTTCGCCTGTCGGGCAGGGGAAAGGTTAGGTCGCGGGAGGAACGTGATCGGGTGAGCGCGTGGGGTATTTTGAGCTTTGGGACATATTTTCTTTTGTTCCGGGCGCGGGATATGTCAGGGTTGCCCGGGTAGAATACTTAGGGGATGTTATGAGCCGGTACTCGATTTTCTCGCTGCTTCGCGAAGGGCTTAACGGGCAAAGGGGCTGGGGGCGCGTCTGGCGGCAGCCCGCGCCCAAAGATGCGTATGATGTCGTGATCATCGGCGGCGGCGCGCATGGGCTCGCCACCGCCTATTATCTTGCCAAAGAGCACGGCATAAGCAATATCGCGGTACTGGAAAAAAACTGGATCGGCGGCGGCAACTCGGGCCGCAACACGACCATTATCCGCTCCAATTACCTTTATGACGAAAGCGCGGCGATTTATGAGCATGCGCTGAAAAAATGGCAAACCCTGAGCCGCGAGCTTGATTTCAATATCATGATGAGCCATCGCGGCGTGCTTAATCTGGCGCATGATGAGGCTGAGGCGCGCCAGATCAAACGGCGCATTGAGGCCAACCGGCTCAACGGCATTGATTCAGAATGGCTCGATGCGAGGCAGGTGAAGGAATTCTGCCCGCCGATCAATGTCTCGCCCGCTGCGCGCTATCCGGTGCTGGGGGGCTCCTTGCAGCGCCGCGGCGGGGTCAACCGGCATGATGCGGTGGTGTGGGCCTTTGCCCGCGCGGCGGACGCGCTCGGGGTGGATATCATCCAGCAATGCGAAGTGATCGCGATCAAAACACAAAGCGGCGCCGTGACCGGGGTGGAGACGACGCGCGGGAGCATCAAAACGCCCAAACTGGCGAGCGTTGTGGCGGGACATACCAGCGTGATTGCTTCCCTGCTCGATATCCGCCTGCCGATCCAGAGCCATCCCTTGCAGGCGCTGGTCTCCGAGCCGGTAAAACCGGCGATTGACTGCGTGGTGATGTCAAATGCGGTGCATGCCTATATCAGCCAGTCGGATAAGGGGGAGCTGGTGATCGGGGCCGGGATTGATCATCATCTGGGTTATAGCCAGCGCGGCGGGTTGAATGTGATCGAGCATGCGCTGGCGGCGATTGTCGAGTTGTTCCCGAGCTTTTCACGCCTGCGCATGATGCGCCAGTGGGGCGGGATTGTCGATGTGTGCCCCGATGCCAGCCCGATCATCACCAAAACGCGGGTGAAGGGGTTTTATATCAATGGCGGCTGGGGCACCGGGGGCTGGAAGGCGACGCCCGGCTCGGGCCATGTTTTTGCCCATACCATCGCTAATGACGAGCCGCACCCCATCGCCGCGCCCTTTACGCTGGAGCGGTTCACCACCGGCGCGCTGGTGGCCGAACACGGCGCGGCCGCCGTGGCGCATTGAGGGGGGCAAGATCATGAAAAATGAAACCATTCCCCGACATTCCTCCTCCCCTCGTCATTCCGTCTCCCCTCGTCATTCCGTCTCCCCTCGTCATTCCGCCCTCCCTCGTCATTCCGTCTCCCCTCGTCATTCCGTCTCCCCTCGTCATTC
>CAZIVB010000092.1:0-9571 GCA_964542565.1 uncultured Hyphomicrobiales bacterium | reverse complement strand
GTTTTGCCGCATCATTTTATCCGAAAACCGCGTACACTTTTCGGAAATGATGCTCTAAAAAGGTTCATTGCGGAACACCTGAACGGCGCTGAGCAAACGGTTGCCGGTGCCCATATTTTTCATCAGCGAGAGCCCCGGCGCCATCAGCTTCCATTCGTAAAAAACCCGCACCAGCACCACATCGCCGCCAATGCCCATATTGTAGGGGAAATTCTTTTTCAGCTTGCCCTGATTGTCCAGCGGCTGCGACAGGTTGACGCCGCTGAAATTGGTAAAGGTTTCCACATCGATCACCAGATTGTTGCAATCGAACATGGTCAGGTTGTCGCAGACCGACTGGCTGAATTTTGCCTTGGTGAAATTGCCGCTCTGGGCCTGGCCGGTGCGCACAAGCCGCGCCGATTCGGCCACGGCATTTTCCAGAACCGATGAGCTGAAAAAGATCAGCCCGACCTCGAAGACCCCCATGAGAAGCATGAAAAACGGCGGTGCGATAAGCGCAAACTCAACCGCGGTCACGCCGGATTCGCTTTTGCAAAACCGTTTGCGCCGGATGATACGGCCGCAGCGGGGCAGGAGGGATAAAAATGATCGGCCAAGGATACGCAAGTGACACCCCGTGAATATCAGAACTTTGGCGTATTATCCCCCAGCTCCAATAAGAAACGTTGAATAAACAAGGTAAAATTTTATCTGTTTTTAGCTTCAGGGGCTGAGCGGCTCACTCAAGGCAGGTGGATTTGATCGCCCCGGATATCGCATTGGCGAATTTGATCGCCCCCGAGGCGCTGAAATGCCCGTTATCGACAAAATCGGCCTCGTCAAATTTTTCATAAGGCACTTCGATAAACCCCGCGCCATGCGCCTTGGCGGATTTTTCCAGCAAGCGGTTGAAATATTCCTGAATCGGCCGCACGTCCTTGTCATTCACCAGCGGAAACCAGCCATAGCGCTGCGCCCTGGTCAGTTTGCGGTAATTGAGAAGCTGGGCCACGAACAGGGTCTTGATCCCCTGGGCGTCGTTGATCGCCTTGATACTGGCCAGATTATGCCGGTATATCCGCGCCAGTTCGTGATCAATGCCGGAGCGCGGCGCATAGGAGCGGTAATCGGGCTTGATCGGGATATAGCCGCTGAAATAGCGCGAATTGACGATGAAATTATAAATCGAGAGCGGGCTGGCGGTCAGCCTTATGCGCTGGTTGTCCTTCTGGCTCAGCATGTGAAATTTGGCATAGCCGGGGTCAAGATCAGGGATAAACGAGTTGCGGATATCATTCCAGCCGACATAATAAACCGCGCAGGAGACGCCGGCCGGTTTGGTGTAAAACGCGCTTTGAATGATATGCTCGGCGGTGGAATATCCCGGCACGCCGTAATTGAGAATGGTCGCCTGCGTTAATATTTCCTGCAAGCGGTCCGGCCAGGTCTCGCCGTTTTTTACCCCCAGATCATAGGTTGAAGAGCCGCCGATCAGCGCAATGCGCGGCCCGCGCGCGTTTTGCGCATTCACCACCTTGCGCCGCCCCTTGGCGTCATGGGCGTAAAATCCATCATCATAGCCGGGTGTTGGCTGCGCCTGAAGCAGCGGATGATAGATAAAGCGCTTGGCGTCAAAAACCGAAACCGTGTTGAGGGGCAAGAAGGAATTCTTCAGCCCCATCACCGCCAGCGCCTGGGTCATCAGGCCAAAGCTCAGATCCAGCGTCATCAAAAAGATCACCCCCCAGGCCGCAAGGGTAAGTGATAACCGGCTCAGGGCAAAAGCCGCCGCGCCCGCCGCCATGATAATCAGCCCGTAAACAAATAGCGGGCTGAAACTGACGCCGCCGGCTGAAAAATGGGCATAAAGCGTGATGATGGCCCCGGCCGCAAACAACAGGGCCGAGAAAAAGGAAGGAAACCCGCGCCTGAAATCACGGGGCGCCTTTGCGCAAGGCGCATTGTCTGCATGGGCTGCACTGGACATGAAAACGCTCGGCTCCACCGCCAAAACTGATCCGGAGGATGAAAACTAGCAAAACCCGCGAGGAATTTCATTTCATTCCGCTTGTTTACCTTAAGGAGTTGTTAAGGATGAACGCCACTTGCCCCGGCGGGTGCCATTCCGCGAGATTTACACACGCGCCGTCTTTTCACCGGCAACGGGAAATCAGACTTTGCCATGTCAGGCCGCTTGCGCTATGAAAAATGCCAAATGGGCACCAAACAGGAAAAGACAGATGACCGCCATTATAGACATTCAGGGCCGTGAAATTCTCGATAGCCGGGGCAACCCCACCATAGAGGTTGATGTTTTGCTCGAAGACGGCTCCACCGGCCGCGCCGCGGTGCCCTCGGGCGCCTCCACCGGCGCCCATGAGGCGCATGAACTGCGCGACGGGGATGCAAAACGCTATGGCGGCAAAGGCGTGCTGAAAGCGGTAGAGGCGGTAAACAGCGAGATTTTTGAAGCTCTCGCCGGCGCCGAGGCCGAAGAGCAACTCGTCGTGGACAAAATCATGTGCGAGCTTGACGGCACGCCCAACAAGTCCCGTCTCGGCGCCAACGCCATTTTAGGCGTGTCCCTGGGTGTTGCCAAGGCGGCGGCGGATGCCTGCGGGATGCCGCTTTACGCCTATCTGGGCGGGCCATCGGCGCATATCCTGCCCGTGCCGATGATGAATATCATCAATGGCGGCCAGCATGCCGATAACCCGATTGACTTTCAGGAATTCATGATCGTGCCGCTCGGGGCTGATAATATCGCCGAGGCGGTGCGCATGGGGGCGGAGATTTTCCATGCCCTGAAATCAGCCCTGCACAGCGCCGGTTACAATACCGGCGTTGGCGACGAGGGCGGCTTTGCGCCCAATATTTCCTCTACCGACAAGGCGATCGGCTTTATCATGAAAGCGATCGAAAAGGCCGGCTACCGCCCCGGCGAGGATGTCTATCTGGCGCTCGACGCCGCCGCATCGGAATTTTACACCGATGGCCGCTATGAAATGGCCGGTGAGGAAAAAACTCTCGACAGCGCCGCCATGACACGGCTTTACGAAGATTTGATCGCCCGTTTCCCCATTTTCTCCATTGAAGATGGTCTGGACGAAGACGACTGGGAGGGGTGGAAAATCATGAACGAGGCCATTGGCGGCAAGGTGCAACTGGTCGGCGATGATATTTTCGTCACCAACACCGAACGTCTTGAGCGCGGCATCAGGGAAGAAATTGCCAACTCCATCCTGATCAAGCTCAACCAGATCGGCACCTTGTCGGAAACGCTCGAAACCGTTGAACTGGCCCACCGGGCCGGGTTCACCACCATCATTTCGCACCGCTCGGGCGAAACCGAAGACGCCACCATCGCCGATCTTGCCGTTGCCATCAATGGCGGCCAGATCAAAACCGGCTCGCTCTCGCGCTCCGACCGGCTGGCCAAATACAACCAGCTCATGCGCATCAGCGAGCGCCTCGGGCTGGCGGGCCGATACGCCGGAACATCAATCCTGAAAAGATAAAAAAACCCGCAAGAGAGGCCTTGCACTGGCCGCCTGAAATAGATAGATAATGCACCAAGTGCCGCTGTAGCTCAGCTGGTTAGAGCGCCTGATTGTGGATCAGGAGGTCCCTGGTTCGACTCCAGGCAGTGGTACCATTTTTTTCAAGGGGTTGGAGCGCTTCCTGGAAAAGTGGGAACCGGTTTTTACAAGAAATGCCCTGACCAATGTTTGTTGCGTTAAATCTGCACCGGCCCGCCTTCCGGCTTGGGAAAAACATAGACATAGGCGCTGTCCACTTTAAAGGCGATATTTGCGCCGGGGCGGGGCAGGAAGGTTCCCGGGACGCGGGCCTGGCAATCGATGTGCAAAAGCTCCGATGAGCCCTTCTGGCACAAATGCAGATGCGACACGCCGCCGAGAAAATGGGCCGAGACGATTTGCGCCGTACAGGGGCTGGTTTGCGGGTCAGCCTCAGGAACCGGGGTCAGACCTTCAGGACGGATAAGGACCTGGACCGGCGCGCCTTCACTGTGGCCGGGCGCGGCGAATGCGCCCAGATTTGTCTCCGCCCGGCCATTTCTCACCACGCCGTCAAGCCGGTTGACCGGGCCGAATAACGAGGCGGCGAAAGGCGAAACCGGGCGGCTGTAAATCTCGGCCGGAGCGCCGGTCTGGACAATGCGGCCCTTGTTGATCACCAAAATGCGATCGGCCATGAACATGGCCTCTTCGGCGTCATGGGTCACCATCATGGCGGCGCTGCCGGTGGTTTTGATCAGGGCGAGGGTTTCTTCCCGCGTCTGGGCGCGCAGATTTGTATCCAGAGACGAAAACGGCTCATCGAGCAGAATGACACCGGGCCCGGGGGCAAGCGCCCTGAGCAGGGCAACACGCTGCTGCTGGCCGCCCGAAAGCATATGCGGGTAATCTTCCGCCCGCCCCTCAAGCCCCAGCTTCGCCAGCATGTCCAGCGCCCAGCGTTTTCGTTCCGCCACATTGCCCGTGACGCCAAACATGATATTGCTCATCACGCTGAGATGGGGAAAGAGGGCAAAATCCTGAAAGCACAGCCCGATATGGCGCTTTTCAGGCGCGGTGCACAGGCCCGTTCCGGCGTCGGCGATGGTTTTTCCCGCCATCCCGATGCGCCCGTGCTGGAGCACTTCCAGCCCGGCGGCAAGACGCAGCAAGGTTGTCTTGCCGCATCCCGATGGCCCCAGAAGGCAGATCATTTCACCCTTGTTGAGGGTAAAAGAGACATCATCAAGCGCTGCATTGCCGTCATAGGCGTGGCTGACATGGTCGAATTCGAGGATGCTCATTTGCGCCTACCCCCCGATATGCTCATGGAAAGGGCGATCACCGGCGCAATTCCGGCCGCCACGATGCCCAGCGCCGCCAGCGAGCTTTCTTCCAGCATTTCATCGGATGCATATTGATGCACAAAGGTGGCCAGGGTTTCAAAATTGAACGGGCGCAGCAGCATGGTCATCGGCAGCTCTTTCATTCCGTCCACGAACACCAGCAAAACGGCGGTTAACAGCGAGCTGCGCAGCAGCGGGATATGAATGCGCCTCAAAACGCTCCAGCGGCTCGCCCCCAGGGTTCGCGCCGCGCCCTCCATATTGGGCGTGATGCGGGCAAGGCCCGATTCGGCCGCGCCGAAGGAAAGCGCCATGAAACGGGCCAGAAAGCCGTAAAGCACGGCAAAAATCGTGCCGCTCATGAGAAGGCCGGTGGAAAACCCGAGATATTCACGCGCGGCCGCATCAATCGCATTGTCAAAGCGCGCCAGCGGCAGCAATACGCCGACCGCCAGCACCGCGCCGGGAACCGCATAGCCGATGCTGGCCAGCCGGGCGGCGCTTTTTATCGCCCGCCCGCCATTGAGGCGCACGCCATAAGCCATGAACAGCCCCAACGCCACGGCGGCAAAAGCGGCAATCCCCGAAAGCATCAGCGAATTGAGCGCGGAGGTCAGCAGCGAGAGGTTCAAGGAGGTTTCATAAAACCGCAGGGCATATTTGCCCAGCACCCAAACCGGAACCCCAAAGCCAAGTGCGACAGGCGCAAGACAGGCGGCAAAGGCGATCATTCCGCGAGCGCCGGTCAAGCGGGTTTTGCTGCGGGGCTGGGTTCGCCGGGCATTGTCAAAGCGTTTGTTTTTGCGCCCGATACGTTCAGCAGCCAGCAGCAGGAGAACAAAAACCATCATGGCGGTTGCCAGTTGCGCCGCGCCCGCCGGGTTGTTCATGTTGAGCCAGACATCATAAATCCCGGCGGTAAAGGTCTGGACGGCGAAAAAATCAACCGTGCCGAAATCATTCAGCACTTCCATCATCACTAAAGAGACGCCGACAACGATGGCGGGGCGCGCCATCGGCAGGGCAATGGTGAAAAAATTGCGCCACGGACCGCGGCCCAGAACCCGGCCCGCCTCCAGCACCGCGTTTGACTGATCAAGAAAGGCCGAGCGCGCCAGAAGATAAACATAAGGGTAGAGCACCAGCGTCATCATGGCGGTAGCGCCGCCCAGTGAGCGAATTTCCGGAAAAGAATAATCGCGGGCGTCGCGGTATCCCATCACCTCGCGCAGCACGGACTGCACCGGGCCGGCATAGTCCAGAAGATCGGTATAAACATAGGCGATGATATAGGCCGGAACCGCCATGGGCAGCAGCAGCGCCCATTCAAACAGAGCCTTGCCGGGGAAATTATAGGCGCTGGTCAGCCAGGCGGTGCCGGTTCCGATGATAAAAGCGCCCATACCCACACCGGTCATGAGAACAAGCGTGCTGTGGATATAATGCGGCAGAACCGTGGAGGCCAGATGGGCCCAGATATCGGGGCTTGAGCTCAGGGCCAGCACAACAACGGCAAGGATCGGCGCGGCGGTGAATGCGGCAATGGCGAAAACGCCCAGAGTCCAGCCATCCAGGCGCCAGCGCGCCAATGTGAAATTTGAAAATAAACCGACCGGCTGGCGCAATTGTTCAGCTTCCTGTTTTCCACCCCTTCAAACCCCCGGCGTCCGGGGAAAATTCCGGGCGCAAGGCGTAATGAATGCAACTGACTTTCATTATTAATAGTTAAAGCCGATTTTGTCGACCATCTTGGACGCTTCCCGGCGATAGCTGGAAACCTTGGCCAGATTCATCGTATCCGCCTTGAACGTCCCCCAGGATTTCACTATCGGATGCAGCTCGACACCCGGTTTGACCGGATATTCAAAATTCTGCCGGGCGTAAATTTTCTGGGCAAAATCACCGCTCAGAAACTCGATCAGCCCGATGGCGGCGGCCTTGCGCTTCGAGCCCTTCAGCACCGCCGCGCCGGAAATATTCACATGCGTGCCGCGATCGGCCTGATTGGGAAATACGATGTTTACCGCCGCGGCCCATTTTTTCTGCGCCGGTTTTTTCTCATTGGTCTGCATCTTGCCCATATAATAGGTATTGCTGATCCCCACATCGCACACTCCCTCATAGACGGCCTTTGCCTGGGCGCGGTCATTGCCCTGGGGCTTGCGGGCCAGATTGGCTTTGAGCCCCTTAAGCCATTTTTCCGCCGCTTCCGGGCCTTTATGGGCGATAACCGATGCGATCAGGGAAATATTGTAAAGATGCTTGCCCGAGCGAATGCAGACTTTTCCCTTCAGTTCAGGATTGGCCAGATCTTCATATGAGGTTACCGTCCCCGGTTTTACCCGTTCCTTGCTGACGAGAAGAACCCGGGCGCGGGTGGTGAGGCCAAACCACAGCCCGCCGGGGTGGCGGTACTGGGCCGGGATGTTTTGCTCCAGGATTGCCGATTTGACCGGGGCCAGAACACCGGCCTCCACCATATCGCTCAGCCTTCCGATATCGGCGGTCAGCACGGCATCGGCGGGACTGTTGGCGCCTTCGGCCCTGATGCGTTCCAGCATGCCTTTTTTGGCAAACACCACATTCACTTTAATGCCGGATTGTTGGGTAAATTTGTCCAGTATGGGCTGAATGAGAAAGGCCTGGCGGTAAGAGTAAAGATTGACCTCTTCGCCGCCCGCCAGCGCCGGCGGGGCCAGGGTCACAGCTTGCAGGGCAACAAAAGAGAGGGCGGTCAGGGTCGTTTTCATCGCTGTATCTGCCTTTTTGTAACAAATGTAGTGAATTCGCATCGGCACCAACATAAAGCCTTGCTCAGAAAATGCAAGTAATTCTTAATAGCAAAGTGAAAATAATCGGGCACAATGGAGCGTTGGGCTTCACATTTGAAGCCTGGGTGCCTAATACTCGTGCCGGAGTTTTTCACCAGCGGCAAAACCTGCCGCCACGAAGTCGAAACAAGAGGCAGCACGGCATGACAATCAAGGCAATCACCTTTGATCTTTGGGACACAATCGTCGATGACGATTCAGATGAAATCGCACGCAAGCAAAAGGGCCTGCGTTCCAAACATGATGAGCGCCGCCATCAGGTCTGGCAGGCTCTCGACGCCATTGAACCGATCGACTATGAAAAGGTCGCCCTTGCCTATGATACGGCCGAAGCCGGGTTTAATGTTGTGTGGAAGGAGTGTCATATCAACTGGACCGTGGACCAGCGCTTGCGTGTGGTGCTCAATGGTCTGGGGCGGCAGCTTCCTGATGACGCCTACCGGGATCTGGTGGAAAAACACTCAAACATGGAAGTGGAAATTCCGCCCCTGCTCAATGCGGGCATCAAGGAGGCGCTGGCCGAGCTTTCCAAAACCTATAAATTATGCATCGTCTCCGACGCCATCGTCACCCCCGGCACGGGGCTGCGCAAAATTCTGCAGAATTATGGCCTGAAGCAATATTTCTCCGCTTTTGCCTTTTCCGACGAGGTCGGCCATTCCAAACCGCATCGCTCCATGTTCGACAAGGTGGCCGAAGAGCTGGATTTCGCCGTGGACGAGCTGGTGCATATCGGCGACCGCGATCATAACGATGTCAAGGGCCCCCATGCTCTGGGCGCCAAGGCGGTGCTCTATACCGGCTCGCGCGACGGCGACAAGGATATCACCACCGCCGATGCGATCTGCGAGGACCATCACGATCTGCCCGCCGTTATCGCCCGTCTGGCAGGCAAGTAAAAAGGGGAACTGGCAGATGAGCAACAAACTCAAATTTCTCGTGCTGGACGGCTATGCAAAAGCCGGCCGTGAAGACCTTGAAGCGGGCGGCGCCTCCACCGCCGGAAAGCTCTATGAGCGTATGCTCAAAGCCTGTGACAAACAGGTTCAGGTCGATATCATTTACCCCGCCGATCCGGATTCAAAGCTGCCCGCGGGCGCGGGGCTTGCCGATTATGACGGCATCGCCTGGACCGGCTCCAGCCTCACGGTTTATCATGAAACCGATGAAGTGCGCCGCCAGATCGAATTTGCCCGCGCCGTCTTTGAGGCTGGCGTCCCCAGCTTCGGCTCGTGCTGGGCGGCGCAGATCGGTGTGGTGGCGGCGGGCGGAACCTGCGCCCTGCACCCGAAGGGGCGCGAGATGTTTCTGGCCCGCAAAATATCGCTTACCCCCGAAGGGCGCGGCCATCCCATGTACCGCGACAAAAAGACGGTGTTCGACGGCTGGATCAGCCATGATGATGAAATCACCCATCTGCCACCCGGCGCGGTGCTGCTGGCCTCCAATGATTTTACCCGGGTTCAGGCGGTGGCGGTCAATTACCTCAAAGGCACCTTCTGGGCGCTGCAATACCATCCGGAATACAATATCCTGGAAATGGCCCGGCTGATCAAATGCCGCAAGCAAAAGCTGATTGATCTGGGCTTTTTCAGCAATATGGAGATCGCCCAGAGCTTCGTGGACAAGCTGGAGCACCTGCACCGGGAACCGGCCCGCAAGGACCTCGCCTTCCAGCTCGGGCTCGACGATGATGTCCTCAACGAGACGGTGCGCTGCATGGAAGTGCGCAACTGGATCGAGCAGCTCGTGATCCCCACAAAGATCACCAAGGGCTAGTTTTTGTGCCGGCCGGAAAAGTTGCGGACGGGAGGGAGTCTTTGTTTTCCGCCCGCCTCTGGCGTGCGTCCGTTCACGGGCTGGCGCTTGCTTTCGCAAGCTTGCCCTGCCACGG
>CAZIVB010000091.1:0-9624 GCA_964542565.1 uncultured Hyphomicrobiales bacterium | reverse complement strand
GCTGCGTTTATGGCGCGCGCATCACGTTCCAACCCCATATCGCTTCTTGACGCACAGGGCGGATTTTCAGGGCGGTCTTGAAAAAGACCGCCCTTGTTTTTTTAAGAAGGACGAGCGGGTCCGGCAAGGCGGCGCGGCATCAAAAGGGCAATGATGTGATGCACGTATAGGTTGGGTTGCTGTGATGGGTGAGGCGGAGGCAAACTGGGCAATTATTTGATTTTGTCTAAAAAACACGTAGAAACAGTAATTAAGATATAATTATATAAGTAAAAAAATACAACCAATAGTAGAGTAATGCCAAAGTGATAAATAGGTAAGAGTATCGTACCTTTCTGGGGAGTTGCTTGAGTATAGGTGTAGCAATTAACCATTTTGTCATTTGTAGTTGTTACTCGTAATTAAGTCGAGCTGATTTAATTCTTTATTTTTTGAAAACGGGGAAATGCGTTTGCAGCCGTTTTCCGGTGGTATTCAAAATTATGGGAGTATCGGAATAAATTTTTCAAAACACTGAACTCAGAGAACTATAGGGGTCATTATGAGTGAAAAGATTGCAGCAACAGGCAAGGAAAGGTTTTTCGGGGATGACGACATCATCGTCTCCAAGACAGATCTTAAAGGGCGTATTACCTATGCCAACAGGGTATTCCTGAATATTTCGGGATATACCGAATCAGAAGTTCTGGGTCAGCCGCATAGCCTGATCCGCCACCCGGAAATGCCCAGATGCATTTTCAAGCTTCTGTGGGATACCATTCAGAGCGGGCAGGAGGTTTTTGCCTATGTCAACAACCTCAGCAAATGCGGCGAGAATTACTGGGTCTATGCCCATGTCACGCCAAGCTTTGACGCTTCTGGTCAAATCATCGGTTATCATTCCAACCGCCGGGTGCCGGACCGCAGAATTCTTGAAGAGGCGATCATACCGCTTTACACGGAGCTGAAAGCCGCCGAGCAGCAGAACGGCAACCGGAAGGAGGGCTTGAAAGCCTCTCAATCCATGGTCTCGGCCTATCTGGCCGAACGCTCCTTGGCCTATGACGAGTTCATTTTAACGGTCGGTCAGCAAAAGCGCCGCGGCTACCGATAGAGGCCCTGGGCTTCCATCGGGGCCATGAACTTCCCAGTAAAGCTGCCTGTAATTTCAAGGAATGACATTATGATGACGATCTCCAGAAACCGTAAAGCCCTTAACAAGGCGCGCGCCGTTTGCGAGGCGGTTGCCGCCGGCGATTTTGAATCCCGCATTCTGAACATCACCGAAAAGGGTGATCTTGGCGAATTGATGCACGCCATAAATATGATGATCGACCGGACCGATGCCTATATGCGCGAGTCCAAGGCCTGTCTCGATTATGTCGGCCGCAACCAGTATTTCCGCCTTATAATCGAGAAAGGCATGGTGGGCTCGTTTCGCGAGGCGGCGGAAAGCATCAACAGGGCGACCTGGAAGATGAAGGTGCGCAATGATGATTTTGGCACCATGTGCTCGCGGTTTGAAGACCAGATGCAAGAAACGGTGGAATCGGTTTCAACCTCGGTTGAGGATTTAAAAACGGTGTCCCTTACCATCAACCAGACCTCCAACGAGGCCAATGAGCAATCGACCATTGTCGCGGCGGGGGCAGAAGAGGCCTCGGTCAACATGCAAGGGGTCTCGGCAGCGACCGAAGAGCTCACCAGCGCCATTGGCGAGATCAACCGCCAGGTTGTGCAATCGGTTGATATCACTTCCGACGCGGTGAAGAAATCGGAGCAGATGAGCCGCCAGATCGGAAGTCTGGCCGAATCCTCGCAGACAATTGACGATGTGGTTCAGTTGATCAACGATATCGCGGCGCAGACCAATCTTCTGGCGCTCAATGCCACCATAGAAGCGGCGCGGGCCGGGGAGGCCGGCAAGGGCTTTGCGGTTGTGGCGCAAGAGGTGAAAAGCCTGGCCGGGCAGACGGCAAAGGCGACCGAGGATATCAAAAACCAGATTGCCAGCATTCAAAACGCCACCATCAAGGCGGTGAAGGGCAACAAGGAGATTATCAAGACGATTGCGAGTGTGAACGAGATTTCCACCACCATCGCCTCCGCGGTCGAGGAACAAAGCGCTGCCACCGGTGAGATTGCGCGCAATGTCGGCGAGGCGGCGAAGGGCACCAGCGAAGTCAGTTCCAGCGTTATCCATATTAGCGATCTGACCGGCGAAACCCGGCAGGTGGCGGAAAAAGTTACCGAATCTTCCGCCGAGCTGTCGGCTCAGGGCGATATCCTGCGCCAACTGCGCGATGAGATGCACGAGTTTCTAGTTACGATCCAGAAGGTCGGGTGATGAACCCCGCTGTCATACGCATCTGATTACGGCGCATCCGCTGCCCGGACATTACAGTGCAAGACAGCAGCTTTTTTTGCGCTTACCAGCCCTTTTTTGTCATTCCCGCGCAGGCGGGAATCCAGCAATATCAACGGGTTGATCCAACTCCTCCTCCTCCTGGATTCCCGCCTGCGCGGGAATGACGATATCGTTGTGTCGTGTATTGCCGCCCAGACATGAAAAAGCCCGGACACATGCCGGGCTTTTTTCGCGATTGGAGATTTTTTATGAAGTCCCGGGGTTGTTTTTCCGCTTCATGAAGCTTTCAAACTCTTCCGCGTCGCGGGCGCGGCGCAGCTCGCGCATGAATTCGGTGAATTCGCGCTCTTCCTCTCTCAGGCGCTCCTTGCGCAGGCGGTGCTCCTCTTCGAGTTTGCGCAGGGTCTCCTTGCGGTACTCATCAAAAGCATGATTGCCGGTGGCGCTGTGAAAGCTCTCCGGGCGATAGCTGTCGCGGGCACTGGTGAATTCGGACTTGATGTTTTGCCAGTGCCGGCCCACCTCCATGCGATCACCCCACAAAATATAGGCCAGCATGGCCAGACCCAACGGCCAGAACACGATAAAACCCAGAACCATCAAAACCGTATTCAAGGGCGTCCATTTGCCGCGCGAGGTGCATTTGCCAAAATTTGCCGTTCCGGACCGTGTCATAAATCAAACTCCCATTGTTGCTGATAGTTAAGATGTAGGCATATTAAGCGGGCTTTCAAGTCCGGGCGCGGTGCGGCGGGATTAAACAAATTCTAAATTGATAATCAAAAGTGAATCGAATCATTAAAAACCACCGGCTTGCTTTCATGGGGATTTAGGATGAATATCGTATGTTTCTGCTGCAATAGAAAAAATGGAGGCAGGAATGCGCAGAGTAAGCTTGTTAGGACTGGTATTCGGCATATTGTTGTGGCTGCCCGGCGGCGCCCAGGCGAGTGTCGTGGCAAAGATCAATAAATCGACGCAGACCATGGATGTTTACGTCAACGGCGTCAAAAAACATACATGGAAGGTGTCAACCGGGCGGCGGGGCTATAACACGCCGGTCGGGCAATGGCGGCCCAAATGGCTGTCGCGCATGCATTATTCGCGCAAATACAACAACTCACCGATGCCCTATTCGATCTTCTACAAGGGCGGTTTTGCCATTCACGGCACCAATTACGTCAAGCGTCTGGGGCGGCGCGCCTCGCATGGCTGCGTGCGCCTTCGCACCTCAAATGCCAGGATTTTATTCTCGCTGGTGCGCAAATACGGCAAGAACAAAACAAAAATTATCGTCGCCAACTCTTCGCGTTCCGGCAAGGCTGCCGGCAAACCGGTAAAAAAGAAAAAATGGCGCAAAAAAGCGCTCAAACGCAAGATTGTCGCCGTGGAGCCGGTAAAACCGGCAAAATCGGTAAAACCGGTGAAGGCCGATCAGCGGGTGCGCGTAATCCTCAGCGACGATTTTCCGCGCCGCGAGGTTCTTACCGAAGCCAGAACGATTATCCGCGGTCCGTTGCTGTAATCACCAAGCTTGATGAATTTGAAAGAGCCCGCCCGGCGAAAACCCCGGCGGGTTTTTTGTTGTGCGGGCGATATGATTTGACTTGACGTGGCGAACCAGTTAGAACAAAAAAGGAACAACGACTCCTGTATATGCGCTTTGCGGCTATAAGGAGCTGTGGAAAAAACAGGCCCGCTGCTGGCTGTTGCCTTCAAAATCTCTTAGGGTGACAGACCAGAGCATCATTCCGAAAAGTGTACGCGGTTTTCGGATAGAATGATGCGGCCTAACAAACAATTAGTGCGTGAGTACGATTCTTTTTAATCGCACGATGCGCTAGAGCGGCAAGGTTTATCAATCTCCTCATCTGGAAAGGGCGCAAAATGGCGGGTAGTGTCAACAAGGTAATTCTCATCGGCAATCTGGGGGCTGATCCGGAAGTGCGGCATATGCAGGATGGCCGTCCGGTGGTGAATCTCTCGGTTGCGACAACCGATAGCTGGAAGGACCGCAATACCGGCGAGCGCCGCGAGCGCACCGAATGGCACAAGGTGGTGATTTTCAGCGAGGGGCTGGCCCGCATCGCCGAGCAATATCTGCACAAGGGCTCCAAGATTTATCTTGAAGGCCAGTTGCAAACCCGCAAATGGCAGGACCAGAACGGCAATGACAAATACACAACCGAGATTGTTCTGCAGGGCTTCAACAGCACATTGACAATGCTCGATTCGCGCGGCGGCGGCAGCGGCAGCGGCGCGAGGGAAAATTCCGGCGGTTATGGATCAGGAGGCGAAGGCGCTTCAGGTTCGGGGTCTTCGGGCGGCTCACGCGAGAGCGGCGGCTTTACCCCGGATATGGATGACGAAATTCCGTTCTGACCCTCAAGTGCCCGTGTCTGGAGAGGGGTGTATTTGCAAAACATACAGCTCCGGGTTTCGCCATGAATGGTTGTGATTTGTGATCCGTTGCCGCGCGGCGGGCTTTTTCAGGTTTTCAGGTTTCGCCCTTTTACGACCGCCCTGTCGCCAAATTTCTGGCGCAGGTCCGATACGGCGAGTTCGGCCGCGATTCTTTTTGTCAATTGCGGGTCGAGGAGGTCCCGGGGCCGCCCGCCGCTTCCCGGCACCAGATTACTGATCCCGGCGCCAAGCAGTCTGTAGGAGGTCCCGTGCGCTTCCTTTTGCAAATGGGGCAGCAGAGCGCCAAACATCACTTCCGCCAGCTGTGTCGCCTCATCAAGGGTTTTGCTGCGGGTAAGGGTTTGAAAGCCGCGCGTTTTCAGCTTCAGCGTCACGGTCTTGCCGGCCAGATCGGCCTTTCGCGCCCGGCTCGCGACCTGCTCGCACAAGGGCCATAAAACCGCCTCAAGGGTTGACAGATCGCTGATATCCTTATCGAATGTGGTCTCATGGCTGATGCTTTTTGTTTCCGAAACCGGCGAAATTTGCCGCTCATCCTCACCGCGCGCCAGATGATAGAGGCGCAGTCCCATCTGGCCGTAGGATTTGGCCAGCGTGGGTAAATCCATGGCCTGAAGCTGGCCGATGGTGGTAATCCCGTCGCGCTCCAGCCTGAAGCGCAGGGCCTTGCCGACGCCCCAGATCAGGCTGACGGGCCGGGGAGCTAAAAACCCACGCGCCTCGGCCTTGCCGATGACGCAAAAGCCGCGCGGTTTGTTCATATCCGAGGCCACCTTGGCGAGAAATTTGTTATAGCTCAGGCCGACCGAGACCGTGATGCCGATTTGCGTCTCGATCCGGTGGGCCAGTTTCGCCATGGTGACGGCGGGGCTGGCGCCATGCAGTTTTGCCGTTCCGCCCAGATCAAGAAAAGCCTCATCGATGGATATGGGTTCAACCAGCGGCGTTAGCTCGCGCATCAGGGCGCGGATTTGCCGCCCGGTTTCGGTATATTTGCGCATCTGCGGTTTGATGATCACCGCCTCCGGGCACAGCTTGCGCGCCTTGAACAGCGGCATGGCGGAGTGCACGCCGCTCAGGCGGGCGATATAGCAGGCGGTTGCCACAACGCCGCGCCGGCCGCCGCCGATGATCACCGGTTTGTTTGTAAGCTCCGGATTGTCGCGTTTTTCCACCGCGGCGTAAAAGGCATCACAGTCCATATGGGCGATGCTCAGCTCATGCAGTTCCAGGTGGCTGGCAATGCGCGGGCTGGCGCATTGCGGGCAGCGGGTTTTGCCGCCGGTGATGGTGAAGCAATCGCGGCAAAACCCGCCCGTTATATTTCCCCGCTCACTCATTCCACAGCCAGGCGGCGCCGCGCACGCCGCTGGCATTGCCGAAGCGGGGCGGGACGATCAGCGGATTTGGCTTGTCGGAAAATATCCACGGCATCATCAATCGGGGCAGTTCGGTGTAAAGATGCTTCATATCCGAAAGCCCGCCGCCCAGAACAATAATTTCCGGATCGATAATATTGGTAATGAGGCCCAGCCCGCGCGCCAGCCTTGAGGCGTGAAGGGCAAGGGTTTGCCGCGAGTGCCTGTCTCCTTTTGCCGCCCTGGCAGTGATTTGCGGTGGGGTTAACTCCTCTTGCCACAGCCGCTTGTGATCCGCTGCCATGGCGGGGCCCGATATCCAGGTTTCAAGACAGCCCCTGCGCCCGCACCAGCACCCCGGGCCGGGAAACTCGTCATCCTTCATCCAGGGCAGGGGGATATGTCCCCATTCGCCCGAGGTGGCGTGCGGTCCGCTCACGAGCCGGCCATTAATCACAACGCCGCCGCCGCAACCCGTGCCGAGAATCACCCCGAAAACTGATTTTCTACCGGCTCCGGCCCCGTCGGTGGCTTCCGACAAGGCAAAACAATCGGCGTCATTGGCCAGACGCACAGGTGCGCCGAGCGCCTTTTGCAAATCCTCCAGCAGGGGTTTGCCGTTCAGCCAGGTTGAATTGGCGTTTTGCATCACGCCGCTTTGCGGCGAGACCGAGCCGGGGGCGCCGATGCCGATTGTGGCGGATTGCGCGGTTTTGTCTTTCATCTCCCTGACAAGATCACGAATCGCGCCCAGGGTGGCGCCGTAATCATGGCGCGGCGCGGCAATGCGGCGCTCGGCCAGAACCTCGTTTTGCGCATCAAGCGCGATGGCGGCGATTTTGCTACCGCCCAGATCAATGCCTATTCGCGTCCGCCGGCTCATCTATAGTCCGCCGGTCATATCTGAGCTCTCACCGGCAAGCACATGGCGGGCATTGACAATGTCTTGCGGCGCGAGGCCGGCATTGCCGCAAAAACTCAGCAGAAGGGAATCATCGCAGAGGAGATAATCCAGCACCCCGGCCAGGAAGCCGCGCTCGCCCGCCATCTCTTGCACCATCTCCGGGCTGATGCCGCTCATGGCTTCAAAGCCTGACCAGGAATGCGCATCCGCCGCCAGAAAGCGCAGCGCCACCAGCGCCAGATGCTCCGCTTCGTCCATCCCCGGAAGACCGGTCCTGCGGCTTTTCATAAAAACCATCTCCAGATTAAACAGTTAGTTACACTATTCCGCTCAAATACCAGGAATACGTAACACGGCTACGAATCAATGCATAATGTAACAAGAGTATGGATAAAATTGCATGCAGCCAACGCTGAATTCCGGCGCGATAACCGGCCCTGCAACCCCCGCGGAAGCGCTAATGCCCAAAACAGTTCTCATTGTTGAGGATAACGAGCTGAACAAGAAATTGTTCAATGACCTGCTTGAAGCGCATGGCTATCTCACCCTTGAGACCGGCAACGGGCTTGAAGCGCTTGATCTGGCCCGCAAGCATATGCCGGACCTGATCCTGATGGATATCCAGCTTCCCGAAGTTTCGGGGCTTGAGGTGACCAAATGGCTCAAGGAAGATGAAAACCTGGCGCATATTCCGGTCGTGGCGGTCACCGCCTTTGCCATGAAAGGTGATGAAAAGCGGATTCGCGAGGGCGGTTGCGAGGCCTATATTTCCAAACCGATTTCCGTTGCCGGTTTTATAGAGACAATCAAGTCGTTTCTGGATGATGATACCGGCGGCGCGACACCCGGATTGAAGCCATGAGCGCGCGCATTCTGGTTGTCGATGATATTCCGACAAACGCCATCCTTCTGGAGGCCCGTCTTACGGCTGAGTATTTTGAAGTCATTACCGCCGGCAATGGTCCTGATGCCCTGGAGGCGATTGAAAAATCCAAACCCGATATCGTACTGCTAGACGTTATGATGCCGGGGATGGACGGGTTTGAGGTTTGCCGCCGCATCAAGTCCAATCCCTTAACGCTGCATATCCCCGTGATCATGGTCACCGCGCTTGACCAGAGCGAGGACCGGATCAAGGGGCTTGAGGCGGGCGCTGATGATTTCCTGACCAAACCGGTAAACGATATTGCCCTTCTGGCGCGGGTGAAAAGCCTTGTGCGCCTGAAAACCATCACCGATGAGCTGCGTCTGCGCAGCGTAACCGGCGAGGAAATGGGCATTCTTGAAAATTCGCCGTGGGATTCCAATCTCTCGGCCATTCCGGGGCGTATTTTGCTGGTTGAGGATAATGTTGCCGATGCCCGGCTGGTCTGCGCGGCGCTTTCCCCGCCGCATGAGATCATTCAGGAGAGCAATCCCGTCGAGGCCATAATGAAGGCTGCCGAGGTGTCGCTGGACCTGATTATCGTCAGCCTGAATCTGGAAGCCTTTGACGGTTTGAGATTGTGTTCCCAGCTCAAATCACTGGAGCGGACACGGCAGATTCCCATTTTGATTATTATCTCGCCAGGCGAGGACGGGCGTCTGGTTCGCGGCCTTGATCTTGGTGTAAACGATTATATCATGCGCCCGATTGACGAGAACGAGCTTTTTGCCCGCGCCCGTACCCAGTTTCGCCGCAAACGCTATACCGACCAGTTGCGCCAGGCGTTGCAGGATACGATCGAGCGGGCGGTGCGCGACGGGCTGACCGGGCTGCATAACCGGCGCTATATGGAAACCCATATGAAAACGCTTTTTGAAAGCGCCATGAATCGCGGCAAGGACCTCTCGTTCCTGATGATGGATATCGACCTGTTCAAGGCGGTCAACGATACTCACGGCCATGATATCGGCGACAAGGTGCTGATTGAATTTGCCCAAAGGGCGTTAAAGGGGATACGCTCAAATGATCTTCTGTGCCGTTATGGCGGCGAGGAATTTGCCTTGATCATGCCCGACACCGGCAAGGATGTGGCCTTCCAGATTGCCGATCGCATGCGCGCCGCCATGGCGGATGCTCCCTTTGTGATCGATGACGGCAAAACAGTGCTGAATATCACCATGAGCGTCGGCGTCGGCGCGATCGAATCGCCCACGGACAAGCCGGAAGATGTCATGAAGCGGGCCGACAAGGCGCTGTATCAGGCCAAGCGCGAGGGCCGCAACCGCGTCATTGCCGATGCCGCCTGAAGAATTGGGCGCTTCGGGCCCCGGCCGCGTTAATCTTACCGGTTTACTATCTTGACGGATACTTTGCCTGCAAAGTGCAATATCCATTGAAAAAATAACGGCTCAACCTACAATAACAACAGAATACGAATTCAGGCTGTTTGCCCGAAGCAGGGGTTTTTCAAGGCGGCTGGTCTGCGTATCATCGATAAATGATATTCGGAAAATTCCCGGACGGTTTTTCCTCCCCTGCAATTTGAACAGAACACCCTACGGAGTGCTCAGGTCCGCCGCATCTCCTGGGTCCGTGGGGTCGGTCGGCTCGAGAGTGGCGGCAGTGGCCTCCTCGACAATCGTTACTCTCGACCGACCACCATTAT
>CAZIVB010000090.1:0-9647 GCA_964542565.1 uncultured Hyphomicrobiales bacterium | reverse complement strand
CGGGTGCGGCTGGCGCTGTCGCCGAAGATCGAACGGTAGCCCTCGTTAAAGCCGCTGAGCGAGTTATAACCGCTGTCAAAGGCGGTGTTGGTTATGCTCTCGCCTTTCTGGATGCTGTTGAAAGCGGCATTGATGCGCAGCATTCTTTGATAGCCGTGAAAGGTGATGTTGTGGTGCTTTTTAAACCATCTCCTGATCTGGCTGGGCTCGATCTCCCTCTGGCGCAAATCCTCATCCTTGATACGCAGGTAAGGGTTCTGGTGCAGCTCGCTGATGATGGCCTTGATATATTCAGGGGTCTCATCCAGGTTTTCCATCGGCTTGCAAATCTTGCAGGGCCGGTAGCCGTTTTGCATCGCCTGCCTTGCGGTTTCGTAAAACACAACATTTTCCGCCTTTGGTTTTCTGGCCCGGCAGGAGGGACGGCAAAAAATCCCGGTGGTCTTTACCGCCGTGACAAACACGCCTTCAAAAACCGAACCGGGCTTTCCGATGGCGGCGTATTTTTCCTCAAAACTCAGTTGTTTTTGCATGTGACGGATTTGACCGGTTTGTTGCTGATGCCCCCAGCATGCCCCGGGCGCAAAAATATGACTACCGAAAAATGGACATGTATATTTTTTCAACCCCTGGGCGGCCATGCCCTTGCCTTGTCCCAGGCCGGGACATGGCAAGCGCATGAGATGTGCGCCATTGAAACAGACAGGGGCTTGTTAAGGTTTTGCTAACCTTAAAACCGGCGCAAATCCGGGGCTTTGCCAATGGCATGGCGTTTGCAGATTTCCCCGCGACACGACTCTTTGCACCAGCAGGCCCATCATGACCACCAGCCCATTGCCCCCGATTGCCGAAATCGGCGGGGTCGGAGTTAACCTTGCCAGCCTTGATCAGGCGGTTACGCGGATTTGCGGCGACGCCATCTCCCGGCGCGGATCTTGCGTCTTTACTCTCAATCTTGATCATCTGGTAAAACTTGAATCCGACGCCGATTTTGCCGAAGCTTACAAGAGCGCCACCTATGTCAGCGCCGACGGAGCGCCGGTTGTGTTTCTGGCGCGGCGGCAAGGGGCAAGGCTGAAGCGCACCGCAGGGGCGGATTTGATCGTTCCGCTGTGCAAGGAAGCCGCCCGCCGCTCAATTCCGGTTTATTTTTTCGGCTCTACCCATGAGGCCCTTGAGGGGGCGGCGGCGCATTTGAGCGCCCGCTTCCCCAAACTCAAGATAGCCGGTATGGAAGCGCCGCCTTTTGGCTTTAAACCGCGCTCACGCGCCGCCGATGAAGCCGCGGCGCGCATTGCCGCATCGGGGGCGCGCATCTGCATGGTGGCGCTGGGCGCGCCAGGGCAGGAAATTTTCGCGGCGCGTGCGTTTAAAGCCTTTCCTGAAATTTCATATCTGGGCATCGGGGCGGCGCTTGATTTTCTCTCCGGGCGCCAGTCCCGCGCGCCGGAGTTCATGCAACATAGCGGCACTGAATGGATATGGCGCCTGATGGGCAATCCGCGGCGCATGGCGGGGCGTTATGGCAAATGCGCCCTCATTCTGGCGGATATGGCGCTGGTTGAGCCCTTGCGCCACAAACTGCATCTGACAGGTAAACAAGGAGCCGGCCCGAAATGAAACATCGCTTGTGCCTCATTCACCCGATGGACCCGCGCGGCGTAAAGGTCGGCGGCATCGAGACCCATATCCGTCTGCTCACCCGGCGTTTCCCGGAAGATTTCACCGTCATGCTGGCGGGGGTGGACGCCAGAGGCGATCTTGAGCCGGGTAAAGCGGTGGAAATCGAGACCGGCGGGCGCAAGATTGATTTTCTCCCCGTGCTGCATTTTTCCGACGCGGTGGCGGCAGAGGCCGCCACACGCATTACCGGCTCGCTGACGTTTCGCTTCACGCTCGCCCTGCTGCGCCATTTCCGCGCCATCCGCAAGCTGGCCGGCAGGGGTCCCGTTTCAGCCGATTTGCAGCGTTTTGAGTTTGCCCCCATTGCCAGACTTCTCGGCATGCCGTTCATGATGGAAGTGCACGGCGAGGGCGGCAAGGACGATAAGATGGATTCGCTGATCAAAAAGCACTGGCGCATCTACAAGGCGGGCGAGGCGCTGGGTTTAAAACTGGCGACACGGGCGCTGTGCGTCACTCCGGCGCGGGTTCGATCCCTATCGGAAGAGTATCCGGGGATGGCGGAAAAATGCGAGTTTATGTCTGTCTCGGTGGATACCGACACCTTTACGCCGCGCCCTTTTGATGTGGGCGATGATATTTTTCGCATCGTCTATGCCGGGCGGCTGGATGAGTTTAAAGACCCGCCGATGATGTTTCAGGTGATTGCCGGGCTGCGCAAGGCGCTGGATGAGCGGGTGGAGTTTCACTATGCGGGAACGAGCGACCCGCAGCGTTTTAAAGAATTCGCCGCCATTGAAGCTGTCACCATTCGCCACGGTTTTCAGGACATGGCGGGAGTGGCCCGCATCATGTCCAAAGCGCATGCGGGGATTTTGACCTCCTATTTTGAGGGCCTGCCCTGCTTCATGATGGAAACCCTTGCTTCGGGCCGCCCGCTGGGGGTTTTGCATCTGCCGCAATTCGAGATCAATCTGCCTGATTATACGCCGCTGATCGTTGAGGGCAAAAGCGGGGTGATGAGCAAACGCTCTGATAACCGGGACGAGACAGCCGCACGGCTGGTGGAGAAATTCCTTACCCTGTGGGGCGATATCGGGGCAGGCAAATACGACCCGCAAAAGGTGCGCGCCCATGTGGAGCCCTATTCCATCAACGTGCAACTGCCGCGCCTGTTCGCCCGTCACCGGGAGATGCAGGGGCAAGGTTTTCAGGGCCGGGCGGATGCCTCTTCGAGCACCTCGTCAATCAGCGTTTCATAGGCTTTACAGCCGTTTTGGGCCGAAAAGACCGCGGCTCTTTCCTGCCGCGCTCCCGGCTCGCCCGGGTCGGCCAGAGCTGCGGCGAGCGCTTTTGCCATTTCCTTCGCCGCGCCGCGCGGCACGATTGTCCCGTAACGGCCGTCTTGCAAAATCTCGCGCGGACCGGCGCAATCAGTGGCGATAACCGGCAGGCCGTGAGCAAGGGCTTCCACCACCACATTGCCGAAAGATTCGGTGTCCGAGGGCACGGCGAGACATTTGGCCTGCCTGTACCATTTTGAAGGCGAGGCGCAATATCCGGGCATGGATATCCTCGGCTCCAGCCCAAGCCGGGTAATTTGCGCCTGCAAACGGGCGCGCTCGGGCCCTTCGCCCAGTATGATGATTCGGACCGCTTTATCCGCCATGCATGCCGCTGCCTCGATGAGCAGAGCGAAGTTTTTTTCTGTTGATAACCGGCCCACGGCAAGGATCAGGTTTTGCCTTGCCGCAAGCTCTGTTTTCGAGATTTCGAGATTTCCAGATTCAATATCGACGGGGTTGTAAATCCGCAATGTCCGGCTCTCCAGCGCGCGCCACCGGGTTATGAGATTGTCTCTCAGACCGTTGGACACCGCGAGGGTGCGCGCCGCCATGCGGCTGAGCAGGGGCAGGCTTACATAGGAGAGCCGGCTCAAGCGCCCGGTGCGGTATTCCTCAAAGCCGTGATACGCGATGATGGCCGGAACGCCGCTGCGCGCGAGCGCCCGCGCCACAAGCATTTTGACATTTGAGCCGCCAATGGCCGAGAGCATGATATCAGGCCGCTCACGCTTTATCAGCGCCGCCAGTTGCCGGATATTGACCAGATGCCCCTGCCCCAGATGCGCCAGCTTTACGCCCTCATCAAGCCGGGGCGCATTTTCCCTTGCCGCAAAATCAACCGCCAGAATGACCTCATCGCCCGCCCGCGTAAAATACGACGCCAGCAGCGCCCAGACCCGCTCCGCCCCGCCATCCACAAGGCCGGGCAGATAGAACAGCAGTTTGCGTCTGGGGGTGGGTTTAAGGTCGCCGGTTTTCATATAACGCTCGAAGTGACAAGATTTATCAACCTATCTGCATTATCGTGAAACCGCAACGCGGGCCAGCAATATCGGGCAAGCTCAATCCATGGCGAAAAAACAAATTCTGGTTCTGATCAACCCGGCGCGGTTCTGGCGCTGGCAGAAATGGGTGCTGGAGGCGCTTGCCAAGGATTTTAATGTTGAATTTCGTCTGGTAGAGAAGCCCCCTGCCCTTCCCGCCGGATTGCGTCTTTTGCTGGTTCTGGAAAAGCTGCTCTATGGCGATGGAGCTGAACGGGCTTGCGATCTCCTGCCGGTGGATGGCCTTCAGATTTTATCATCAAGCTCCGATAGCAATTTTGATCTGACGATTGATTTTTCCGGCGGTTTTGATGCGCCGGGCAATATGGCCCTCCTGACCCCGTCTTTTGATGGCATCAGGGGCGAGATGGGGGCGGTGTCGGCTCTTCTTGATCACAAGCTGCCGGAGTTGGGCCTGTTTGCGGGCGGGGAATATTTCCGACTGGGCCTGAGCGCCAATGAAGAACCGCTTGTGCTTGTCCGCGGGCTCGATCAGGTTTTTTCGCGCATGGCCGGGCTTTTGCTGCAATTCATAAAAGGGGGGAGCGATGGCAAAGCCCGTCCCCCCCCGCAGGAACCGAGCGGAAATTTTGGCGCGGCCTCCGCCCGGTTCGGGCTGGCGACTTTAAGCCATAAAATCAGCGCGCGGTTGAGGCGCCTGAGTGTTGATGCGCCGCGCTGGGCGGTTGGCTGGCGGCGGGTGAGCGGGGATGCGGCCTATGAGACCTTGTGTGTTTCGCCGGATGATTTCACCCGTTTTGGCGATGACGGGCAGCGCTATTTCGCCGATCCGTTTGTTTTTCCTCACGCGGGCAAAACCTATGTGTTTTGCGAGGAATATCCCTATGCCACCCGGCGCGGCCTGATCTCGGTGTTTACCATTGAGGCGGATGGGCGGACCTCGCCCGCAAAACCGGTGCTGGAGCGGCCCTGGCACCTTTCCTACCCGTTTGTTTTTGCCCATGAGGGGGAAATCTGGATGATCCCGGAAAGCTCCGGCAACAGGACGCTTGAGCTTTACCGCGCCGCGCCGTTCCCGGATCAATGGGTGCTGGAGCGTGAGCTTTTAAGCGGCATTCGGCTTGACGATGCCACTTTGCATATCGCTGAAAATCGCCTGTGGCTGTTTGCGGCGACACGGGTGTTCAACAGCTCAAGCTGGGACGCTTTAAGCCTGTTTTCGGCCTCCGGTCTTATGGGGGAGTGGCGGCCTCATGACGCCAATCCGGTGCTGTGCGATGCGCGCTGCGCCCGGCCCGGCGGGGCGCTGTTTACCCGTAACGGGGCGCTGTGGCGACCGGCGCAGGATTGCTCGCGCGGTTACGGCTCGGGGCTGGCGCTGGCGCGGATTTCGCAGCTTGATGATGAGGGCTTTGCGCAAGACGATGTGCGCTATCTTGCTCCTGACGGGCAGCGGGACTTGCTGGGCATGCACACGCTCAACGCCGCCGGAAAAATTGAAGTGATTGATATGTTCGGACGGTTTTAGCTTTTCACATACGGGTTTTTGCCCTGGCGGAACTGGAAGCGGATCGGGGTGGCCTTGAGGTTGAAAGCCTCGCGCAGATCGTTGATCAGGTAGCGCTCATAGCTTTTTGGCAGCGCATCGAGCCTGGTGCCAAAAGCGATGAAGGTCGGCGGGCGGCTTCGGGCCTGGGTGACATAGCGCAGGCGGATGCGCCTTCCTTGTACGGCGGGCGGGGGATGGCGCTCTTTCACAAAATCAAACCAGCGATTGAGCTCGCCGGTGGAAACGCGGGTGTTCCATTCGCCGTAAACCTTCATCACGGCGGGCATGAGATCCTGCAAGCCCTTGCCGGTCAGGGCGGTAATGCCGATGAGCGGCACACCGCGCCATTGCGGCAGCAGGCGGGCGATTTTCTCGCGCAGCTCACGCCACAAGGCGGGCTTGTCCTCAACCCGGTCCCATTTATTGATGGCGATCACCATGGCGCGGCCCTCGCGCGCCACGAGATCGGCCAGATGCAAATCCTGTTTTTCAAACGGGCAGGTCGCATCGAGCAGCAGAACCACAACCTCGGCGAATTTAACCGCGCGCAGGGCGTCGGCGACAGAGAGTTTCTCAAGCTTTTTGGTCACCCGCGCCCTTTTGCGCAAACCGGCGGTATCCCACAAGGTGAGCGCCTTGCCCTGCCATTGCCAGTCAACGGAAATGGAATCGCGGGTGATGCCCGCTTCAGGCCCGGTAAGCAGGCGCTCCTCGCCCAGAAGCTGGTTGATCAGGGTGGATTTGCCTGCATTGGGCCGCCCCAGAACCGCGATGCGCAAGGGGTGTTCCTTACCCTCGTCAGGTTCCTCGAAATCCTCAAAGCCCTGCGTAAACGCAAGCAGGGCCTGATAGAGATCGGAAGTGCCGATGCCGTGTTCGGCGGAAAAGGCGATCGGGTCGCCAAGGCCCAGCTCATAGGCTTCCAGCGCCCCCGCCTCGCCGACATTACCCTCGCATTTATTGGCAATCAGGATCACCGGCTTGCCGCTTTTGCGCATCAGATCGGCAAAATGCTTGTCCACCGGCGTAATCCCGGCGCGCGCATCGGTGAGAAACAGACAGATATCGGCCTCGGCAATAGCGGCCTCGGACTGGGCCTGCATGCGCCCTTCCAGGGATTTGTCGTCAACCTCTTCCAGCCCGGCGGTGTCCACCAGACGGAATTTGAGATCGCCCAGCGAGGCATCGGTCTCGCGCCGGTCGCGGGTGACGCCGGGCAGATCGTCAACCAGCGCCAGACGCTTGCCGGCCAGGCGGTTGAACAGGGTCGATTTCCCGACATTGGGTCGGCCGATGATGGCGAGGGTAAAACTCATGAAAGATTCCTAGCGCAGCGCCGTCAGTCTGGCGCTGTTGGCAAAGACATAAACAATGCCGTTCGCAACAACGGGGGGGATAAGATATTTGCCGCCCAGATTGCGGCCGCCGGTGATAGTGCCGCTTTGCGGCGAGACCGTCACCAGACGCCCGTCAGAAGAAACCAGCAGAAGCCGCCCGCCGGCCAGAACCGGACCGCTCCACAAAACGGTGGCTTTTTGCTTGTTGCCAAAAAGGCCTTTTTTCTTTTTTGGCTCCTTCTCGGCCGCCTTGTTCAGATTCTGTGACCAGCGCAGCTTGCCGGTGCCGCGATCGAGTGCGTAAAGCTTGCCTTCAAGCGAGACGATGAAGACGGTATTGCCCGCAACCCACGGCGTCTGGGTGCCGCCGATATTGCGCGCCCATACGCGCTCACCGGTTTTCAGGTTAACGGCTCCGGTGCGGCCGGAATGGGAAATCGCATAGACAAAACCCCGGTCGATAACCGGACGGCCGGAGATGGAACTGAGTTTGGCCAGCGGCGACATGCGCTGGGTGCGCGAAAACGAATCGGCCCAGACCGGTTTGCCGGTTTCGGTATTAAAGGCGATGATCTCGCCCGAGCTATAAGGCGCAACCACATTTGCGCCCGAAACCGCCGGTGAGGGCGAGCCCAGAACCCCGGCGGATTCGGCGTAGCGGCGAAAATCCCACACAACCTCGCCATCCGCGGCGGAGAGGCTGAATATCCGGTTATCCACGGTAACAAGATAAACCTTGCCGCCCGAAACGGTAGGCGACGAGCGTATGGGCGAGCCGAGCTTTTTTGTCCATAACCGGCGCCCGGTGGCGGCGTCAAGCGCGGCCACGGTGCCAAACCCGGTGGTGGCGAAAAGCCGCCCGCCACTGGCGGCAACCCCGCCGCCATAGCCTTCGGAGGCCGACTCGCCCTTGGGCTTGAGGCCGACCCGCCACAGCCGCTTGCCGCCCGAGGCGGTATAGGCGGAAACATTGGCCTTGGCGTCAATGACGTAAATACGCCCGCTATCAATCACCGGGCTGGCCGTCAGACGCCCGGCGCCCGATGAGCCAACCCCCGCATCGACGCTCCAGATGCGGTTCAGAGCCGTCCCGGCGGCCAGATGGCCCGGGGCATTTGAGGCCACGCCGCCAGGCTGGGACCAGTTGGCGTTGACATGGGCCGCGGGAATGGAGACACCGCCGATACCTTGTTCCTTGGCAAGCGGGTCGGTTTCGACAATAATCGTCTCGCGTTCGCCCTCAAGCGGCGGACCGTCCTTTTCGCCGTAGAACATCTCGTTGATGCCGCCGCAGCCCGCAAGCGTCATACTGAGGCCCAAAAGCACGGCTCCGGTTATCCGGCGCTTTGTCAGACGCATGTTTTGCTACCCTCTGGCTCGTCAATCCAGGTTATTTGGACGCCGTTTTGCCGTTCAGATGCGGCGCTATCAGATCGCGCATCTGCGCCGCGCGCTGGCGGATATCGCGGGGGCTGGCAGTGTCGGCGAGAATCTGACCGAAAAACTCATTGGCCTTGTTATAATCTCCCCGCTTCCAGGCGTGCAGCCCCATCAACTCGCGCGCCGTATGCCGCCACGGGCTCAGCGGATCGTTCAGGCCTTTCAGGCGGTTTTCCATTTCCCCCTTATCGGCATCATCGACCCTTAAAAAGGCGGCCCGGATGCGGGCAAGCTGGCGCAGGTTCTTGTCATTGGCGGTATCTCTTGCAATGGCGTCGAAGGCGGCGACCTTTGCCGCCTTGTCCCTGGTGATGAGATCAGCCGCTTTTATGCGCGCCAGAGTTTTATAGCCGCCGGTGCCCGAGCTTGCCAGGCTCTTGAGCTTTTCTTCCGCCTGGGAAATCTTGCCGGCATTGGCAAGTTCAAGCGCCGCGGCAAAATCGGCGCCGGAGGCCTCGATGCGTGACTTGTTCCAGGCTTTCCAGCCCTTCATGCCCGCAACGGCCAGCACGATCACGACCGCCGCCGCGATGATGAGATTGCCATATTTGTTCCAGAGCTTTTTCAGCTCTTCCTGGCGGACTTCGTCATCGACTTCGCGGAAAATTGTTTCTTCGCTCAATTCACTTCGCTCCTGAAGGGGGGTTAAGCTCTTAAAATGATCGCGTAACATATCGCAGGCAAGCCGCCAAGGCAAACCGGATATGTCTTGGCGTACAGCTATTCGTCTTTCATGGCGTAAGTGTGTTCAATCGCCGGAAAACTGCGATCCCTGACCGCATCGCCATATTCGCGCGCCGCAGCTTCGATCTGTTCTTTCAAACGGGCGAATTTACGGACGAATTTGGGCACGCGCGGCGAAAGGCCGAGCATGTCCTCAAGCACCAGAATCTGACCATCACAAACGGCGGATGCGCCGATGCCGATGGTGGGAATGGCAATCTCGCGGGTGATACGGGCGGCAAGGGGCTCGGCCATGGCTTCCAGAACCACGGCAAAGGCCCCGGCCCGGGTGACCTGACGGGCATCGTCCTCAAGGCTTTTCCAGGCCTCTTTCTCGCGCCCCTGGGTTTTGAAGCCGCCCATAACGTGAAAGGATTGCGGCGTCAGGCCGATATGGGCCATGACCGGTATGCCGCGCTCGGTGAGAAATGTTATGGTTTCAGCCATGCGCGCGCCGCCTTCGAGCTTGATGGCGCCGCAGCCGGTCTGCTTCATGACTTTGGCCGCATTGCGAAATGCGACAGACGGGCTTTCCTCATAGGAACCAAATGGCATATCCACAACAACAAGGGCGTGTTGTGATCCGCGCATTACGGCCTGCCCGTGCATGATCCTCAAATCAAGC
>CAZIVB010000089.1:0-9764 GCA_964542565.1 uncultured Hyphomicrobiales bacterium | reverse complement strand
CGCGGCGAGATCGACAAGCGCGAATATGAAGAGCAATACCGCATCCTGAACGGCTAGGGCCGATTAATCACGGACTGGCTATACCGGCTGCATTGGTGCCCCATGCCACCCCTCATCACGTCATACCGGCTTTCACCGGTATGACAGGGAGGCATAGGCTCATCTCAATGCTGCCGGTACGATCGGCGAAACCTGCAAATCAGGCCTCTTCAGGCTCCGGCATTTCAGCCCTTGTTTCCTGCGTCCTGGCGATGCGGCGGATGATTTTGAAAATTCCGTCAAGGAGTTCAACCGTCTCGATCTCGCGCGCATAGGTCACCAGCCGGTTGGGCGCATCCGCCGTCAGGCGCTTGACCTCATGGGTGGCGATCCGGCGTTTCATGCTGGCGACATATTCCTTTTTGGAGCGCACTTTCGACGCCAGTTCATAATCGCGCCCGGCAACCGCCTGCAAGGTCCGGCTCAGCGCCTTGACGATTTCGGCGTGAAACTTTGAGATGATCGCCGCCGTTTTTTCGCTGATGACAACCCCCTCGGAGAGGGATTTGCGCGCCGAGGTGACAATATCGGCCGCCGTGCGGTCGGCGACATATTCCAGATCATTGGCGATCTCGATCAGCTCCATCAACTCATCGGTTTCGGCCGCCGAAAGATCTCCCGTGCTGATCTTGGCAAGATAGCCGACAATTTCGCGGTGCAGATTGTCCACCGCCTTGTCTTTTCTGGCAATGGCCTCGAGAACGCCGCGTTTTCTCGAGATCACCGCCGGCAGCACGTCATTGAGCATATCGCGCACCCATTCGCCCAGACGGACAATCTCGCGCCGGGTGGCGGCAAGCGCGATCGAGGGCGTCATCAGCAATACCTCATCAAGATATAGCGGCGCCAGCGCCTCTTCCTTGCTCAAGGGCCGGTCCGGGATCAGCCACTCGACAAAACGGGCAATCTGGGTGGTAAAGCCGATAAAGACAAAGGTGTTGATAACGTTAAAGAAGGTATGAACATTGGCAATCTGGCGCGGCGCATCGGCGGCCAGGCGCTCCGCCCCCGTCAGGGCCTCATGCGCCGGAGATATCGCCCGGGCCAGCTCCGCCAGCTGCGGAACAAAGGCAATCCACAACAAAACCCCGGCCACATTGAACAAGGTATGCACCGCCGCCGCCCGCACCGCCTCGCGCGGCTTGCCGATGGAGGCCAGCCCGGCGGTGATGCAGGTGCCGATATTGGCGCCAAGGGCAATGGCGATGGCCGGCTCCAGCCCGATCAGCCCCTGCCCCGCCATGACAATCAAAATCCCGGTGGTTGCCGAAGAGGACTGGATAATGGCGGTAAAGGCGGCCCCGGCAAGCGCCGCCAGAAGCGGATGGTCAAGCGTGGTCATAAAGGCGATGAACGGCTCATAGGAACGCAGCGGTTTTACCGCGCCGCTCATCACCGACATGCCGTAAAACACCAGCCCCAGCCCCAGCACCATGAGGCCGTATTGCCGCCACTCGTCGCGTTTGGCGATAAAAGACACCAGAAAACCGATGGTAATGATCGGCAGGGCCAGGGTTGTGACCTTGAAGGCCAGAATTTGCGCCGTGATCGTGGTGCCGATATTGGCCCCCATGATCACCGCAACGCTTTGCCCCATGGACAGCAGACCGGCCGAGATAAAGCCGACCAGAATAACCGTGGTGACCGATGAAGACTGGATGATGGAGGTCACAAACGCCCCCATCGCCGCGGCGATAAAGCGGTTGCGGGTCAGGCGCGCCAGCAATGTCTTTAAATACTCCCCCGCGGCGCGCTTCAAAGAGCGCGTCATGATATCCATGCCGAACAAGAAGAGCGCCAGACCGCCAAACAGCCCGAACCACAATTCCGTTTCCGCGAAGGGGTTGCTCACGATGCATCCTTTTGCGCAGCGGCCTTGACCACCGTGACCGGCTGGCGCGAGGTCTGCACCACCCGTTCAGCCACCGAACCGAGCAGGATATGGGGCAACCCCGTCCGCCCCCGGCTGCCGGTGACAATCAGCCTTGCCTCTTCCTTCTCGGCAACCTCGACAATACGGCTGGCGGGCAGGCCCTTGACCTGGATCCGGCGCAAATCCGCCAGAGCGGCAATTTCGGAGTGCCGCGCTCTCATATCCGCAAGAAAAGCGTCGAAGAGCTGCGTCGCCATATCCGACATCGGACGTGACCAGTCAAACTCGCCCCGGTGATAAAATCCCGGCGCATCCGCCGGATCGTGAACCACATGCAGCACGGCGAGGGGCGCGCCCACCAGCCTTGCATAATCACAGGCCCACAAAAGGGCAGCCTCTGAATCCGGCGAAAAATCCACCGCAACCAGAACAGGCTGTTCCTTGCCGGTAGTGCTCATGATATCCGCCCCCGTCACCTGCCTCGGACATTGCGCAACGCTGATAACAACAACTATCAATCCCGCCGCCTTTAGTCCAGTGCGCAAGCCCCCAAAACCGGAGCGGCGGGTATTATTCGTATTCAATGACGGCGTTTAACTGCCTATGGGTTGATCTTTATTGGCGTGGCTCCAATCTGCCCGGGATCAGTGGACTTGGCGGCTATTCCCATCTAGGATGAAGGGACTGAACGGAGCGGTTAAATCTTTGCCGCGCGCATCCTTTTCAGGAGTTACAATCATGAATGAAATAAAACCCCGTTTTGAATTCCGCACCTGGGCAAAAAACTTCGGCATGGTCGAGGAAAAAATGCGGCGGCTCTCCGCCTGCGCGGGAATACGCGAGAGCGATGAAATCTATATTGTTTCGGCGCAAAACAATGAAAACAACACCAAAATCCGTGATAAACTCATGGATATCAAGGTCTTCATCACAAAGCGCGAGGGGCTTGAGCAATGGAACCCGCGCATGAAGGGTGAGTTCCCCATGCAAGCTTCCCGGCTTGAGGCGGATGTCTTCCCCGCCTTTGGCGTTGAAATGCCGCCCCTGGAGCGCGAGAGTTACACCTTGCGGCAATATCTCGATGAAGTGATCACCCCCCAGCCGCAGCTCTCGGCGGTGCGCGTCTTCAAGCGCCGCTTTGCCTTTACCGTCAATGAATGCATTGCCGAACATGCCGAGATTGAAATCAACGGCGCCGGACTTCAGACCGTGGCGGTGGAATCGGTGGATATCCCCGCCATTCTCAAGGCGAAAGAAATGCTGGGTCTGGATGAATATGAAAACGTCAATTATCTGCGCGCCATCAAGCGCGTTATCGGCATGGAACCGCTCCCCGATTAAGCCGGCGCACTGTGAATTCATCACGTTGCGGCTGGATTTGAAGCTTGAGGAATTAAACAATGGCCAAGGAAATCGAACGTAAATTTCTCGTCAGCGGCGAGGCCTGGCGGCAACTGGCAAAGGGCACCGCCTATCGTCAGGGCTATCTTTCAACCGTCAAGGAACGCACGGTGCGGGTGCGCACAATTGACGACAAGGGGTATTTGACCGTCAAGGGCCTCACCACCGGCGCCACGCGGGTTGAATATGAATATGAAATCCCCGCCGCTGACGCCAATGAGATGCTGGATGATTTATGCGAGCAGCCCATTATCGAGAAAAACCGCTACAAGATCGCCCATGCGGGCCTGATCTGGGAGATTGACGAATTTGGCGGCGTCAATGAAGGGCTGATCGTTGCCGAGGTGGAGCTTGAAAGCGAGGACCAGGCCTTCGACAAGCCCGGCTGGATCGGTGAGGAAATCGCCGATGATCCGCGCTATTTCAACTCCAATCTGATCGCCCATCCCTATACGCAGTGGTAAAACGCCGCCCGCCCCCTTTTTCAAGCCGTGAGCACCCGGTGCTCACGGCTTCGCAGCGTCCTTGCGGCGGGCCTTGAAGCTTTTATACATCGGCCATACGAACAACAGGGCGGCCACGCTGAGCATGACGGCGGAAAGCGGCTGGGTGAAAAACACCATCGGCCCGTCCATCATGACGGCGCGGCGGAAGTTTTCCTCCAGCAGCGAGCCCAGCACAATGCCCAGCACAATCGGCGCCACCGGATAGCCGTAGCGTTTGAATATCCAGCCGACAATGCCAAAGGCGAAGCAGGCGCCGACATCAAAGAAGGATGAGCGCACCGCGTAACTGCCGATCAGCGAGATCGCCAGGATCATCGGGTATAAAATGGCTGGCGGAACCTCGACAACCTTGGCGAAGAACCGCACCCCGAACAGGCCGAGAAACAGCATCATGGCGTTGGCGACGATGAGAGAGGCGAAAATGCCGTAAACAATCTCCGGATGGCTCTCGAAAAGCAGCGGGCCGGGAGTGATATCGTGCAATTGCAACGCCCCGATCAGAACCGCATCGGTGGCGCTGCCCGGAATTCCCAGCGCCAGCAGCGGGATCAGCGCCCCGCCGACAGAGCTTGAATTGGCCGCCTCCGAAGCCGCCACCCCGTCCATGGCGCCCTTGCCGAAACGTTCGGGATTTTTGCTGCTGCGCTGGGCGATATTGTAGCTGATGAAAGAGGCGATGGTTGCCCCCGCACCGGGGAAAATGCCGATAACCGTACCCAGAATTGACGAGCGCGCGATCGTCATCTTGACTTTCCAGGTTTCGGCAAAAGTCGGGAAACTGCCGCCGAGCGTATCCACCATACGCTTGCTCAGCTTGCCCTTCTCAAAGGCGGTGAAAACAACGGAAAGCGCAAACAGGCCGATCAGAGCCGGGATCAGGCTGAACCCGTCATAAAGCGCATCAATCCCGAAGGTGAAACGCGAGACGCCCGATATGGGATCAAGCCCCACCGTATTGACCATCAGACCGAACAAAACCGCGACCATGGCCTTGGCGACATTGCCGCCGCCGAGCGAGCCGACGGTGGTCAGGCCGAAAATGGCGAGGGCGAAATAATCCGCCGGATGAAAACCGATCGCCAGCCGGGCGAGCGGAATGGCAAAGGCGATCAGGATAATGGTGCCGAATATGCCCCCCAGCGTCGAGGCGATCAGCGACATGCCCAGCCCCTTGCCCGCCTTGCCCTTCAAGGTCATGGGAAAACCGTCCAGGGCGGTTGCCGCCGCGGCGGGCGTGCCCGGGGTATTGATCAGGACAGCGGTTATCGAGCCGCCGTAATTGGATGAAATATAGATCGAAACCAGCAGGATAACCGCAAGCGCCGGCGACATCGTATAGCTGAACGGCACCAGAAGCGCCACCCCGGTTGAGGGCGAGAGCCCCGGCATCGCCCCTACCATGATCCCGACAATCACCCCGGCAATAATGACCAGAATGGGCTTCCAGCCCAGCAATGTGCCGAACCCAAAAATCAGACTGTCGAGTATTTCCATTTTCGCGGACGCCCCTTACAGCGGATGCTCACTCCTTGCGGGAAAATAATCGGTAGAGGTAATCCAGCTTGGCCTTGATCTGTTTGTTATAGGTCTTGTTTTCGATCTTATCAGGACGTTGGCGCCAATCAACACTCAATTTTTCAAGCGCATCGGCCAGGGCCCATTTGAACCCGAAGCGGCGCCCTTCCAGCTCGCGCAGGGCCAAAAGCTGCCCCTGGCTCAACCAGTCCGCTTTAAGCTGCTGCACTTTTTTCGGATCGATATAGAGCTTGGCAACCTCGGCAAATTCAAGAATTTTCCTTTCCTGATGCCCGGTCAGATAGGTCCGCTCGCCGATCGCCTTGAGGAAGGCGCGGGCGGAGGTGAAATCCCTGCCCCTGAGAGAGCTTAAATCTTCCACCGGAAAAGAGCGCTCCACAAGATGATTCATCACCTTGGGCGAGAGCGCGTAATGAACTTCGGTGTAAACCTTCTGGTTAAACACATTTTGCAGGAAAAACAGCGAGAAAAAGCAAAGAACCGCCGAAATCACCGGCGTCGTGATCCAGCCCATGGAAATATTGCCCAGAACCCGCCATTTGATATTGCGCCCGCCTTTCAGCAATCCGATCCCGATCACCGCGCCGACCACCGCCTGGGAGCTTGATACCGGCACCAGCGGAATGGTGGGCAGGCCGTTACTGGCGAGAAAATGCTCAAGCCCTTCAGAGGCAAACAGGGTCAAGACGATGGAGTGGGAAATCACCACCACCCAGGCGGCGATGGGCGAGAGCGGCATCAGCCCGCCGCCGACCGTGAGCATAACCCGTTTTGAATAGGTGAACACGCCGACCGCAATGGCCAGGGCGCCAAGAAGAAAAAGCTGCTGAATGCCGGTAATCGTGAACGCGTCCGCCACGGTAAAATCGGTAAAGGGCGAGGCGGGAACAAACACCCCCATCACATTGGCGATATTATTGGCGCCAAGCGAATAGGAGCCAAAAGCGCCCGCCAGAACAAGCGCGATGCGGGTATAGATATCGCGCCGCAGGATATGCAGCTTGGCCTTGGCGAGAAAGCGCTGCACCCCGATATAAATCGGCATCGCAATCAGGGCGGCGAGAAGCGGGCAGGCCACCCAGGTGGCGAGAATCTTGGTCAGCGCCTTGACATCCGTTACCGAACCGCTGAATAAATTCCAGCCTATAATCGCGCCGACAATCGCCTGGCTTGTCGATACCGGCAATTCAAGCTTGGTCATGGCGTAAACGGTCAGCGCCGCCGCCAGAGCCGCCATGAACGAGCCCGCCAGGGCGTTGATCGAGCCGAGCTTGCCCAGGGTATGGGCCGCGCCGGCACCGCTGAGCACCGAGCCAAGAACAATAAAAATGCTGCAAACAACCGCCGCCGTCGTGAAGCGCACCATGCGGGTGCCGACCGCGGTGCCGAACACATTCGCCGCATCATTCGCGCCCAGCGACCAGCCGAGAAACAAACCGCTTGTGAGAAATATGAGAACTGTGAAATCCATCCTGAAATACCGCTCAGACCGAGCGTTTCAGGGTGTAGATAGCCAGATTGTCCGCCACATCCTCGGCCCGGTTGGAGGCATCTTCAACCCGGTCGCAGAAATAACGCAGATGCAATTTGTGTTCGAGCGGCAGATCGGAGGCAAAAATCCTTGTTTTCAGGCGGGTGCAAATCTTGTCGGCTTCGGTCTCGAAGAACATCACCTTTACATTGTGATCGCGCACCGCCTCGATATTGGTGAAAAACGCCCGCGAGGCCATGATCAGCGAATCAACACAATGCGTCGATGTCTTGCCCAGCGCCTTGAAATCCTTGTGATAGCGCGGCGGAATATCCGGCCTTTCGCTGGCGATGCGGAAACAGTTGGACTGATACAGATTGATAATGCCGTCAAGCCCTTCGATCAAACTCAGCACATCGCCGCGCAAATCCGGAATCAGGGTCTGCTCGTAAAGCCGCGTCTCAATCTCTTTTTTCAGCTCGTCATTGCGGGTTTCAAGCTGGCTGACCTCCTCGACGGCTTCGGAGAAATCCTCCGTAAAACCGTCACGCAGATAAGACTTGAAAGCGCGCTCGAAAATCAGGCTGGCCTCGATAATCCGGTCCATGAAATCATCGAACTGCGCTTCGAGCCGTTTGGTCTTGCCAAACAGCGCCGGACGTTTCTTGAGCAGCATATTACCTCCCGAAGCTTTTGCTTCTTTGGTGCTGCGGCAACTCAAAGCAGCACATATAAGCTTGCGGCGCGGTATATCGCCACGTTTTGAAAACTAACCCTATACAAATGAGTCAATATGTCCAACATTATAATACAATGAAAAATGGCCTTCCCGTAAAATGGGCGGGGAAAGGAAACGGACCATGAGCAAGAAAGAATTACCCTCCAAGGAAATCCGCAAAATCATCAAAAAGATTACGCCCGACCTGAAAAGAATGCTCGAAATTCTTGATGAATCCGAGGATGACGATTACGAGGAAAGCGTTGTCGAGGACAGTATCCGCTCCGGCGCCCACAGCCTTCTTATCGCCAAGCGCATCATCAAGGAAAACAAGAAATAAAGCGCCCCTGAAAAGTCTCCCGCCAAAGCTCCGCGCCCGAATCAGCCGAGAAACATGCGCGTCAGCGGTCCCGTGGGCAGCTGGATATAGAGCACTTTGGCGAAAACAATATAGGCAAAGACAAGCCAGCTGATGGTCACGCCGAGCATAATCGCGTAATGCCGGTAGGTCAGGACATACATGGACACCAGCAGAAAAACAAACGTGCTGGTGTAATATCCGATGTTTTCAATCGCCGCCAGATAGACGGCCAGCCAGCCGGCAAACAGGATGACAAAGCCGATCCGGCCCGGTTTCGGGTCGGGCGGAAGCTTGCGCAAAATAGCCTGAACAATCAGAATCACACAAAAAAAGGCGCTGAAACCAATCCACAGATAAGGCACCCCGGCAGGTCCGACATCCTCGCCGCCACCGGGAAAACCCAGCGTCTGGACAAAAAAGACCGCCGCCAGGGCAAGAACAACAATGGGCAGTAAAAGATTGCCGATATAGCGCTCCGGGTCCTTCTCCGGCGCCTGTTCCGCCAAGACCTGCCGATCCGCGGTTTTCATCTCTTCGCTCATCCGGCCTCCCTTCGATCCTCATCCGCGCAGAACCAGCCTGCATTCAGGCGCGATCACCTGAATGCAGCTGTCCTGACCGGCGCAAATGCAACGGAAGCAGCTTTGCAACTACTTCAGAATACCTGCCTTTTTCGCCCAGACCCTCACCTCTTCCATATCGGTTTTTACAACCTTGAGAAACGCTTCATGGCTGAGATAAACCGGATCAATACTCGACTTCTTGACATGCGCCACCCATTCAGGATCGGTGCTGACCCTGGCAAACAGATCATCCCAGAATTTGGTCACCTCCTTGGGAATGCCCGCCTTGATAGCAAAGCCGCGCCACATAATTTCAGAATCAAGGTTTTTAACCCCCAACTCGCCGAATGTCGGCGCATCGGGAAAACTGGCCAGACGCGTTTTGCGCGACAGCGCCGCGACTTTCAGCTTGGGCTGCCCCAGCGTGTCGCGCGGATTGCCGACATAAACAAAACCGCGGCCGCCAAGCAATTCAATAATTGCCCTCTTTCCGCCCTTGAACGGGATATATTTGACATGTTTGGGGTTAATGCCCGCCGCCGCCCATGTCTTCATCGCCATGACATGATCAAGCCCGCCGGCCGCCGGCCCGACCCAGATCTGGCGCTTGCCCTTCGCCCCCCTCGCCTTGGCGTCGGCAACAATCTGCGCCCAGGTGTTCACCTTCAACTCCCTGTTGGTGATAATGGCTTCCGGATCATGCTGGTTCATAGCCAGCCAGTCAAAATCCTCGACATTGATGTCGCTTTTCGCGGTGACGATTTTATACACCTGCGATTTGGTTGTCGCCATGAGCAGATAGCCGTCGGCGGGCTGCTCAAGCACATATTTCATGGCAATAATTCCGCCCGCACCGGTCTTGTTCTTGACCACAAATTTGGCCCCCGTGAGCCGCTCGGCAATGATGGCGAATTTGCGCGAATCAATATCCGCCGCCCCGCCCGGTTTCATATAGGCGAGTATGGTGATCGGCTTTTCCGGAAACGCGGCAACAACCGCCGATACACTGCCAACAAAGCCTATGGCGGCTGCGGTAATCCCAAATACTATATTTTGAAAAATGGACTTCATGCCTAATTCTCCTTTTGAGTTTAAGCCTCAATGCACAATCACCGTCCCGGGACCCAGAAGATGGATTCAACATTTCAAACCCGGCATCGTCTGGCGGGTTGACGGATATGTCCTGAAAAAAGAGTATGCAGAGAATTTGGCTCCGAAGGCAACCAAAATCATACCGCCGCGCGCTGGAGCCTGCCGTGTTTAATCTGATTCGGCATGGCCCTGCTCTTACCAAAT
>CAZIVB010000088.1:0-9772 GCA_964542565.1 uncultured Hyphomicrobiales bacterium | reverse complement strand
TTTGCGCCTTGCATGTTCGGTGGAAATGGCGAAGATTTTTGTCAGATCATCCTCGGAGACATCAAGAAATTCATCCATCTCCCGCAAGGCAAATTCAAGATCGTCGCGGCTGATGGTGATGTTGATATCCGCCTTGTCATCGCCAACCGGCCTGTTTTTCTTCTCGCGCCACATAGCAAGCCCCGATGGATAGGCGCGGTTGGGCAGCAGATTATTGACGATTAGCGCCCAGGCGAGCATGACGGCGACATTCACCAGAACGGGGGTGATGAGATAGGCATAGCCAAGAGCGTGAATCTGGGCGCCGCCCATAACCGCGCTCAGCGCCGTTGCGCCGCCGGGCGGATGCAGGCAATGGGTGACATACATGGTGAATATGGCCAGCGAGACGGCCAGCGCGGCGGCGGTCAAGATGTGATCGGGCAGCAGCATGGCCACCGTGACGCCGATAAAGCCCGAGATCATATGGCCGCCGGCAAAGGCCCAGGGCTGGGAGAGTGTCCCCATGGGGACGGCAAAGAGCAGCACCGCCGAGGCGCCCATGGAGGCGACAATCCACGGCAATTCATTTGGCGCCAGCCAGATCATGCTGGCCGCCATGACAAGACCGATGCCGATGAACGCGGCCAGTGCCGAAAGCGCCTTTTCGCGGATGGAAATATGGCCCTGATCGGGGGCAAAGAGTTTGATAAACCGGATAAAATTCATTGATTGGGATCTTGTCGCTGATTTGCCGCAAGTGGCCGGGGCCGATTTAACGCACCAAGCTATAACGCGGATTTGTCAATTCCGGCAAGTCAAGGGTTCAGAGAACGGCGGATTTGCTATAACTTGGTGCGAATCAGATGAAATCGAATTCCATGGCGAGTCACGATTTGAACAAATTTAGGCTTCAGATACATAGGTTCACCCGATACCGGGGCAATACGGGATTATTGATATGAATGAAATGGCGGCGGCTCTGGGTGCGCCGGGCGGCGATATTTCTATATTGGCGCTGTTTTTTCAGGCGCATATTGTCGTCAAGCTGGTGGTGGTCGGTCTGATTCTGGCCTCGGTCTGGTCGTGGTCGATCGTGATTGAAAAAATCATCATGTTCGCAAGGGCAAGACGGCAATCGGCCCGCTTTGAGCAGGTGTTCTGGTCCGGCCAGTCGCTGGAGGATTTATACACCAGCTACGCCCATCTTACCGATCAGTCCATGGCGGCGCTTTTTGTCGCGGCGATGCGCGAGTGGCGGCGCTCGCAGGAGCAGGGACATGCTTTAAGCGCCGGCGGCATCCAGATGCGGGTGGAAAAGGTCATGGATGTAACCATTGCCCGCGATCTGGAGAAGATGGAGCGGCGGCTGTTGTTTCTGGCCTCGCTGGGGGCAACGGGGCCCTTTGTCGGGCTGTTCGGCACCGTCTGGGGCATCATGACCTCGTTTCAGGCCATTGCCGCCAGCAAGACCACCAATCTGGCGGTGGTTGCGCCGGGCATTGCCGAGGCGCTGTTTGCTACCGCACTGGGGCTTCTGGCGGCGATTCCGGCGGTGGTGTTTTACAACAAATTCTCCGCCGATCTTTCGCGCCACGCGCAAAGACTTGAAGGGTTTGCCGATGAGTTTATCGCTATATTGTCGCGCCAGCTTGAGGAGAGGGGATAGCTGATGGCCATGACACCGGCCCAGGCCAGCGGCCATGCGCGGCGCTTGCGCAAAACGCGCGGGCGCTACAAGCCCATGGCGGAGATCAATGTCACCCCGTTCGTGGATGTGATGCTGGTGCTGCTGATCGTTTTTATGGTGGCGGCGCCCCTGCTCACCGTCGGGGTGCCGATTGATCTGCCGGAGACCTCCGCCAAGCCGTTGCAGGGCGACAAGGAGCCGCTGACGATATCAGTTGACGCGGCGGGGCAGATTTTCTTGCAGGATACCAAAATCGAATTTGACGAAGTTGTTCCCAAATTGCTGGCGATTGCCGATAGCGGCTATAACGAGCGGATTTTTGTCCGCGGCGACAAAACGGTTAATTATCAGGCGGTCATGAAAGTGATGGGCGCGATCTACAAGGCGGGGTTTAAACGGATTGGACTGGTTACGGAATCTGAGGAAAAATAGTGCGGCTTGGTTTGCTTGTCTCTTCGCTTTTTCACGCCATGATCCTGCTGGCGGCTGTAACCGGCTTGCCCGCGCCCGAGCGTTATGAAGTGGCCAAAACGACAAGCCTGCCGGTCGAGCTTTTAACCATCGCCGAGTTTACCCGATTGCAGAAAAAATCCGAGCCGGTCAAAAAACCGCTCGCAAAGGAAAAACCAAAGCCCAAACCCAAGCCGGTTCAAAAGGCATTGCCAAAAAAAGTTGAACCTGCTCCCGAGCCCGAACCGGCGCCAAAGCCCGAGCCCGCGCCGCCCAAAGCGGCGGCGGTGCCGCCAAAGCCTGAACCTGAGCCTGCACCCAAGCCCAAGCCCAAACCCAAGGCGGAGCCGAAGCCGGAACCCAAGCCCAAAGCGGTGAAAAAAACCAAAACCCGGCTGGCCGCCGTGCCGCTGCCGCGGCGCAAGCCCAAACCGCCGCGGCGCAAGGCCAAGCCCAAGCGCCAGTTTAATCCCGACAAGATCGCCGCCTTGCTCAACAAGGTGCCGGAAGAGGCGCGCGCGGCTGAAGGCGAGGCGCCCGCCCCGCCGCGGCCCGGGGCGCTGAGCGGGGTTGATATGAAGCTGACCATGTCGGAGCTTGACGCCTTGCGGGCGCAGATATCACAATGCTGGTCGCCGCCCATCGGGGTGGAGGATGCGCAGGATCTGCAAATCCGCCTGAAGCTGAAGCTCAAGCGCGATGGTACGCTGGCCGGGCCGCCGGTGCTGGTCAATTCAGGCTCCGATCTGCTGTTTCAGGTGGCGGCGGAGAGCGCCATCCGGGCGGTGCGGCGCTGCCAGCCCTATGCCCTGCCGCCGGAAAAATACGAGACCTGGCGCGATGTGAATGTAACTTTTGATCCGCGAGAGATGTTTGGAAGATAGCCCCATGGTGTATAAAACAAAAATGAGATGGTTTGCGGTCAGATATTTTTGGGCTTTCGCGCTTGTCATATGGGCGCTGCCGCTGCCGCGGGCGCTGGCCCTGATCGAGATCGATATCACAAGGGGCAAGGTTGAGCCTCTTCCCGTCGCCATTACGGATTTACTGGGGAAATCGCCTAAGGAAATCCGCTACGGCCAGGATATTGCTGCGGTGATTGCGCAGGATTTGCGCTCTTCCGGGCTGTTCCGGACGATTGAAAAGAAGGCTTTTATCGAGAAAATCAATGATTTTGGCAAAACGCCGCGTTTTGGCGACTGGCGGGTGATTAATGCCCAGGCGCTGGTTACGGGGCGCATCCGGCGGGTCTCGGACGGGCGTCTGAAAGCCGAGTTCCGGCTATGGGATGTGGTGGCGCAAAAACAGATGACGGGGTTGCAGTTTTTCACCACGCCGAAAAACTGGCGTCGGGTGGCGCATATGATTGCCGACGCCATCTATCAGCGCCTCACGGGCGAGAAGGGCTATTTTGATACGCGGATTGCCTTTATCAGTGAAAGCGGCCCCAAGGACAAGCGCATCAAGCGCCTGACGATCATGGATCAGGACGGGTTTAATCTGCGCTATCTGACCAACGGAAAGGACCTGGTTCTGACGCCGCGGTTTTCGCCCCGGACGCAGGAAATCACCTACATGTCCTATGCCGGTGGGCGGCCGCGGGTCTATCTGCTGAATATCGAAACCGGCCAGCGCGAGACGATCGGCGATTTTCCCGGTATGAGTTTCTCGCCGCGTTTTTCGCCAAACGGCCAGCAGGTGATCTTGTCGCTGCAACAGGGCGGCAACGCCAATATCTATACGATGGATCTGCGCTCGCGGCGCTGGACGCGGTTGACCAACTCGCCCTCTATCGACACCGCGCCGAGCTATTCGCCCGACGGGCGCAAAGTGGCTTTTGAATCCGACCGGGGCGGTAGGCAGCAGATTTATGTTATGAACGCCAATGGCTCGGGCCCCAAACGCATCAGCTTCGGCAAGGGCAGCTATTCAACCCCCGTCTGGTCGCCGCGCGGCGATCTTATCGCCTTTACCAAACGCACCGGGGGCAAGTTTTTGATCGGGGTGATGCGGACAAACGGTTCGGGCGAGCGGATTTTAACCGAGGGCTATCACAATGAAGGGCCGACATGGGCGCCAAACGGGCGGGTTTTGATGTTTTTCCGCGAATCGCGCGGTGTTAATGGCGGACCAAGCCTTTATCAGATCGATCTGACGGGCTATAATGAACGCCGCGTAAAGACACCGGGGTTTGCTTCAGATCCGGCCTGGTCGCCGCTGGTGAATTGAAACTGTCCGGAAATCTGACATATTTGAATAAATGGTTAGGGATGTTTGTTGTCGGTATTTTTACCAGCATACGTTTTGTTAACCGGTAATGCGATTTCACAAGAGGTTTTAAGACGATGATGCGGGCAATTATAAATTTAAAATGGGTCGGCCTCTTGGTGCTGATGCTGGGAATTGGCGCGTGCACCAATGATCCGGGCAAATTAAGCAGCTCCGCCAGCGGCAATGCAAAACCGGGCAGTGTGGAGGATTTTAATCTCAATGTCGGGGACCGGGTGTTTTTTGAAACCGACCAGACAACGCTGACCGGCACGGCAAAGGCGACCTTGCGGCGGCAGGCGGCATGGCTGAAAACCTATCCCGCCATAAGAGTGCGGATCGAGGGTCATGCCGATGAGCGCGGAACGCGTGAGTACAATATCGCGCTCGGCGCCAGACGCGCCTCGGCGACAAAAGCCTTTCTCGCTTCACTGGGGGTTTCGCCGGCGCGGATGAAGGTTTTGTCCTTCGGCAAGGAGCGTCCGGTTGCCACCTGTGACAATATCTCGTGCTGGTCGCAGAACCGGCGGGCGGTGACGGTTGTGACAAGCCGGGCGGGGAGCTGATCAGGCAATTGCAAAGCGCTCCCAAATTCCGTCTTTTTCTGATTGCCGTTCTGGCTGGCGGCATGGTTGCGCTTTCGGCCCTGCCCTCACTGGCGCTTTCCGCGCGTGAGGCGGCGGCGCTGACGCTGCGCATCAACCGCCTTGAGGCGCGGCTGCGCGAGATGACGGGCAAAATGGAGGAACAGGCCTACCGGCTTGAGCAGATGGAGAAGCGCTTTGAGCGTTTCTCGCAGGATACGGAATTTCGCTTCAAGGATATCAGGCCGGGCAAGGGAGCGGCCAAACGCGGCCGGGTTAAACGCAGCGCCGTGCCCCGGCCTCCTGCGCCCGCGCCCCGCTACGGGCGCGATTTTACATCTACGGACCCGGCGCGCTCATCTGATTACGGGGCGCGCGATGACGGGCCGCTTGATGCGGCGCGGGCGGCAACGGTGCGTCCGCTTGGCGTCATTCCCGGCTCGGCGCTCAATCTTGAGCTTAACCCCGACAGCGCGCTGATTGAGCCTGAAACCCGAAAGAGCCCGCAGGAAAGCTATGATCTTGCCTATGGCCTGATCCTGCGGCGCGACTACGTGGGGGCGCAAAAGGCGTTCCGGGAATTTCTCGATATTTACGGCGACACTTCACTGGCGGGCAATGCCCAGTACTGGCTCGGAGAGAGTTATTATTCCCGCCGGCAATACCGCCAGGCTGCCGACGCCTTCTTGGCCGGATACACCAAATACGCCAAATCCGGCAAGGCGCCGGGGAGCCTGCTGAAGCTGGGCATGACCTTGTTCAAACTCAGGCAAAAAGAAGCCGGCTGCGCTTCGCTGGCGGAATTGTCGCGCAAGTTTCCCCGGGCGCCAAAAGCGCTCAAGAAGCGCGCCGTCCGCGAGCGGATCCGTGCCGGATGTTAGAGTCTTTCACGCTTAAACGGCACCGGCCCGGTGCCGATTCAATCTAACCATGAAAGACTCTGGGCAAAGCGTTGCTGATCCTGTTACGGCCGATGAAGGCGATGACCTTTTTGCACCCTTAAAATCCTACCGGCATCTTGCCGTGGCCGTTTCCGGCGGTAGCGATTCTGTGGCCCTGATGTGGCTGCTGTGCAGATGGCGGCGGCGGCTTGAGATCCCGGTGGCGCTGAGCATTTTGAGCGTTGATCACGGCTTGCGCGAGGGCTCGTTTGCCGAAACCGGGCAGGTCGGCATATGGGCCAATGCGCTGGGGCTGGAGCATCATGTTTTGCGCTGGCGGGGGGTAAAACCGCAAGGCGGGGTTCAGGCTAAGGCACGCGAGGCGCGCTACCGGCTGATGACCGCCTGGTGCCGGGTTCAGCGCGCCGAGGCGCTGGTTGTGGCGCATCATCTTGATGATCAGGCCGAGACCGTCTTGATGCGGCTCATGAAGGGGAGCGGCATTGACGGGCTTTGCGGCATGCGCCCCTCAAGCTGGCGCGAGGGGGTGCAGCTTGTGCGTCCCTTGCTGGGTATTCGCAAGGCGCGGCTTGTGGCCACGCTGCGCGCCGCCGGGCAGGACTGGCTGGAGGACCCTTCCAACCGGGATATGAAATATGAACGGGTGCGCCTGCGCCAAAATCTTGAAAATCTCGCGGATGAAGGGGCAGGCGCGGCGCAGTTGGGAATAAGCGCCCGCGCCTTGTCGCGTATCCGTGATGTGCTGGACGGGTTGGCGTATGATCTGGCCGAAAGGGCCGGGGTGATATCGCCGGGCGGTTTTGTTCATTTCGATGCGGATTTGATGCGGGCGGCGGATGGGCAGATTGCCCTGCGGCTGCTCCGGCGCGCCCTGATGGCGGTCGGCGGCGGAAGCCATCCGCCGGCACGGGCCAAAACGAGGCGTCTGTTTGATCAGGTACTGCGCCCGGACGGGGCCGGGGCCACGCTGGCGGGATGCGCGGTTTTCAGGCGGGCGGGGCGGATATGGATTACACGCGAGATGCGCGGCGGAGGACCGCGCGGCATCGAGCTTGCGCCGGGATGCGAAAGCGTGTGGGACAACCGCTTTATCGTTCAGCTTGGCGAAAACTCCACGGGCCCGTGCCGGGTGCAGATGCTCGGGGGCCAGGGCTGGCGGCGGCTAAAGGAACTTTGCCCCGATATGGAAGCTCTTCCGGCGGCGGCGGGGCGCTCTCTGGTTTCGTTCTGGCGCGGCGCGGCGCTTGAAGCGGTTCCCTTTGCCGGGTATTGCGCCGCCGGGAAGCAAAGCGAAGCGGCGCATTACAGGGCCGATTTTTTCCAAAAACGGCTTATAGTGTTAACTTGTTAAGCCTGCCTGTTCACGATAGTACGATCTGTGTCTTGGCAAACGGGTGCGGCGGTCTTATCTTAGGGAGCATGGATAAGCGTTTGATCTCATCGCAAGGTTTTTGGCGTTTGGGGGCAATGGCATGTAGCACACTCGTTTTAAGGACAACTCCCACGTGAATAATTTCAAGAACTTTGCGCTCTGGATCATAATCGGGCTTCTTCTTGTCGCCCTGTTTAATCTGTTTCAGGGGCCAGGACGTGAGCGTCCAGGGGCTGAGCTGACCTATTCCCAGCTTCTGGCGGAAGTGGATCAGGGCAATATCAAGGATGTGACCATATCGGGCAATACGATTGCCGGGCATTATTCCAATGGCCGCTCTTTCAAGACCTATGCCCCGAAAGATGCGGGGCTGATTGACAAGCTGACCAAGAAGGGGGTGGATATTTCCGCCGCGCCGACCGAGAAAAGCCCTCTGTTCAGTATTTTTGTCTCATGGTTCCCGATGTTGCTGCTGATCGGTGTGTGGATTTTCTTTATTCGCCAGATGCAGGGTTCGGGCCGCGGCGCGATGGGGTTTGGCAAGTCAAAAGCCAAATTGCTGACCGAGGCGCATGGACGGGTGACATTTGAGGATGTGGCCGGGGTTGATGAGGCAAAAGCGGAGCTTGAAGAGGTTGTCGAGTTTTTGCGCGATCCGCAAAAATTCCAGAAACTTGGCGGGCGCATCCCCAAGGGGGCGTTGCTGGTCGGGCCTCCGGGCACCGGTAAAACCCTGATTGCGCGCGCGGTCGCCGGTGAGGCGAATGTGCCGTTCTTCACCATTTCAGGCTCGGATTTTGTCGAAATGTTTGTCGGCGTCGGCGCCAGCCGGGTGCGCGATATGTTCGAGCAGGCCAAGAAAAACGCACCCTGCATTATCTTTATCGACGAAATTGACGCGGTTGGCCGCCATCGCGGCGCCGGGCTTGGCGGCGGTAATGACGAGCGCGAGCAGACCCTGAACCAGTTGCTGGTGGAAATGGACGGCTTTGAAGCCAATGAAAGTATCATTGTGATTGCAGCCACCAACCGGCCGGATGTTCTGGACCCTGCCTTGTTGCGTCCGGGGCGTTTTGATCGACAGGTTGTTGTATCCAATCCTGATGTCGCGGGCCGCGAAAAAATCCTCAAGGTTCATATTCGTAAAGTGCCATTGGCCCCGGATGTGGATTTGAAAGTTGTTGCCCGTGGAACGCCTGGTTTTTCGGGTGCTGATTTGATGAACCTGGTCAATGAAAGTGCATTGCTTGCGGCGCGGCGTAACAAACGTTTTGTCACCATGGCAGAATTTGAAGATGCCAAGGACAAGTTGATGATGGGGGCGGAACGACGCACCCTTGCCTTGACTGAGCAGGAAAAGAAATTGACCGCTTACCATGAAGCAGGTCACGCTTTGCTGGCGATTAAGATGGAGGGGTCCGACCCTATCCACAAGGCAACCATTGTGCCTCGTGGTCGTGCATTGGGCATGGTTATGCGCCTGCCTGAAAAAGATCAGGTGTCTCTTACACGCCAGAAGTGTAAGGCCGATCTGGCGGTTGCCATGGGTGGCCGGGTGGCTGAAGAAGAAATTTTTGGCGATGAAATGGTGACTTCCGGCGCTTCGGCGGACATCAAAATGGCAACAAATCTGGCCAAAGCCATGGCGACACAGTTTGGCATGTCTGACAAGTTGGGGCCGTTGCTCTACGGCGACAACCAGGAAGAAGTGTTTCTTGGGCGTTCCATGGGGCAGCCCAGTTCGCATGTTTCTGACGCCACGCAAAAGATTGTGGACAGCGAAATCAAGCGGTTTGTCGAGGAGGGTTATGATATGGCCCAGAAGGTGATCCGCGAGAATATTGATGATTTGCACGCCGTTGCCAAAGGGCTGCTTGAATATGAAACTCTGAGCGGGGATGAAATTATCGGTCTTATTGCAGGTCAGGCGCCGCATCGCCCAAGTGATGATGATGCCGATACACCCAAAAATACCGGGGTGCCCAGTGCCGGCAAGACCAAGCGCAAGAAGAAAAAACCTTCATCTGACGCTGAGGGCATGTCGCCCCAGCCCGAGGGCTAGCCTCAAAAATACCTTAATCAATGTTGAAAAGCCGCTTTCTTCTGGAGGGCGGCTTTTTCAATCCAAAGATTGCCGTAATATTGTTGCATTAACTGTATTTTGAGGTTGAACGCTTGAAGGGTTCGCCTTGGCTCAATGATTTGCTTATACTGGCGAACATATTGTATTAAATTAAAATTATTCATTAAGGCTCAAATTATGGCGCGTAAATATTTTGGCACCGATGGTATTCGCGGATTGGCGAACGGTCGCAAACTCACCCCGGAACTGGCACTCAAAACAGGTATGGCCACTGGCTTGACGTTCAAGCGGGGAGATCATCGTCACCGGGTGGTCATCGGCAAAGATACCCGTCGTTCAGGCTACATGATTGAGAACGCGCTTACGGCGGGTTTTACAGCTGTTGGGATGGACGTTTATTTGTTGGGGCCAATGCCAACACCGGCGGTTGCTATGCTTACCCGT
>CAZIVB010000087.1:0-9813 GCA_964542565.1 uncultured Hyphomicrobiales bacterium | reverse complement strand
ACCAGCGCCCGCATGGTATCGATGAACTGATCGAGGGTTTCTTTCGATTCTGATTCGGTTGGCTCGATCAGCATCGCGCCATGCACCACCAGCGGGAAATACACCGTCATGGGGTGAAAGCCCTCATCGATCATCGCCTTGGCGAAATCAAGCGTTGTGACGCCGGTGTCTTTTAAGAACGCATCATCAAACAGCACCTCATGCATGCAAGGCTGATCGCCAAAGGGCAGGCTCATCACATCGGCCAGCCGCGCCCGGACATAATTGGCGTTCAAGACCGCATCATCGGTGGAGCGGGCCAGCCCGTTGCCGCCATGGCTGAGCATATACGAAAGCGCCCGCACAAAGACCCCCATCTGGCCCTGAAACGCCGCCATGCGGCCAAAGGGGGCCGCATCTTGGGCCTCCTCGGGGTTTTCAACCAGCGAAAACACACCGTTCTTTTCGCGCAAAAGCGGCAGGGGGGCAAAAGGCGCGAGCGCCTTTGAAAACACCACCGGCCCCGCGCCCGGTCCGCCGCCGCCATGGGGGGTGGAAAAGGTCTTGTGCAAATTAATGTGCATGGCGTCAACACCAAGTGCCGCCACATCGGCGCGCCCCATCAGGGCGTTTAGGTTGGCCCCGTCGCCATAGACAAAGCCGCCCGCTTCATGCACAGCCGCCGAGATTTGCACAAAATCGCGCTCGAACAGCCCGCAGGTGTTGGGATTGGTGATCATGATGCCGGCCACATCCGGCCCCAGATGCTCGGCCACCGCCTGCACGCTCACCGTGCCGTCCGCGCGCGCCGGAATGGCTTTGACCTTATAGCCCACCAGCGACGCCGTGGCCGGGTTGGTGCCGTGCGAGGATTCCGGCGTCAGCACAACCGAGCGCGCATCGCCTCTGGCCTCCAGCGCGGCGCGGATCGCCATCATCCCCGCCAGCTCGCCATGCGCCCCGGCGCGCGGCGCTAATGTGACTGCATTCATACCGGTGATATTGCACAGCCACTGCGAAATCTCGTGCTGCAATTCAAGCGCGCCCTGCACTGTCGATTGCGGTTGCAAGGGGTGAATATCGGCAAAGCCGGGCAGGCGCGCCATTTTTTCATTCAGGCGCGGATTGTGCTTCATGGTGCACGAGCCAAGCGGGTAAAGCCCGCCGTCAATGGAAAAGTTTTTCTGCGACAGGCGCACATAATGGCGCATGATCTCCGGCTCGCTAAGCCCCGGCAGATCGGGGGCGCTCTCCTGCTCCAGCCCGGCAAGCTTTGCGCCCAAGCCCTCCGGCTCGGGCAAATCCACCCCGCCATGACCATAATCGGCGCGCTCGAAAATCAGCTTCTCTTCAATCTGAAGCGCCTTGTTGCCGGTAAATGTATTTGTCGGCGGCGCTTGTGTTTCGCCCACCCCCGTGGGGCGTCCTTCCCGGTTCATGATAAAATTTCCTTCAATGCGCCGGCATAGGCGGCGCGCTGGGCGTCCGTGTCAAGCTCGCTGGCGGCGGTGATGATGAGATTATCAAAGCCCTCTCCGGGATAAAACCGTGAAGCGGGCACCCCGCCCAGAATATCGCGTTTGGCCAGCGCCTCGATAACCTGCGCCGCATCGCCCGGAACCTTATAGGTGAACTCGTTGAAATAGCTGCTGTTCACCACCTCGACCCCCGGCACAGCGCCAAGGGTTTTGGCCAGCGAAATCGCACTTTCATGATTAAGCTGCGCCAGCTTGCGCAGCCCCGCCCCGCCCAGCAGGCTGAGATGGATCGAAAACGCCAGCGCGCACAGCCCCGAATTGGTGCAGATATTGCTGGTCGCCTTCTCGCGTCTTATGTGCTGCTCGCGGGTCGAGAGGGTGAGCACAAAGCCGCGCCGCCCTTGCGCATCCACCGTCTGGCCGCAAATGCGCCCCGGCATCTGGCGCAGCAGCTTTTTATGCACCGCGAACAGCCCCAGATAGGGCCCGCCGAAATTGAGGCCATTGCCGATCGACTGGCCCTCGCCGCAAACAATATCGGCCCCCATCGCGCCGGGCGGGCGCAAGAGGCCCAGCGAAACCGGCTCGGTCACCACCGCGATCAGCAAGGCGCCTGCCGCATGCGCCGCCTCGGCCAGCGGCGCAAGATCGCGCACCTGCCCGAAGACATCCGGGTTTTGCACCACCAGCGCCGCGGTATCCTTGTCGATCAGCCCGGCCAGTTCCGGCGCGCCGCCCGGCTGCGGTCTGGTGGTTTCGATCTCAAGCCCGCCAAAGCGTCCCAGCGTCAAGGTGCTTTCGCGGTAATGCGGATGCAAATTGCCGCAGATGACGATTTTCTTGCGCCGCTTGACCCGGCTCGCCATCAGCGCCGCCTCGGCGCAGGCGGTGGAGCCGTCATACATCGAGGCATTGGCCACCTCCATGCCGGTGAGCCGCGCCACCTGGGTCTGAAACTCGAACAACACCTGCAAGGTGCCCTGGCTGATTTCCGGTTGATAGGGGGTGTAGGCGGTTAAAAACTCTGAACGCTGGATCAGATGATCCACGCTGGCCGGCACATGGTGCCGGTAAGCGCCGCAGCCGATGAAAAAAGGCCCTGAAGCCGCCGCCCGGTTTTTTGCCGCCAGCGCCGCCATATGGGCTTCGACATCCCACTCGCCCTGATAACCGGGCAGGGTTTCAAGACCGCTGCGCCGCGCCTCTTGCGGGATATCGGCAAACAGCGCCGCCATATCGGCAACGCCGATTTTGGCGAGCATGGCCTTGCGGGTCTCGTCCGTGTGCGGCAGATAACGCATGGTTCTATAGCTCCGCGATAAAGGCTTTATAGGCGTCCTCGTCCATCAGGCCCTCAAGTTCGGTTTCGTCGTTGATCGAAACCTTCATGAACCAGCCCTCGCCTTCAGGATCGGAATTGACAATCGCCGGTTCGCCTTCAAGAATGCTGTTGACTTCGATAACCACGCAAGTGATCGGCGCATAAACCTCGCTGGCCGCCTTGACCGATTCAATGACCGCCGCCTCATCGCCTTTTGCAAATGAAGCCCCCACTTCGGGCAACTCCACAAACACCACATCACCAAGCTGCCCCTGGGCATAATCGGTAATGCCGATGGTGGCGATGTCGCCATCGATCTGGATATATTCATGGTCTTCGGTGTATTTTGTGTCGCTCATGCTTGTTTTCCTTGAAAATGACTTTGGTTCTTGCCCTTCCTCTCTTCGTCATTCCTGCGAAGGCAGGAATCCAAAAAGAATGTTCAACATATTGATGGCCCGGTCTGGACCCCTGCCTGCGCAGGAATGACATTTGGCCAGTAAACTCTCATCCCTTCACCGCCCGGTGATAATTATGCGCCACGAAGGGCAGTTTGACGACGCTCGCCCCATGCGCTTTGCCACGAACGATAAGCTGCAATTTGCTTCCCGCCGCCGCATGATCCGCCGCCACATAGCCCATCGCCACCGGCCCGCCCACGCTCGGCCCGAAGCCGCCGCTGGTGACCATGCCGATCGCATTGCCGTCCATATCCTGAATTTGCGTGCCCTCGCGCGCCGGGGCGCGGCCCTCGGGGCGAATACCCACCAGCTTGCGGGCCGGGCCATCCTTGATCTCGCGTAAAATCCGCGCCGCGCCGGGAAACCCGCCCGCCTCGCGCCGCGCCTTGCCGATGGACCATAAAAGCCCCGCCTCGACCGGGCTGGTGGCGGTGTCGATGTCATGGCCGTAGAGGCAAAGCCCGGCCTCAAGGCGCAGCGAATCGCGCGCCCCCAGACCGATCATCTCCACCTCTTCGGCCTCAAGCAGCCGCCGCGCCAGCGCTTGCGATTGCGCGCTATCCACCGAAAGCTCAAACCCGTCCTCACCGGTATAACCGCAGCGGCTCACCCATATAGAGCCAAATTCGGGATCGGCAAAATTACGGATTGACATGAAGGCCATGTCTTCGACCCCCGGCAGCACGGCGTTCAAAACCCCGCAGGCCGCCGGGCCCTGCAAGGCCATAAGCGCCTTGTCAGCCAGAACAATCATATTCACCCGCTCGCCGATGCTGGCCTCGATATGGGCAAAGTCATCCTTTTTGCAGGCGCCGTTGACGACGAGAAAATACCACTCCTCGCCGTCTTTCTCGCCGATCCGGCTCACCATCAGATCATCGCGGATACCGCCCGCATCATTGGTCAGTTGCGTATAGCGCATGCGCCCGTCGGCCAGCCCGGTGATATTGCCCGGCACCAGCGTTTCAAGGGCCGCCGCCACTCCTTCGGGGGCATGGATCAGGCATTGCCCCATATGCGAGACATCAAACAGCCCCGCCTTTGCGCGCACATGCAAATGCTCTTTCATCACGCCTGAAGGAAAACTCACCGGCATATCGTAACCGGCAAAGGGCACCATCTTCGCCCCCAGCTCCAGATGAAGCTGGTGCAGCGGTGTGGTTTGGAGATCGTTTGTTGCTGTAGCGCTCACACTCTTGAACCTTCACATCCCGTAACAAAACTGACAACGGGGGCGCAAGATGCGTTTGACCCGCTGCCCCCTCTGTCACGGAACCTGAGAGATTGGCCTTGGCGCCCGCTGGGCGGTCCGGCTTACCCCTTCGGTGAGTCTCTGCGCTCAAATTGCAAAAACTGCTTTCCAGAGTGCCATCCGCCATGCGGTCCTGCTCGCCTGAGAGTTTCCGGGGCGGTTGCTCCTTCGGCGCCGGGGCGTGCCCCGATCTCTCCCGCATGGGTCATTTGGCTTGTTCCGCCATCATAGATGGGGCCGTGGGCAAGTCAATCGATTCTAGTCTGTCCCCTCAAGCGCCGCTTGTACGGTGAGAAGGTCTTGCCAGGCCAGATGTTTTTGCGCCGGTGAGCGCAGCAGGAAGGAAGGGTGAAAGGTGCTTAAGGTCCTGAATTCGCCATTATCGGTTTTAAGCTGCCGCCATTTGCCGCGCAGGCGCATGATCCCGGTCTGGGTATGATACATCTCCTTCGCCGCCACCCCGCCAAGGAAAAGAACAATATCGGGCTTTGCCAGTTCGATATGCCGGTCGATAAACGGGCGGCAGATAGCGGTTTCCGCCGGGGTCGGATTGCGGTTTCCCGGTGGCCGCCACGGCACCACATTGGTGATATAGGCCGATGTTTCCGGCTCTTCGCTGTTCCGGTCAAGGCCGATGGCGGCCAGCATCTTGTCAAGCAATTGCCCGGCCCGGCCCACAAAGGCCAGCCCCTGCAAATCCTCATCGCGCCCCGGCGCCTCGCCGATCAGCATCAGCCGCGCCCGCGCGTTGCCGTCGGCAAAGACAAGCTGCTTGGCGGTTGAGCGCAGGCCGCAGCCCTCAAACCCGTCCATGGCGCGGCGCAACTCATCCAGCGTCCGGGCCTCATGCGCCAGATAGCGCGCCGCCAGCACCGCCTCATCGGTGGACATGGACGCTGTTGCCGGGCGCGGCGGCAGGGGGCGCGGTTCCGGCGCCGGCGCGGCGGGCTCAGCCCGCAACGGGTTCACCGGCGCTTTGTGCCGCGCTGTGCCGGCAGAGGCAAACCGATCCACCGGAAGCGCGCCGATGGCCTCATCCGCCCCCATGCCGACCTGCCATTGCAGCAGGGCAAGCGCCTCAGCGGCGCTGATGTTTTCAAGATCCGTCATCGCTATTTTCGATCATTTCACCTTTGCCGCATTGCCCAAAACCCAAAGCCATTCTAGCATGGAATCAAACGATTGAGTCACAGATGCAGGATTATTCATCATGAATGAGCAAGCTCAGAATTTGCCGCCCCGCGAAGCCATGGATTTTGACGTTGTCATCGTCGGCGCCGGTCCTGCCGGTTTAAGCGCCGCCATCCGCATAAAACAGCAAGCGGCAAAGGCGGAAAAAGAGGTCTCCGTCGTTGTGCTGGAAAAAGGCTCCGAGGTCGGGGCGCATATTCTCTCCGGCGCCATCATCGACCCCGTTGGCATTGAGGCCCTTTTCCCCGACTGGAAGAAAAAAGGCGCGCCGCTGGAGATAGAGGTCAAGGAGGACAAATTCTTTGTCCTGAGCAAAAACGCCAGCTTCCGCATCCCCAATTTTCTTAACCCCCCCTTCATGTCCAATCATGGCTGTTATATTGCCTCGCTGGGCAATCTGACCCGCTGGCTGGGCGAGCAGGCTGAAAATTTGGGGGTTGAGATTTACCCCGGCTTTGCCGCAACGGAGCTTTTATATAGCGATGACGGGACGCTCATCGGCATCGCCACCGGCGATATGGGGGTGGGCCGCGACGGCAGGCCCAAGGCCAATTTCGAGCGCGGCATGGAGCTGCGCGGTAAATATACCCTGCTGGCCGAGGGCGCGCGCGGCTCGCTCACCAAACAGGCAATTGCCGAATTTGGCCTCGACAAGAATTCCCAGCCGCAAAAATTCGGGCTGGGGATAAAGGAGCTCTGGGAGGTCAGGGACGAAAACCATCACCCCGGTCTGGTGTGCCACTCCTTTGGCTGGCCGCTTGATCAGCGCACCGGCGGCGGCTCCTTCATCTACCATTTTGACAAGAATCAGGTGGCGGTGGGCTTTGTGGTGCATCTGAATTACGCCAATCCGCATCTCTCGCCCTTTGAAGAATTCCAGCGTTTTAAAACCCATAAAAGCGTCGCCGCGACCTTTGAGGGCGCAAAGCGCATTTCCTTTGGCGCGCGGGTGCTGAGCGAGGGCGGCCTGCAATCGGTGCCAAAACTCGTCTTTCCCGGCGGCGCGCTGGTGGGCTGCGGCGCCGGCTTCATGAATGTGCCGCGCATCAAGGGCTCGCATAACGCGGTTTTAAGCGGCGTTCTGGCCGGCGAGGCGGTCTTTACGGCCATCGCGGAAGGCCGCGAACATGACGAACCGGACGCCTATCAATGCGCCTATGAAAACAGCGCCATCGTCGCGGATTTGAAAAAAGTCCGCAATGTCAAACCGCTGTGGAGCCGGTTCGGAACCTGGCTCGGCATTGCCCTTGGCGGTTTCGATATGTGGTGCAATGTCCTCGGATTTTCGCTTTTCGGCACCCTCGGCCACGGCAAAACCGATGCCAGATGCATGGGCAAGGCAAAGGATTTTGCCCCGGTAAAATATGACAAGCCCGACGGGGTTCTCACCTTCGACCGGCTCTCCTCGGTGTATCTTTCCGCCACCGCCCACGAAGAAGACCAGCCGGTGCATCTGAAACTGGCCGATCCGGACATTCCCATCCGGGTCAATCTGCCCCAATATGACGAACCGGCCCAGCGCTATTGCCCCGCCGGGGTGTATGAAATTATCGGCGAGGGCGAAGAAAAACGCTTCCAGATCAACGCCGCCAATTGCGTGCATTGCAAAACCTGCGACATCAAGGACCCTTCGGAAAATATTACCTGGACCCCGCCCGAGGGCGGCGGCGGGCCCAACTACCCCAATATGTAACACGGCTGCGCCGACGCGGAGCTTGCAAATCAGGGGAAAACGCGCCATTTTACCGCGCAATGTTGCAAGATTAGAGCATCATTCCGAAAAGTGTACGCGGTTTTCGGATAACATGATGCGGCAAAACAAACAATTAGAGGTGTCCATTGAAAGCTTTTTTGCCAGGGCCGGGTATGCGGCGCATGATGCGTCTGGGTGTCTCGGCGGCGATGCTGATCGGCTTTGCCAGTTGCTCCAGCACCGATCCGGGCAGCCTGATCACCGGCTCGGCGGCCAAGGCTTCAGGGCGCGCCAATTCCTCGCTTTCGGGCAATTATCTCGCCGCGCGCCATGCCAGCCGCAATCGCGATGCGGCCTCCGCCGAGGTCTTTTATGCCCGCGCCATGGACAAGGACCCGGAAAACAAGAACATAAGACTGCGCTCGTTCCTGCTTGCGGTGACTTCGGGAAATATGGCCAAGGCGTCGAAACTGGCAAAAGAAGTCATCAAGGACGATGCCGCCAACCGCGCCGCGCGGCTGGTTCTGGCTCTTGGCGAGATCAGGGCCGGGCGCTACGCGCAGGCCCGCAAATGGCTGGAAGTGAAAAAGGCGACCTCGCACGAGCTGGCCTCGACCCTTCTCACCGCCTGGGCCTGGCAGGGCGAGGGCGAGACGGACAAGGCCATCAAGGCACTGAAACTGCTTGAGGCCACGCGGGCGTTTTCCTATTTCGAGAATTATCATCTGGCGCTGGTGCTGAATTTCACCGGCAAGACGGAAGAAACCGAAAAGCGTTTCAAGGCTGCCTATGATACCAGCGGCGGCGCGCTGCGCGTGGCGCTCAATTACGGCAATTTTGAAGAGCGCCGCGGCAATCTCGCCGCCGCGCGTAAAATCTATAACGAGTTTATCAAAACCGTCAGCCGCCACCCGCTGATGCTGGCAGCGCTGAAAAACGCCGGCAAGGTGAAAAACCCGCCCCCGCTGCTCAAAACGCCGCAACAGGGCGCCGCCGAGGCGCTTTACGGCATTGCCTCGCAGCTTTCCTCGACCGCCGGGGCCGATCTGGCGGTGCTCTATCTGCAACTGGCGCTTTACGTAAACCCGGATTTTCCGATGGCGCGGCTTTTGCTGGCCGATATCTATGAAAACCGCAAGGACCCGGCGCGGGCGCTGAGCGCCTACAACAAGATCGACGCCAACTCGCCCCTGCGCATGGAAGCCGATATTCAGGCGGCGCTCAATCTTGACCGCATGAACCGCACCAACGAGGCGCGGCGGCGGCTCAAAAAGATCATCCGCGCCCACCCGAACGAGCTGCGCCCCCGCATCGCCCTGGGCAATATGCTGCGCGGGCGGCAAAGATACGCCGAGGCCAAGCTGAGCTACAGCCGCGCCATCGAGATGGTCAAGACGCCCGATAAATCCCACTGGCGGCTGTTTTATAATCGCGGCATTTGCAATGAGCGCATCAAATTATGGGATCTGGCGGAAAAAGATCTCAAAATGGCCCTCAAGCTCAACTCCGAGCAGCCGCTGGTGCTCAATTATCTGGGCTATTCCTGGATAGAGCGCAAGAAAAACCTCAAACAGGCCATGGATATGATCCGCAAGGCGGTGGATTTGCGCCCCAATGACGGCTTTATCATCGATTCGCTCGGCTGGGCCCATTTCCAGCTTGGCGAATGGGAAGATGCGGTTAAAAATCTTGAGCGCGCGGTGGAACTGGAGCCGGATGACCCGGTGATCAATGACCATCTGGGCGATGCCTACTGGCGCGCCGGGCGCGAGCTCGAAGCCCGTTTCCAGTGGTCCCATGCCCGCGATATGAAGCCCCAACCCGATGTGCTGAAAAAGATCGAAGCCAAGCTGAAATCCGGCCTCACCGAACCCAGACAAAAAAACGCATCCACCGGCGCTTCTGATGGCGGTTGATCTTCAGGCTTCCGCACCGGCCAAGATCAACCTGACCCTTCACATCACCGGCAAACGCAAGGATGGCTATCACCTGCTGGACTCGCTGGTGGTTTTCACTGATTTTGGCGACAGCCTGAGCGCTGTCCCCGCCGAAAGGATCACGCTCAACATATCCGGCCCCTTTGCCGGCAATCTCACCAGGGCCGGCAGGGCCGGAAACCTGGTTTTCAAAGCCGCCCGGGCGCTTGCCAAGGCTCTTGAACCCGGCCAGGGCGCGGCGTTGCATCTGGTCAAAAACCTGCCCCCCGCCTCGGGCATTGGCGGCGGCTCGGCGGACGCCGCCGCCGCCTTGCGCCTGTTGCAAAAAATGTGGGGCAAAACCCTGCCCGCGGATAAATTGCGCGGCCTTGCTTTAAAGCTGGGCGCGGATGTTCCCGTATGCCTCGCCCGGACCCCCGCCTTGATGCGCGGCATCGGCGAGGAGCTCGAACCCGTCCGTCCGTTTCCCTGCCTGCCCGCCGTGCTGGTCAATCCCGGCAT
>CAZIVB010000086.1:0-9842 GCA_964542565.1 uncultured Hyphomicrobiales bacterium | reverse complement strand
CCGCGCCAATGTGGCCCTCTATGCGGGGCTGGGCTATGCCTATATTCTGCTGATGATTTTCCCCATGTACAACGTCATCGAAAGCCTTGACCGCAACCAGATCGAAGCGGCGAGGGATATGGGCGCGTCGTGGTGGATGATCCATAAACGGGTGGTTATTCCCTATGCCAAACCCGGCATCTCCTCGGGCTGCACCATGGTGTTCATGCTCTCGGCCGGTGCGCTCGCGGCGCCTCAAATCCTGGGCGGTCCCTCGAGTTTGTGGTTTACGCAGCTGATTTATCAATGGTTTAACCAGGGCGGCAACTGGACGCAGGGCTCCGCCTACGCGATCGTGCTGCTCGCGACCTGTATCGTTATCGTGCTTTCGGTAATGCGCTTCTTCAAAGTCAGCATGGGGGATATCGGCAAGTGACCAACCAGTCCCCCCTCATTCGCATCGGGCTGACGATCTATCTGGTGATGTTTTTCACCTATCTGCTCGGCCCGCTCATTCTCATGAGCATCACCGCCTTTAATTCGGCCAGCTTTCCGCAGGTCAGCCCGTGGGAAGTTTTCACCTTTGAGTGGTTCCGGGTGCTTTTCAATGACGAACGCATTCTCAACGGCGTCAAGAACAGTTTCATTGTCGGTTTCTTCACCGTCATCATGTCCGTTACCATGGGGCTGGCCGGGGCCCTGATCCTGACCCAGGTGTGGCCGAAAATCCGCGCAACCTACTACACCATCATCATTGCGCCGATCCTGATCCCGGGTGTCGTGCTTGGTATTTCAACCCTCGTATTCTGGCAGCGCGCCAGTGCGTTTATGGGCCTGCCGAATGAAAGTTTTCTTTTAAACGGCATTTTTTTAACGGTCATGGGCCAGTCAACCTTCATCGCGTCATATTGCATGCTGGTATTTGTTGCCCGCTTGCAGCGCTATGATGTCGGCCTTACGGAAGCGGCCCTTGATCTGGGCGCAACCCATGTGCAGGCGTTCAGAAAAATCCAGTTGCCGTTTTTGTTGCCGGCGGTGGGTTCGGCCGCGGTGCTGGCTTTTCTGGCCTCGTTCGAGAACTACAACACCACAACCTTTACCTTCCAGAAATACCCCACCTTGACAATTGAACTGGTGCAGAAGGTTCGTTACGGCATCAATCCGTCCATCTCGGCCCTTGCCTTTATTATCGTTTGTCTGACCGTTTTCTTCGCTCTGCTGCATGAGGTCAAAACCCGCCGCGCCCAACTGGCCGAGGCCAATGGCGCACCGGTGGGTGCGGTGGCGGGCGGGTTCAGATTGCCCAGAATGTTTGCCGCCAACCCGGCCGCAATCATTTTTGCCCTCTTTATCGGAACGGCAATAGCGGTGATCGGGTATGCCCAGATTTACAATCCGGAACCGGCCAAGAAAACATATATGGAGAAAAAACGCGCCGAGCAGCAAAAGCGCATCGAGGCCGTTCAGAAAAGAATGCAGCTCAAACGCATTCAGAAAAAAATGAAGGGGCCGGATATCTTCACCTCAAAGGATACCGGAGTGAAGAACCCCTTCAGTAATGTTTTCGATCCAAACAATCTTGAAGCGGTCAGCGCCAAAAAGCTCAAGCAGAAGCCCGCACCGGTCAAAACGCCCTTTGGCGGTGTCTTCGCGCCCAAGAATCTCGATGAGGTTGGCGGCGCCAAGAAGAAACCGGGCAAACCGGCTCCGGCCGATTCGGGCAAAGGCGCCTTTGGCAATGTCTTCGCGCCGAATAATCTGGAGCAGGCCGGACCGAAAAAATAGCGGGTTTCATCTTCTGAGTGAATCGGCACCGGCCCGCACCCCTTTCCCGCCACCCACAGGATAACGACGCCGTGGATGGCAGGAAAGGGGGGCGGACCGGTAGCGTTTAAAGGTGAAAAACTTTGATCCTCAGACCCGCATGGGCATCAGCACATAGATCGCCGAATCATCATCGCGGTCAAAAACCAGCGCCGGAGCGCCGCTATCGGCCAGACGGAAGCTGGCATTGCCGCTTTCAATCTGGCCGGTAATGTCGGCCAGATAACGGGCGTTAAAGCCGATATCGAGCGGTTCGTCATGATAGGAAACCGCGATTTCCTCGGTGGCGGTGCCGCTATCGGGATTGGTGACGGTTAAAACCAGCTTGTCGCTTGAAAGGCTCAGCTTGACGGCGCGGCCCTTTTCGCTTGATACGGTGGAGACGCGGTCAACGGCCCGGGTAAAGATTGCCCCGTCAAGCTCAAGCTCTCTTTTGTTGTCAGACGGAATCACCCGTTCATAATCGGGAAAAGTGCCGTCGATCAGCTTCGAGGTCAAAACGGTCCCGTTGATAATAAAGCGGATTTTTGCATCGGACAGCGAAATCTCAACCTGGCCATCAGGGTCTTCAAGCAGTTTGTGCAGCTCCAGCACCGTTTTGCGCGGGATGATGATCCCCGGCATGCCCGAAGCGCCCGGCGGCAGCGGCAGATCGACCCGGGCCAGCCTGTGGCCGTCCGTGGCGACGCCGCGCAGCACCGGCCCGTTGCCGGTCTCGGCCTCGTGCAGATAAATGCCGTTGAGATAATAGCGGGTTTCTTCGGTCGAGATGGCAAAGCGGGTTTTCTCGATCAGTTTTTTCAGATCATTGGCATCAAGTGAGAAGCCATGCGTCATTTCCCCTGCCGCCAGATCGGGAAAATCCGCTGCGGGCCGGGATTGAAGCTCAAAATGCGAGCGCCCGGAATGCAAGGTGAATTGCCCCTCGCCCTCATCCTTCGTCAGCTCCGCCTGGGCGCCATCGGCAAGCTTGCGGACAATATCATAAAGCAGATGCGCCGGCAGGGTGGTGGCGCCGGGCTGATCTACCTGAACAGCGGTGGTTTCCACAATCTGGATATCAAGATCCGTCGCGGTCAGCTCCAGAGCGCCGTCCCCGGCCACCAGACGCACATTGGAAAGAATCGGAATTGTATTGCGTCTTTCCACCACGCTTTGGACATGGTTGAGTGACTTGAGCAAGGCATTGCGTTCGATGGTAATTTTCATATCTGTCCCCGTAAGAGTTGCGCATTATATCAAAGGCGGGGACCGCATCCAGCTTTTTTACGGTGCATGAGGGGCGAAACAAAACAATCGCATCCGAGTTATCCCCAAAATGCGATTGATTATTGCCATTTTGGCGCCTGGAAGCGCAAAACGCCTCTTTGGCGGGGTCAGCCGCCGAGCGAGCGCCGCAGAATTTCCACTACCCGCATGAGCTCTGAATCATCCTTCATCAGGGTTTTGATCCGCCGCACGGCATAGAGCACGGTTGTGTGATCCTTGCCGCCAAAGCGCCGGCCGATCTCGGGCAGGGAGCGGGTGGTCATTTCCTTGGCCAGAAACATGGCGATCTGCCGCGGCCTCGCGATTGAGCGATGCCGCCGGGTCGAGAGCAATTCGGCCTTGGAGATTTTAAAATGATCAATAACGGCGCGGTGAATATCGTCGATGCGCACCTGCTCGGGGCTTTGCCCCGCCACCATATCGCGAATGGCGCGGGCGGCCAGTTCGGGGGTGATCTGCCCCTGCGCCAGATCCCACATCGCCGCCAGACGGTTGAGCGCCCCCACCATCTCGCGGCCCGAGCCTTCAATGCGCCGGGCAATAAAGGTGATCGTTTCTTCAGGCAGGGTAAAATCGGGATTGTGCACCTGCATTTCCCTGGTCTTTTCCTTCAATATGGCCTTGCGCTGGGCATAGTCGGGATTGGCGATATGGGTGACCAGCCCGCCGGTCAGGCGCGAGCGCATCCGGGTATCGAGCCGGTTCAGCTCGCTCGGCGGCAAATCCCCCGCCACAACGACCTGGCGGCGCGCATCAACCAGTTCGTTAAAGGTATGGCAGAACTCGCGCTGCACCGTGGGGCCGCGCAAAAACTGCATATCATCGATCAGCAATACGTCAACCTCGCGCAAATAGGATTTGAACGCCAGCGTATCGCGCGCTTTGAGAGCCGAGACAAAGCTGAACATGAAACGCTCGGCGGAAAGGAAGAGAACATTGGTATCGGGGGCCTGATGGTAAATCTCCCCGGCAATGGCGTTTAGCAGATGGGTTTTACCCACCCCGACCGAACCATGAATGTATAAGGGGTTGAACCCTACGGAGCCGGCGCGGCCATGGGTAACGGCGCGTTTGGCGGCAATGCAGGAAAGCTCGTTCGAATCGCCAACGACATAGGTGGCAAACGTCATGTCGCGGTTAAACCCGTTGCCGTTGCCCTGTTTGAGGATCGCCCGCCAGCTTCCGTCATGCACGATGGCGGTTTTGGCGGCGGCGGCGCTTTCAGGTTTTGCCGCAGCCTTGTCGCCGGTCTTTGATTTTGCCTCACGCGAATGCCCGTATTGGCGGACAAACAGCTCGATATGGACAATAGCGGGAATTTCCTCCTGCCAGAGCGCATTCAGCTTGTCGAGGTAATGCGATTCAATCCAGTTGCGCAAAAAGCGTGTCGGCAGGGAAAGGACAAGCACGTTGTTCTCCAGGCGCTCGAATTTCAGCCGGGTAAACCAGCTTGAAAACACCTTTTCGCCCACACTGGCGCGCAGGCGCGCCTGCACCCGGCTCCATTTCCCGTCCAGAGCCGCCTCGCTCATTGCCATATCCGTCGTTACTGCATCCATTGGTGTTGCCTCTGCCGCATCATTCAAACCGCCTCGCTCTCCTCCGGTCCCCAATTGTTGCCCGTATGCCGCTCTGCCCCGGTAACCCCGGTGCAAGGACAAGCAAACAGACGCTTTGGTTTTTGGCGCCCGGAGCCCTGTTTTGTTCAAACCGGCCCTGTCTGGTCCGGAAACCCTCCTTCAAGGTGGCCCCACCTTGAAGGAAGATCATCGCATTTGGTGATGTCCGGCCCCTTCGGATCAGGGACCAAACCTCCCGTCATCTGGAAAGCACATCTTTCCAAATGCTCTGGTATTTTACTCAGCCCCCCGGTTGAGGGTCTGTTCTTTCTTGATGTTGTCTTGCGCAGTTTTCCAGAATAACAAAATTGCACAGACCCTACACTTGGTATCTCACAGGCAAAGCGCAAGTAACACGCCTAACTTAAGAGAAAACGCAATTATACTTACTTCACGAACTCTTAAGCTCCACTTGGTGGATGGCATATATCGTGATCATAAAACGCATACTGCGTTTAAAGGCTGCGGAAATATTACTCAAGAAGCCCCCTCAGCTCTCAAACATGATGTTAAATTACATCCCGTTTTTTGAAGATGCAAGGGGGGATTTGATGATAATACGTACACTGATTATAAAAAATTCCGGATAAAAAAATCCGCCCCTCATTGTTGACTCATTAAACCGTTGAGGATTCAAAACAAAACGCCTTGCTGCCGCTCACGGGCGTTATTCTTGAAATCTAGAAAACTTGAAAAAACCATGACGTGAAATTCTTCTCGCCTTACCTGCTATAGGTGAAACCAGGATGGCTTGCGGTGTCATCCGGCAAACCCATGAATACAAAAGAATTTTTCTGGTTAATTTTGGGTAAAAAAAAGCCCGGGGTCTAGCCCGGGCTTGATTTTGTTTCTGAAAGGCGCCGGATCAGTCAGCCGACATGGCTTTAACCCGTTGCGACAAGCGGGAAATTTTCCGCGATGCCGTGTTTTTGTGAAGAATGCCCTTCTGGCTGCTGCGGATGATTTCCGGCTGCGCCTGTTTCAGCGCCAGCGAGGCCTCATCCTGATTGCCCGAAGAGATGGCCTCTTCAACCCGCCTGATGAAGGTCCGCATGCGGCTGCGCCGGGTGCGGTTGACTTCGGTACGATGGGCGATCTTGCGAACCGCCTTTTTGGCCGATGCCGTGTTGGCCATGACTCTATCTCGCTTTTTTCATAGGTCCCGCGCCGCGCAGCTTTTTACCTTGAAAGGCCAGATGCCGGGCAACGCCGTGGACGGGTTAAATACTTAAACTCTGCGCATTCCTATATGCGCATATCCCCGACCGGGCAATACTTTTGCGCATTAATGCTCCAGAGGCGAGCTTATAGCCAGCAATATTGCATCCGTCAACACCATAGCGCCCTTTGCCCAGGGCAATCGCATGAAACAAACCGCCAAATTCCGTAGTTTTGGGACGTCCTTCCTGCGAAGGCAGGAATCCAAAACGCGTTCTCAGCTTGTGGATAGCCTTTCCGGGATTCCTGCCTTCGCAGGAAAGATACATTAGTTTTTTGTATCTATTTGAATATATTATAATATTTCGAGTGTTAAGGCAAAACTGCAGTTGAATTTCGTCCCAAAATATCATGCTATTGCCCAAGCCCTCTGCCGGCATGCGGTCTCAAATCCTATTTATTCTTGAAACGCGGCGTTCTTTTTTCAATAAAGGCGCTCATGCCCTCTTTCTGGTCCTTGGTGGCGAACATGGACTGGAACAGGCGGCGCTCGAACCGGATGCCTTCGGCCAGGCTGGTTTCCTGCGCCCGGTTGACGGATTCTTTCGTCATCATAACGATGGGGGCGGAAAACCCGGCGATTTTATTGGCGATCTTGAGCGCCTGCTTGACCAGATCATCGGCGGGGAAAACCCGGCTGACAAGCCCCGCCTGTTCGGCTTCGGCCGCATTCATCATCCGGCCGCTGAGGCACATATCCATGGCCTTGGCCTTGCCGATCAGCCGGGTAAGCCGCTGGGTGCCGCCGGCGCCCGGCATGATCCCCAGGGTAATTTCGGGCTGGCCGAATTTGGCCGTCTCGGCGGCGAGAATAAAATCGCACATCATCGCCAGCTCGCAGCCGCCGCCAAGCGCATAGCCGGCAACCGCGGCGATAACCGGTTTGCGGATATTGGCGATCCTGTCCCATTCGGAAAGGAAATTTTGCGAATAGGCCTCGATATAGGTCTTGTCCATCATCTCCTTGATATCGGCCCCGGCGGCAAACGCCTTTTCGCTTCCGGTGATGACGATACAGCCGATGCGTTCATCGGCCTCAAAGTTCTTCAGGGCGGCGTTAAGCTCCCCGATCAGCTCCGAATTCAGGGCATTGAGCGCATCAGGCCTGTTGAGGGTAATGAGCCCCGCCTGTCCTTTTGTGTCCACAATGAGGGTCTCATATGCCATTTTATTCTCCCGGAATATTTTGAGCCTTGTTTTTTACTCCTTGCGGAGGAACATGGCAACAGGGCCTTTTTGAGCTAGAGCCTTTCCGGTTTTGATTGAATCAAAACCAGGCTCTATCCCTTTGTTTTGCCGCACTTCTTATCGGAAAACCGGTTCCCACTTTTCCGGAAGAGCTCTAGTTTTGACATTCGGGGCAATAGAAGCTTGAGCGGCCCGACTGGGTGATTTTTATCACCATCGCGTCGCACCCCTTTGCGGGGCAGGGTTTGCCGCCGCGGCCGTAAACGGCAAAGCTATGTTGAAAATAGCCCAGCTCGCCATCGCTTCTTGCATAATCGCGCAGGCTCGATCCGCCCGCCCTTATGGCGTCATGCAGCACGCTTTTGATGGCGGCGGCAAGACGCTCGGCCCGTTCCTGCGCCGCCCCGCCCCGCGCCAGGGTAGAGGCCGGGCGCAGCGGCGAGAGCCGGGCGCGGTAGAGCGCCTCGCAGACATATATATTGCCAAGCCCGGCGATAATGCGCTGATCGAGGAGAAAGGATTTCAGCGGCGTGCGTTTTGCTTTTGCCGCCGCGGCAAGAAACGCCCCGTTCATGGCGTTGCCCAGCGGCTCGATGCCCATCGCGGCGAGCAAGCGGTGGTTTTGCCACTCCCGGTCCTTGATGATATCCATAAGGCCAAAGCGGCGCGGGTCGGTATAAACCAGCGCTCCGCCGCCTTCAAAGTGAAAAATAATGTGATCATGCCGCCCCCGCTCCTGGCCTGAAGCGCCACCCTCCAGAACCGTGAAACGGCCCGACATGCCCAGATGACAGAGCAGATAGCCCTTGTTTTCAAGCTCGATAACCAGATATTTGCCCCGGCGCATGAAGGCGCTGAACCGGACGCCGCGAAGATGGGCGGCAAAATCAGGCGGCAGGGCAAAGCGCAGCTTGTCGCGGTGCATCTCCACCCGGGCGACCGTGCGGCCCGCAAGGGCCGCTTCAAGTCCGGTGCGGACCGTTTCAACTTCGGGCAATTCCGGCATGGGAGGATACGTCCTTTATAAATGTCAGATCTTCAAGTATGACAAGCGTAGCGCGCAAGGTGAAGCTGCGCTATGTTCAATCGCATTTTACGCACCCGGGTTGATGAGGAGCTTGTTAAATTGGCGGTCACGAATGCAGACAAGGCGCAGCCGAAAGAAACCCATTTCGGTTTCAGCACGGTTCAGGCCGAGGCCAAGGAAGGGCTTGTTCATGATGTCTTCGCCAAGGTCGCCGGGCGCTATGATCTGATGAACGATCTGATGTCGGGCGGGCTGCACCGGCTGTGGAAAGACGCCATGGTGAGCTGGCTGGCCCCGCCCATCGGCGCGCGCGACTGGCGTCATATCGATGTGGCCGGCGGCACCGCCGATATCGCCCTGCGGGTTCAGGAACTGGCCGGGATCAATGCCCGCTCCCTCGTTCTGGATATCAACCCGCATATGCTGCTTGAGGGGCTGTCGCGGGTGGAAAAAAGCGGGCTTGCGCCCAAAATCAGCTTTGCCGCCGGGAATGCCGAAAAGCTGCCCCTCGCCGATAACAGCGCCGATGCCTATACCATCGCTTTTGGCATTCGCAATGTGACCCATATTGATCGGGCGCTTGCCGAAGCCTGCCGGGTTTTAAAGCCGGGCGGGCGGTTTTTATGCCTTGAGTTTTCGCAGGTTGACATGCCGGGGCTGGATAAAATCTATGACGCCTTTTCCTTTACCTGCATTCCGGCCATCGGCAAGGTCGTGACCGGGGACGGCGCGCCTTATCGTTATCTGGTCGAAAGCATCCGCAAATTTCCCGATCAGGAGGATTTCGCCGCAATGATCCGGAAAGCCGGATTTTCACGCGTTAAATACCGCAATCTGACCGGCGGCATCGCGGCGCTGCATTCAGGCTGGAAGATCTAGGAGGTTTTGGCCTTGAGTGTGTGGGGCGATGTTGCAAACCTTGTCCGGCTGGTGAATATGGGCCGGGTGCTGGCGCGCCATGATGCGCTGATGGAGCTCGATGCACTGGGCGAGCCGCCGCTGATCATGCGGGCGGGGCGCAAGGTGCTGCGCCTGTTTTCGCCCCGGGCAAAGGCGCAAGGCGAAGACGCAAAAGGCCCGCTGGCGGCGGCCCTGACCGAGCTTGGTCCCTCGCATATCAAATTCGGCCAGTTTCTGGCCACGCGGCGCGATATTGTCGGTGAACAGATTGCCGAGGAATTATCGCATCTTCAGGACAAGCTGCCCCCCTTCGATCAGGCGCTGGCGCTCAAAGAGATTGATGAGGGGCTGGGCGAGCCGCATGAAAAGCTGTTTAAAACCATAGGCCCGGCCATTGCCGCCGCCTCGATCGCCCAGGTCCACAAGGCGCAGATTGAGGATGAAGAGGGGCTGCGCGATGTTGCGGTCAAGGTGCTGCGCCCTGGCATTGAAGAGCGTTTTAAGCGCGATATCTCGGTTTATTATACCGCCGCGCGGCTGGTTGAGCGCATTTACCCCCCCGCACGGCGTCTGCGCCCCATTGCCGTGGTTGAGACCATGGCGCATTCGGTGGAGCTGGAGATGGATTTGCGCCTCGAAGCGGCAGCCATTTCCGAGATGGCGGAAAACACCGCCGGGGATGATGATTTTATGGTGCCCGAGGTTGACTGGAGCCGCACATCACGCCGGGTTTTAACCACCGAATGGATCGATGCCATCCCCTTGAACCGCATTGATCTGATCCGGGAAGCCGGGATTGACCGGAAAAAACTGGCCGA
>CAZIVB010000085.1:0-9877 GCA_964542565.1 uncultured Hyphomicrobiales bacterium | reverse complement strand
TGTGTCCACACCCTTGATGCGCGGCCGCGCGAGAATTGAACACGGCAGGCTCTAGCCGCCTCATTCAAACACGCCACCCGTTATGTTGCCGGAACGCCGCCAGCCCCATTTTCGCAGCAATCTCCGGAGCTCTTCGGGGTCGATGGGTTTGGAGAGATAATCATCCATCCCCGATTCAAGGCACAACTCGCAATCTTCCTTCATGGCGTTGGCGGTAAGGGCGATAATGGGGGTTGAACCGGGCCCCTGATTATTCTGCCCGTATCCCAGCGCCCGGATCTCCTTGGTCGCCTCAAGCCCATCCATTTCCGGCATATGCATATCCATCAAAACCAGATCAAAGCCCTGTTGCCGCCGGTCACTCATGGCCTCGACCACCTTGCGCCCGTTTTTGGCGCGCAGAACATGATGCCCGTCTTTTTCAAGCAGGGTCACTGCCAGAAGGGCGTTGATGTCATTGTCCTCCGCCAGCAGGATCCGGAGCGGCCTGGTTTGCGCTTCAGGGCTGCGTGACATGGCGTCCTTTTCAGAGACATCACTCCCGCCTGTCCGGTTTTCACCAAATTGCAGCCGCAAAAGCTGCGTCACCAGAGAGGATTGACGCACCGGATGCATGAGGAAGGCTTCAAATCCGTCCTGTCTTAAAATATCAAGATGCGACCTCTCGCTGGTGGTCATCAAAATCAGCATTTTGGACTGTTTGTCCAGCGGGATTTGCGCCCTTGCCGCGCGTACAAACTCAACGCTGAGCATGTCTTCCAGCACCCGCCCGCACATGACGGTTGAATAGGGCTCGCCATCGGCGACCGCCAGTTTAAGCTCCAGCAAGGCGTCGGCGCATTTACGGAAATAGGCTGTTTTTATGCCCAGCCCGTTCAGGGTCCGGATCAGGAGACGGGCCTCGATTTCAAGCGTTGAAAGCACCATGACCTTTGACCCGGCAAGCCGGACGCGGCCATCATCGCTATGGCTCAGCGGCTCGAGCGGTTTGTCCAGATCAGGTGTAAAGGGAATGCGGAAGTAAAAATGCGATCCCTTGCCCGGCGTGGTTTCAACCCCGATATCCCCGCCCATAAGCCCGACAAGGCGCTGCGAGATGGCCAGACCAAGCCCGGTTCCGCCATATTTGCGCGAGCGGGTGGAATCCGCCTGGCGGAATTCCTGGAAAATAACCTCGGCTTCATGCTGTTCCAGACCTATTCCGGTGTCGGTTACTGAGAAATTCAACCATTGTTTTCGGCCCTGATCATCGCTTGCGTCGGGTTCGACATTGACACAAATCGAAACCCCGCCCTTTTCGGTGAATTTGATGGCGTTTCCAACCAGATTAATAAGGATCTGGCGCAGATGCGCTTCATCCGCCAACAGATGGGGATTAACGTCCGGCGCCACAAAGCTGGCCACTTCAATGCCTTTGGAATGGGCCCGCGGGCTGAGCAACTCGGCAATGCCCTCGACCAGTTCAACCACATTCATCGGCCCGACATCGATCGGCATTTTTCCCGCTTCAATTTTGGAAAAATCGAGAATGCCGTCAATGAGCGAGAGCAGGGCCTCGCCCGACTTTTTCAAAACCCTGGCATAATGCTGCTGTTCCGGGTCCAGTTTTGAATCCAGCAGCAATCCGGCCATACCCAGTACGCCGTTCATCGGCGTGCGGATTTCATGCGACATGGCGGCCAGAAACATGGATTTGGACCGGCTGGCCGATTCGGCCTCATCACGCGCCTTGGCAAGTTCCTGCTCAACCAGTTTGCGGTCGGTAATCTCGCGCCCGACGCTTTGCACCTCGCGGATCGAACCATCGGAAGCGCGCAGGACAAAATCTTCCCAGGCAATCCACTTGATGCCGTTTATGGTTTCAATCTTCTGGTCGTAATTAAACCGGTAGGGCGCCATGCCTTTTGCCGACACGATCGGTTGCGGAGGATTGCCCTCCAGAACCCGCGGCTGAAACCTTGAGCCGATAACCTGTTCGCGGCTCAGTCCGAATACACGGCAGAATGTGTCATTGACGAAAGTCAGATAGCTACGGGCGTCCCGGCGCAGGATAACATCGCCCTGGCTTTCCACCAGCCCCCGGTAGCGCTCTTCACTTTCGCGCAGCTCCCAGTTCATATCCCCCAGAACCTCGACGCTGACTTCCAGCTCGCGCGCCATGGTTTCCAGATGGCGCGATTGAATATTAAGTTTTTTGACCTTGTTGCGCGCATCCATCCAGGCCCAGGTGGCCATGCCGGTTCCAAGCAACGCCAGAGCGGTAATCAGCTTGGGGGAAAACAGCAATACATCGCTTCGCATCACCAGCCCCATGACCAGAAAAATGGTCGCCGAAGCGCTGAACACGATGGCGGCGGCCGAGGCGATGCCGCTGGAGACCTGCTCGCCCAGGGATCTGGTATCCTGCTCGGCGCTCAACCGCGCGCGGATCGTCCGGGGCGAGGCTTCGGGGCGAAGATGCTGCCGCGAATTGTCAAGCCTTGCCCCGCGTCCCGGCGGGGGGATATGCATAGAGTGATTTCTCGACTGCAAGACACTACCGTTTTTCAAAGGTGAAAACGCCGAATCGTATATTTCATCCAGAACGCATTAGGGCTTTGCAGGAGTTAGTATTTTCTTAACCGTAATTGAAAAAACATCTCATTCACCGGGGAGCGCCGGCGGCCGGGGCGGATTTGCCGGTCAACTGGAGGAAGATTTCCTCCAGATCCGCCTCATGCGTCGTGAGATCGGCGATAGCGATATCCGCCTCTTGCAGTTTTGCCAGAACCTTGCTCATGGGGGTTTGCGAGGGTTTGTAGCTCAATGAAAGAATGCCCTTTTCATCAAGCGCCGGATCAAATTCCTCAAGGCCCGAAGGTATGGCGCGGAGCGCAGCGGCGGGGCGGATGGTCAGGCATTTGCAGTCGAGCCGCGCCAGAAGCTGCGTCTTGGGCTCGGCGGTGACCACCCGGCCATGATCGATAATGGCGATGTGATCACAAAGGGTTTGCGCCTCCTCAAGATAATGGGTTGTCAGGACGATTGTGGTGCCGGTTTCGTTCAGTTTGCGCACATAGGCCCATAACTGGCGGCGCAGATCGACATCAACCCCGGCTGTGGGTTCGTCAAGAATGAGAATGGGCGGGGCGTGAACAAGCGCCTTGGCGATCAGGAGCCGCCGCTTCATGCCGCCGGAGAGATTGCGGGTATACGAATTGGCCTTGTCCGCCAGTCCCAGTGCGGCAAGAAGCTCCATCCCGTGCCGCTGGGCCTTGGGGACGCCGTAAAGCCCGGCATGCAGATCAAGCAGCTCGGCGGGGGTGAAAAACGGATCATAATTGATCTCCTGCGGCACAACGCCAAGCGCGGCGCGAACCTGCCGCGGCGTGCGGTCAAGATCATGACCCCAGACTCGCACCTTGCCGGAGGTTTTCACCACCAGCCCGGCGAGGATATTGATAAAGGTGGATTTACCGGCCCCGTTGGGACCCAGCAGGCCGTAGATCGAGCCTTTGGGTATGCTGAGCGATACCGAATCAAGCGCCGGTTTTGTGCCCGAACCCTTCTCCGCCCTGTAGCGTTTGACCAGGTCCTTGGTTTCAATGGCGGCGTCTTGTGAATTTTCGCGCGATGAATCGTTTGAAACTACGGCGGCGTTAACCGGATTTTTTCTCATCTGAGTCATATACAACGGACAAGAGAAAAAGAATATGACAAGTTTGTTCACAAATGGGTTGAAAGATGGATCAGCTAATCTTCCTGAGCGTGTTTTTGGCTTTCCCCGCCGCAATGGCCTTTGCGGCGGCGAGCGATCTTGTCTCCATGACCATATCAAACCGGATTTCCCTGAGCCTGACAGCCTTCTTTTTTATTCTGGCCCCGGTTACCGGGATGGGGCTTGAGCAGATCGGCTGGCATGTCCTGGCGGGCGCGATATTGCTTGTGGCCGGGTTTGCCATGTTTGCCTTTGGCTGGATTGGCGGCGGTGACGCCAAGCTTCTTGCCGTGACGGCGCTGTGGTTCGGTTTTTCCATGAATACGGTTGAATATCTCCTTGTCAGCTGCCTTTTTGGCGGCGCATTAACGCTGTTGATGCTGGTTTACCGGCATTTCCCCGCGCCGTCTTTTTTATATGGACAAGGCTGGGCCATGCGGCTGCATGACGAAAAAGAGGGGGTCCCTTACGGGCTTGCCCTGGCGGCGGGCGCTTTGCTGATCTATCCCAATACCTGGTGGATGGTTGGCGCTCTGGGCTATTAAAAACGCGTTGCGCCTGATCCGGTTCGGCGCCAGCCTGTCCCGCCTGATCACAATGCCGCCTCTTAAATGTTTCCACAAAAATTATCCCAAGCCTCAACGCTATGGTGAATGAATTGTTAGCATTTGACGCGATTTGTTACACTTCATTAACCCTAAATTGACGATTTAAACGCCAAACTTCTGCCTAACCGGAGAATTCCGAATCGATACGCAGTAGAAATTTCAAGTGGTGCAGGTCATGAATCTGGCTCGAATTGTAATATTGGTAATCGCCCTGATCGCGGCAGGCGCCGCCGCCCTGCTGGTGAACGGCATGGGCGCCAAGGACCCGCAGCAGAAAATGGCCGAGCCGGTCGAGCAGCAGAAAATGGTCGATGTTCTGGTGGCTTCAAGCGGAATTTCTCTCGGCAATGTCGTCGCCGAGGGCGATATGAGCTGGCGCGCCTGGCCCGAAGATGCGGTTCAGCCCCATTACATCACCCGCGATGCCCAGCCCAAGGCGATTGAAAAACTGGGCGGCTCCACGGCAAGGGCGGTGATTTACCGCGGCGAACCGATCAATGAGAACAAACTGGTCAAGGCCGATGGCGGCGGCTTTATGTCGGCCATCCTGCCATCGGGCATGCGTGCGGTGAGCACAACCATTTCGGCCGAAACCGGCGCGGGCGGTTTTATTCTGCCCAATGACCGGGTGGATGTCATTTTAACCCGCCGGGTTGCCGATCCGCGCGGAACCGGAAAAGAACAGTACACGAGCGAAACCGTTCTGGCCAATATCAGGGTGCTGGCAATTGATCAGACGGTCAAGGAAGAAGAAGGCAAAAAGGTTGTGGTCGGACGCACCGCAACGCTGGAAGTCCGGCCCCGCCAGGCCGAATTGCTGGCGCTGGCCGCTTCCATGGGCAATCTGTCGCTGGCGCTGCGCTCCTTGCAAGATGCCCTGCCCGGAGGACTTGATGATGGCGGCAACAAACTGTCCGAAGGCGTGGGCAGTAAAATCACGGTGTTGCGCTTTGGCGTGGCCTCCAATGTCACCAGTGCGCGTTGAGCTGCCGGAGAGGATAGATATGGCGTTTAAAAGGAAATCAGCCCGGACAATTGGCGCCTGTTTACTGGCGTGGGCGGCGTTTGCCCCGGGGAGTTTTTATTCCCCCCAAGCCTCATATGCCGCTGATCTCAATGCGCCGGCATATGATTTAACAGCTGAAACCCGCCGGGTTGTCATCGGGCTGAACAAATCCATGATTGTGGAGCTGCCGCGTCATGCGCGTGAAGTTCTCGTCTCCAGCCCCGAATATGTTGATGCGGTGGTTCGTTCCACCCGCACGTCCTATCTGATCGGCAAGAAGGTCGGGCAGACGAATATTTTTTATTTTGATGCTTCGGGCCAGCGCATTTTGACCCTGGAAGTTCAGGTCGAGCGCGATCTTGCCGATCTGCAAAACCTGTTCGACCGCATGATTCCCGGCAGCAGCATCCGGCCTGAAGCCATGAATGACAATATTATCCTGACCGGACGGGTCGTGAACATGACCGATGCCAGCCGCGCCCAGGATATCGCGGCGCGCTTCATCGGCGACAAGGATGGCAAGAAAATCCTTAATATGCTGGTCTCTGAAAGCAGGGATCAGGTTCAACTCAAGGTCACGATCGCCGAGATGCAGCGCTCGGTGATCAAACAGCTCGGCATCGATATTTCGGCTCTGGGCAGCATCGGCTCCAAGATTGTCAGCTTCCAGACCGCTTTTCCCTTCTCGATCGCCGGTCAGGCGCTTTCAGGAACCGTGGCGAGTGCGACCAGGACGAAAAGCAACGGCAACAGTGTCGGCGGCGTCTTGCGGGCTCTGGAGCGAAACGGCCTGTTGCGGACCCTGGCCGAGCCCAATCTGACGGCTGTGTCGGGCGAGACGGCAAAATTTCTTGCCGGCGGCGAGTTCCCCATCCCTGTCGGCCGGGACGACAACGGCATTACCATTGAATTCAAGGAATTCGGCGTCGGCCTCACCTTTACGCCGACGGTTCTTGATGCCGGACGGATCAGCCTCAAGATTGCCACGGAAGTGAGTGAGTTATCCAATGCCGGCGCCTTTACCCTGGGTTCGGTGACAAGCGCAACCCTGACGGTTCCGGGTTTGAAAGTGCGGCGCGCCAATACGACGGTCGAGCTCTCGAGCGGCGGCTCCCTGGTTATGGCGGGGCTTATTCAGGAAAACACCAAACAGAGCCTTAACGGTCTGCCCGGCGCCCAGGATATCCCCATTCTCGGCGCCTTGTTCCGCAGCCGTGACTACCAGAACGAGGAAACCGAACTGGTGGTGATTGTCACCCCCTATATCGTCCGGCAGGTTTCACGCGACAAGCTGGCCAGACCCGATGAAGGTTATGTTCCGCCCAATGATGGCGAGGCGGTTCTTCTGGGGCGGCTCAATGCCATTTACGGCATGAAAAACCCTCAGGAACGGATTGGCCGTTATCGTGGCAGCTACGGATTTATAATGGAATGAAGATGCGGGCAGGAGTTCAAGATATGGTGCGTGAGCTGGAATATGAGGCAAAGTGCAACCGGCAGGGCTTTGCATTGACGAGAAGCGGGCGGGTCAAGGTCTGCCGGAGCCTCGTTATCCTTGCGGTTTCACTTGCCTTGTCGGGGTGTTTTTCAACCCGCAAACAGGGCCTTTACACCTCTTCCGTGAACAATCCGGTTCACTCAAAACGCCACCCGATCGCGGTTCGCACCGGGGCGGTGGAGCTGAAAATCGAAGTTTTGCGCCATATGGCGGCGCTGGGGGCCTCGCAGCGCATGAAAGTGTCTTCATTTGCGCGCAAATACAAATCCATCGGAGCCGGACCCCTGAGCATCTCGGTGCCGAGGGGAGCGATAAATGAAATCGCGGCCTCAAATGTGGTTGACGATGTCTCGCGGATGCTGCGGACGATGGGGATACCGCCGGTGGCGATGAATATTACCGATTACCGCGCCGATCCGGGCATGCGCAACCCGCCGCTGGTGCTCAAATACCAGCGCTATTACGCCAGCCCCAGCGCCTGCGGAAACTGGCCGGGAAATCTGGCGGCGGATTTTGAAAACAAGCCCTATCCGAATTTTGCCTGCGCCCAGCAAAACAATCTGGCGGTGATGGTCGCCAATCCACGCGATCTGATTGCCCCCCGGAGCATGACGCCGGTTGATATCAGGCGCAGAATGACCGTTTACGATAAATATATAAAAGGTGATGTAACATCGGCCAAACGTTCAAGCGACGAAAAGAGCACGGTAGCAAATGTGGGAAGCAATTAACACTATGGCGGGAGCGCCCGCCGAACCGGCAGGTCCATCTGCAATTTCAGCCGGCGGCGAGCCGGTTATGCGGGCCATTCCGCGGATTTCGATCCAGGCGTTTTGCGAAGCGCCGGAAACCGCGACAATCGTGCAGCAGGCGGCCACCGACAGGCGCGTTGCCAAGACCCATTTCAACCTTCAAATGGGCGGTATTCCGGCGGCGGTTGCGCATTTTTCCGACAGCCCGACACCAAATCTGCTGATTGTCGAGACCCGCGCGGAGGCCAATCAGGCCCTTGCCGATGTTGACCGGCTGGCGCAGGTTTGCGACTCGGGCACAAAAGTCATGGTTATCGGCCATATCAACGATATTATCCTGTTCCGCGAATTGATGGAGCGCGGCGTGAGCGAATATATGGTTGCGCCCATCATGCCCCTGCAACTGATTGACGCGATTGCCAAGGTGTATCTTGATCCTGAAGCCCCCGTTCTCGGGCGCTCCATCGCCTTTGTCGGCGCCAAGGGCGGCGTTGGCTCCAGCACGGTGGCGCATAATGTGAGCTGGATCATTGCCGAGCATATGAAACAGGATCTGGTGCTGGCTGATTTTGATGTTCCTTTCGGCACGGTCTCGCTTGATTTCAATCAGGACCCGCCCCAGGGCATCGCCGAGGCTCTTAATGCGCCCGAGCGCATTGACGAGACCATGCTCGAGCGCCTGCTGACCCCCTGCTCGGAACATCTCAATCTCATGGCGGCGCCCGGGACGCTGGACCGGGATGCTGATTTCGACAGCGAGGCCTTTGAGCCGATGATTGACATCATTCGCCGCTCAACGCCGATGCTGACCATTGATCTGCCGCATCTGTGGACCGGCTGGGCGCGCCGGACATTGCTCAGCGCGGATGATGTTGTCATTACCGCGGCGCCGGATCTTGCCAATCTGCGCAATGCCAGAAATCTTGTCGAAATTCTCAACAAGAACCGTCTCAATGACGCCGAGCCGCTATTGGTCATCAATATGGTCGGCATGCCCAAGCGCCCCGAAATCAGCATTCATGATTTTAAAGACGCGCTTGGCATTGAACCTTCGCTGGTCATTCCCTTCGACTCGCATCTTTTCGGCACGGCCGCCAATAACGGCCAGATGATCGAGGAGCTGGCCAGACAGTCCAAACCGGCGGAGGGTTTTCGTGAGCTTGTTCATATTCTCACCGGACAGCCGGAGATTTCAAAGAAAAGCCGCTCGCTGTTGCAACCCCTGATCAACAAACTTTCCAAATTGAAGGGATAACTCCACATGTTTGGAAAGCGTTCGGGAACATCAGGCTCTCAGGATCACACCGCGGGGATGCCGCCGCCGAAACTGCCGGTTGGCGATGCGCCCCTGCACCACCCGGCATCACGGCCGATCGATGATATAGCCGCCGGCGCCGCTCAGACGGCCGGGCCGCAAGGCGCCGCGCCTGAAACAAAGCGCCCCGCCAAGCCGCAGCCGCAAGCGGCCACAAGCAGCAAGAAGTCACCTAAAGCCGCCGCCGCCGCCGCCGCGGCGCCGGTCAAGGAATTCAAGGCGCAAAACCAGTCCGATGAATATTACAACATCAAGGCAAGTGTATTTAATGCCCTGATCGAGGCGATTGATCTCACCCAGCTTTCCGGCATGGATCAGGAAATGGCGCGTGAAGAGATACGCGACGTGGTCACCGAGATCATTTCCCTCAAAAACGTGGTGATGACCATTGCCGAGCAAGAAGACCTGCTTGAGGATATTTGTAATGACGTTCTGGGCTATGGTCCCCTGGAGCCGCTTTTATGCCGCGATGACATTGCCGATATCATGGTCAATGGCGCGGATTCGTGCTTTATCGAGGTGGACGGGCTGGTTGAACCGGTCAATGTCAAGTTTCGCGACAATTCGCATTTGATGAATATCTGCCAGCGTATAGTTTCGCAGGTTGGCCGAAGGGTTGATGAATCAAGCCCGATCTGCGATGCGCGCCTGCTCGATGGCTCGCGTGTCAATGTCATTGCGCCGCCGCTGGCCATTGACGGGCCGACCCTGACCATCCGCAAGTTCAAAAAGGACAAGCTGACCCTCGACAAACTGGTCGAGTTTGGCTCCATCTCGCCGGCCGGCGCGACCATTCTGGGCATTATCGGCCGGGTGCGCTGCAATGTTCTGATCTCGGGCGGCACCGGTTCGGGCAAGACAACCTTGCTGAACTGCCTCACCGGGTTTATCGATCTGGACGAGCGCATCATTACCTGCGAGGATTCAGCCGAGCTGCAACTGCAACAGCCCCATACAGTGCGCCTTGAAACCCGCCCGCCCAATATCGAGGGCGAGGGCGA
>CAZIVB010000084.1:0-10077 GCA_964542565.1 uncultured Hyphomicrobiales bacterium | reverse complement strand
ATTTTGGCGAGAGCATGTCGTGTTCAATCGGCACCGGCCCGCTCCCGGGCGTAAAATTCCGCGCGGCGGATAACGCGCCGGGAAAATCACTCAGGCTCGGGCTCCATCTTGATAGCGCCGCAGGGGCATTCGGTGGCGCAAAGCCCGCAGCCCTTGCAAAAATCATAGTCAAAGGCGAACCCCTTGCCGGGGCCGAGCTTTTTCACCGCATTGTCCGGGCACATGCCGTAGCAATTGTCGCACTCAAAACAATTGCCGCAGGAAAGACAGCGCCGCGCCTCGTAAAGCGCATTGGTTTCATCGAGCCCCTGCACCACTTCGTGAAAAGAACTCTGCCGCCGCGCCATATCCAGCACGCCCTGCACCGAATGGGGCGCATCGGTATAATACCAGCTGTTGATATACTCAAACCCCGCCAGCTCATGGCGCTCGCCCGGCTGCCACATCTCGCCATTGACATAGGCGTTGATATGGCGCGCCGCCTGTTTGCCATGCCCGGTGGCGTTGGTCACCGTGCGCTCCGCCGGCACCATATCGCCGCCGGCAAAAACGCCGCGATGACCGGTCATCATGCGCTCATCCACCTTGACCACGCCGTTGCGGTCAAACTCAACCCCGTCGAGCTTTTGCAAAAAGCCGCTATCGGTCACCTGCCCCAGCGCCAGAATCAGCGTATCGGCCTCAATCTCCTCAAACTCGCCGGTGGGCTGCGGCCAGCCCTTCTCGTCGAGCTGCATTTTCTCGATCGTAAAGGTGCTGTGGTCGATCTCCTTGATGGTGCTGAGCCATTTCACCATCACGCCCTCTTCCAGCGCCTCTTCCATCTCGAACTCATGCGCCGGCATCTGTTCGCGGGTGCGCCGGTAAACGATCAGCGCCTCGCTTGCCCCCAGACGCTTGGCGGTGCGCGCCGTATCGAGCGCCGTGTTGCCGCCGCCATAGACAATCACCCGGCGGCCCAGAAGCGGCGGCGGCGCGCCGGCCTCGACATCTTCAAGAACCGAAACCGCATCGAGAATACTTGCCGCATCGCGCGCCGGAATTTCCGTGCGCCGCGCCAGATGCGCCCCGATGGCGACAAAAACCGCGTCATAGCCCTCGCTTTCGAGCAGGTTTTCAATGTGTTCGATCTTTTCATTCAGCCGGATCTCGACCCCGAGACCGGCAATCCGTTCGATCTCGCCATCAAGAATATCCCGCGGCAAGCGGTATTTCGGAATGCCGAAACGCATCATCCCCCCGGCCATGGGCCCGGCCTCAAAGATGACCACCTCATGCCCCATGAGACGCAAATGCCAGGCGGCCGAAAGCCCGCTCGGCCCGGCGCCGATAATCGCAATCCTCTTGCCGGTTGCGGGCGCAGGTTCAACCACCCAGCCCTTTTTAAGCGCCTCATCGCCCAAAAACCGCTCAACCGCATGAATGCTCACCGTGGTGTCAATCTGCCCCCGGTTGCACGCATTCTCGCAGGGGTGATAGCACACCCGGCCATGAACCCCCGGCATCGGATTGTCGCGCACCAGCACCCGCCAGGCGCCTTCATAATCGCCCTCTTCGGCCCTTTGCAGCCAGCCCTGAACATTCTCGCCCGCCGGGCAGGCATCATTGCACGGCGGCAGGCGGTGGATATAAACCGGCCGCTGGGTGCGCCACGAGCCGGTATGATTGGCCAGGGAAGTGCCGATATCAAGGGTAATGGCAAACGGCTTGTCCATCTTCACGCCTCCGCGTCCGTCTTGAGCAGATTGAAGCGCCGGATATTGCGATCCGCCATGGCCTGTATGGCCGCAAGCGCCTCTTCATCCTTCATCACATGGGCAAAGCGCCTTTGCGGTCCAAGATACTCGGAAACCGGCCTTTGCGAACGGATCGGGCTCGCTTTGACAATCTCGCCGTCAACGGCCTCGTAAAGCGGAAACAGCCCCGTCTCGACCGCCAGCCGCGCCAGCTTGATGGTATCACAGGGCTGCGCCCCCCAGCCCAGCGGGCACGGCACATGGATATGCACATAGCGCGCGCCGGAAATCGACATGGCCTTGGTGATTTTATCTTCAAGATCATGCAGATCGGCAACGCTTGCCGTCGCCACATAGGGGATCTCGTGCGCCATGGCGATCAGTGCCGGGTTCTTGCCCTGATTAAACGAATTGCCCGGATGCTCACCCACGGCCTGTGTGGTCGCGGTCCTTGCCCCCGGCGGCGTGCGGCTGGAGCGCTGCACGCCGGTATTCATATAGGCCTCATTGTCATAGCAGATATAAAGCACATCATCATTGCGCTCGAACATGCCCGACAGGCAGCCAAAGCCGATATCAACCGTGCCGCCATCGCCGCCCTGGGCGATCACCCGCGTGGCGCTCTTGCCCCTGGCCCTGAGCGCCGCCGCCACCCCGCTCGCCACCGCCGGCGCATTGCCGAACAGCGAATGTATCCACGGCACCTGCCACGAGCTTTCCGGGTAAGGGGTGGAGAAAACTTCCAGACAGCCGGTGGCGTTGACGCAAACCAGATTATCGCCGCAGGCGCGCATCGCCGCATCCACCGCATAGCGCGCCCCCAAAGCCTCGCCGCAGCCCTGACAGGCCCGGTGGCCGGAGGTCAGTGAATTGCTGCGCTCCTGCGTCGCCTGAACCGTGCGTTTTTCCGGATCAAGCAGCCGGTTGCCGATGGTAAAGGTTCCGGTCTGGTAAAACTTAACACGCTGTGTCATGCTTTTGTTTTTAAACTCCTATCCCAGCTTGTGGCCGACAAGTCCCATTTCGCGCAGGATGTTCTCGGCAATGGGGCCGCTGCGGCGTTTTTCCTTCATGCGCGCCAGCTCGCGGTCAATAACCTTATGGTCAAGATCAAGAAACAGCGGGTCTTCAATCTCATCCCGCATGGCGCCGTCAAAGGCCTTATGCAGCGAGGCCTTGGTGATCGGCCGTCCGCCAAGCCCGGCGATAATGGTATAGACCGGCGTCGGCAGGCCGCGCAGCGCCATGCGCACATTGGACGCCACAATCCCGCCCAGCCCCAGCGCCAGGTCCTTTTCCACCACGATTACCCGTGAAGCCCCGCTCAGCGCCATGCGGATTTCCGCCAGCGGGAAGGGACGAAACGCGCCGATTTTCACCGATCCAATGGAAGCGCCTTGCTCCCGCATGTCATCAACAACATCCTTGATGGTGCCATTGACCGAGCCCAGCGCCACAACCACCGTTTGCGCCTCATCGGTCCTGTAGGGAGCCACCATCGCGCCGCTGGCGCGGCCGAACTGCGCCCTGAACTCATCCACAAGCTGCGGGATGACCTCAAGCGCCTGCAATTGCTTGTGATGCGATAAATAACGCACCTCCATGAAGGCTTCGGGCCCCACCATGGCCCCCATGGTCACCGGCTCGTCCGGATCAAGCATCTGCACCGGCTCAAAGGGCGGCAGATAGGCGTCAACCTGCGCCTGGGTGGGAATATCCACCCGCTCATAGGCATGGGTGAGAATAAAGCCGTCCATGCAGACCATCACCGGAACCGAAAGCTGCTCGGCGAGACGAAAGGCGATGATATGCAGATCAACCGCTTCCTGATTGGTCTCGGCGTGAAGCTGTATCCAGCCTGAATCGGCCATGGACATGGAATCGGAATGATCATTCCAGATATTGATCGGCGCGCCAATCGCCCGGTTGCCCACCGTCATCACAATCGGGAACCCCATCCCCGAGGCGTTATAAACCGCCTCGGCCATGAACAGCAGGCCCTGCGAGGCGGTTGCCGTATAGGCGCGCGCCCCGGCGGCCGAAGCCCCGATCACGCAGCTCAAGGCGGCAAACTCGCTCTCCACATTGACAAATTCGCATGAGCCAAGCCCGCCCCTTTTGACGATGGCGGAAAGGTCCTCGACAATATGGGTCTGGGGTGTAATCGGATAGGCGCTGATCACCTGCGGGCGCGCCAGCGCGACCGCCTCGGCCACAGCCCTTGAACCTTCGATCTGCTTGAGCATGGGCGGGTCCTTTTTAATTCAGCCGGATGGCATCATAGGCGGCGGCGGCGGCGGCGGCGTTCTTCTCGCCCACGGGGCCGGGAAACTTCGCCTTGACTGCCTTTTGCAAGGAGGCAAGCTCAACCCGGCGGGTCAGGGCGCAAAACGCCCCCAGCAGCGCGATATTGGCCATCGGCCGCCCGGTAAATTTGAGCGCCCATTCGCTTGCCGCCACGGTGCAGACATGATGGGGAAGAAAATTATTGACATATTCATCAATCCCCAGCTGGTCCCAGCGGTGTTTGGTGTTGATGATAAGATAACCGATCCGGGTATCAAGCCCCTGGAACAAATCCACCTGATGCAGCAAGGTGGTGTCCTGAACGATCAGGGCGTCCGGCGTCATCACCGGTTCGCGCAGCCGGATTTGCTTGTCATCAACGCGGCAAAAGGCGGTGACCGGCGCGCCCATGCGCTCGGAACCGAAACTGGGAAAAGCCTGGGCATGCCTTTTTTCTTCAAAGGCGGCGATCGAGAGCACCTCGGCCGCCGTTACAACCCCTTGTCCGCCGCGCCCGTGAATTCTGATCTGGAACATACCCGGCCCTGTCCGTGATTCGCCGTTACGAGAAAACCACGGATACGTTATAGCCCTCTTGCACCCTTTACAATATGGCACATTGCGGCTGCGACATTTTTCCTGCCGCAACGCCAGGCACGCACAAAGCGCAGCGGGCCCGCCACAGGCCCGGCTCCGGGTGTGTTAACTCTTCAGCTATAAATGATTATTCGTTATCAAGCAGCTTGATATTGGCCGCCGCTTCCTTGCCCCGGCTCGGGACAACATCGAAACTGACTTTTTGCCCGTCATCGAGCTGACGAATACCGGCCTCCTCAAGAGCGGTAATATGGACAAAGACATCATTGCCCCCCTCATCCGGCGCGATAAATCCATATCCCTTGGTGGCATTAAACCATTTAACAGTGCCAGTCGCCATGAGCTCAGCTCCTCAAAATCATATTGCACTTATCCCCCGCACTCACGTGGCGGAAGAGTTTAGAGTTTCAGAATAGTCCTGCTATTGAAGGTGGTTAAAGAATTTTGCAAAACACAATTGACCAGAAAAAGAGGTCGCCGCTTATTGGTTCTGCTTGTGAATTCTGTCCAGCCAGCCTCAAAAGGAGCAGTAACGCAACTCTACTATCGCTTGTATGTGAGTTAAGCTTGATAATCAATGCAATATTTTATTCTGATCTTTTCGTTTATGAAAAACTACCGGATTGCCGGACCGCTGCGGGAGCAGCTTGAGCCGAAGCGCTATCAATGCCAAAATCAAAAATGCCGGCAGTCCCGCATTTCGCCTTCAATCTAAATCTTGCAGCGAAGCCCCACAATGAAGATCACATCAATCCGCAAGCTTCTGCTCGTTTCATTCATGGTTCTGATCCCGCTGGCGCTATGGCAGACGGTAATATGGGCTGAAAGCTTTACCCTTGACACCATCCGCCGCACGGCATCCCAGAACCTCAATCTGGTGGTCAAAAACCTGCGCGGCGAACAGGATAAATTCCGCGCCCTGACCCGCCTGATCGCCCAGCACCCCACTTTTAGAAACCTGTTGAACGGAACCTTGTCGGAAGACGAGATCGCCACCCTCAATCTGTCGCTGGAAAAAATGAACGCCTTCACCGGCGCCCTTGATATCTACATCATGGATAAAACGGGCCTCACCATCGCCGCCAGCAACTGGAACACGGACAACTCCTTTATCGGCCGCAATTTTTACTACCGGCCCTATTTCCAGGCCGCCATGCAAGGACGCCTCGGGCGCTATTTCGCCATGGGCGCCACCTCGGGCCAGCGCGGTTATTATTTCGCCTATCCCATTCGCAGCGGAACAGCCATTACCGGCGCGCTGGTGATCAAGATGGATGTGGGGCATCTGGAAAGCGTATGGTGGTCGCATGATTTTGACATCCTCATCACCGACACGAACGGCATTATCTTCCTCAGTACCAATCCCGACTGGGTGTTCAAATCACTCAAAGCGCTGAACAAGGACCAGACGGAGAAAATCCGCACCAGCCGCCAATATGCCGGTACTCCGATTACGGCCCTGAACGCAAGTCCCGGATACAGTTTTAGCGGCGCGGCGGATCTGATTTCAATCCGTCTGGGAGACACAAACGCCGCGCCGCCGCGCCGCCGCAAATTTTTGCTGCGCAAGGCCGCCATCGCTGAGGCCGAATGGGACATCATGATCCTGGCGCGCACCGATCCGGTGCGCGCCCAAATCTTTCTTGCCGCGGCAATCATGGGCTTTGTGCTCATCTCGCTGGGCTTTGTCAGCGCCTATATGTTTGAGCGCCGCCGCCGCATTCACGAGCAGATATCGTTGCAGAAACAGGCGCATGAAACCCTGGAGAAAAAGGTTCGGCTGCGCACCGATGATCTGGCTCAGGCCAATGTGAAACTGCGCACCCAGATTGCCGAGCGCAGCCGGGCCGAGGCCGATCTGCGCCGCGCCCAGCAGGAGCTGATACAGGCCAGCCGCATGGCGGCTCTGGGGCAGGTCTCGGCCGGGCTCAGCCATGAGCTTAACCAGCCCCTTGCCGCGATCCGCTCCTATGCCGATAACGCCCGCGCCTATCTGGCCCGAAAAGCGCCGCAAAAGGCACTGTCCAACTTAAGCGATATCTCCGAGTTGACCGACCGCATGGCCCGTATCATCAAACATTTGCGCACCTATGCCCGCAAGGACAGCGTAAAGCCCTATCCAACACCGGTGGCGGCCATGATCGACGAGGCCCTGTCCTTGCACCAGCCACGCATCACGGACAAGAATATCGAGGTGATCCGGGATTATCCCGCCCACGACCCCCTGGCCCTTGCCGGCGAAGTCCGCCTGCAACAGGTTTTCGCCAATCTTGTCTCCAACGCCATTGACGCCATGCAAAAAGCCCCTACAAAAAGGCTTGAAGTCAGGTTGCGGACAGATAAGGACAATGTTCTGGTGCAATTCCGCAATACGGGCGAAAACATTGGCGAAGAGGATATAGCCAAAGTGTTTGATCCGTTTTTCACCACCAAGGAAGTGGGCGCGGGGTTGGGGCTGGGATTGTCGATCTCCTACGGGATTATCAAACAGTTCGGCGGCTCCATCGAGGCAGGCAACCACCCCGGTGGCGGCGCCTGCTTCACGTTAAGGCTTCCGCTGGCGAAAACCGGCAATGGCGTGCTTTCATGAGCGCCGGGGTCCGCGAGATTATTCTTGTCGATGACGAGCGCCATCTGCGCAGCGCCTGCACCCAGGCGCTCGAACTGGCCGGATACAAGGTCATCGCCTTTGCCCGCGCCGAAGGCGCTCTGGAGCAGGTCTCAAGAGAGTTCGGCGGCGTTTTGATCACCGACATCAAGATGCCCGGAACCGACGGGCTCACCTTGATGCGCCGGGCGCTGGAGATTGACCCGGAGCTTCCCGTCATCCTGATTACCGGCCACGGCGATGTGCCCATGGCGGTACAGGCGATAAAGGACGGCGCTTACGAGTTTCTTGAAAAACCCTTCGGCTCGGAGCTTCTGGTTGAAACCGCCCGGCGCGGCATGGAAAAGCGCCGTCTGGTGCTGGAAAACCGCGCTCTTCGGGCCGAGTTGCAAAGAAGCCGCGGGCTGCGGCAAACAATCATCGGCAAATCCGCCGCGATGGAAAGCCTGCGGCGGAAAATTATCAGCTTCGGCGAAACCGACGCCGATATCCTCATTTCCGGCGAAACCGGCACCGGCAAGGAACTCATTGCCCGCAATCTTCATTTCGCCAGCCCGCGCAAAAACCATAAATTCGTCGCGATCAATTGCGGCGCCCTGCCGGAAAACATCATCGAAAGCGAATTGTTCGGCCATGAGGCGGGCGCTTTTACCGGCGCCAGCAAATCCCGCATCGGTAAATTTGAATATGCCGGCGGCGGCACAATCTTTCTCGACGAGATCGAAAGCATGCCGCTTGAATTGCAGATCAAACTGCTGCGGGTCTTGCAAGAACGGGTGGTGGAAAGGCTGGGCTCCAACCGGCAGATCGCGCTTGATATCCGCGTTCTGGCCGCCACCAAGAAAAACCTGCGCCAGATGAGCCAGGAAGGCGGCTTCCGCGAGGATCTGTTTTACCGCCTCAATATCCTCTCGATCGAGATTGCGCCCCTGCGCGAGCGGGCCGGAGACATCCCCCTCCTGTTCCATCACTTTGCCGCCCAGTACGCCGCTCAATACAAGCGCGAGATGCCCCGCATCCGGGCCCGTCTGCTGGATGCCCTGACCAATTTCTCCTGGCCGGGCAATGTGCGCGAGCTGCAAAACGCCGCGCTGCAATTTGTTCTGGGGGCCGGCATGGACGCGCTTCAGGAGCAAGCCGGAGAAGAGCGCGAGACGCCATCGCCCGCCAGCCTCTCCGGGCAGATGGAAAGCTTCGAAAAGCAACTTCTGGCCCGTGAGCTTGAACGTCAGAACGGCAATCTCAAGGCCACATATGAAACCCTGGGGATCAGCCGCAAAACCCTCTATGACAAACTGCGCAAATACGGTCTGGGCCGCAACTGAGCCTCTTCCCATGGGTAGTTTTCTACCCATCCGGAAACAACTGATGGGTAATTCACCACCCGGCCCGCAAACGGACAGGAACCGGCCGCAAATTTTTGTAAAATTATTGTATCCGCAAATTCAACAAGATAAGCCGCATTTCACAGTGCCGCATGAATTTTTTTGCCTTTGGCCCGGAGCTTGCTGTTAATCTCATATTCACCTGAAATGGCGGCACACCGCCGTGAATACGCAATTACAGGACAAAAACAAGGAAAACACCATGAAAAAACTGCTTTCGGCTGTTGCGCTCAGCGCAGTCATGCTCACCTCCACGGGGCTCAGCGCCAAGGAGATTATCATCAAGTTTTCGCACGTTGTTGCCGAGAACACCCCCAAGGGGCAGATGGCCAATAAATTCCGCGATCTGGTGGCCGAGCGCCTGGCCGGCAAGGTCAAGGTCGAGGTTTTCCCCAATGCCCAGCTTTTTGGCGACAACAAGGTGCTTGAGGCAATCTTGCTCGGCGATGTGCAACTGGCCGCGCCCTCGCTGTCCAAATTCAAGAAATACACCAAGAAATTGCAGGTCTTCGATCTTCCCTTCTTGTTCAACAACATGGATGCGGTGGAAAAATTCCAGAACAGCCCGGCCGGCAAGGGGCTGCTGCGTTCGATGGAAAGCAAGGGCCTGATCGGTCTTGGCTATCTGCATAACGGTCTGAAACAGATGTCGGCCAGCAAACCCCTGCGGGTTCCCGCCGACGCCGATGGCCTGAAATTCCGCATCATGTCATCCGATGTTCTGGCGGCCCAGTTCCAGGCTGTCGGCGCCTTGCCGCTGAAAAAACCCTTCTCGGAAGTCTTTACCCTGCTCCAGACCAAGGCCATTGACGGTCAGGAAAACACCTGGTCGAATATCTACTCCAAGAAGTTCTTCGAGGTGCAGCCCTATATTTCCGAAACCAATCACGGCGCGCTTGATTATCTCATCATCACCTCCGCCGAATTCTGGAACGGCCTGCCCGCCGATATCCGCGCCGAGCTTGAAAAAGCCCTCAATGAAGCGGTGGCTCTGGGCAACAAGGTCGCGATTGAAAAATCGGTCAAGGACCGTCAGAAAATCATCGATTCGGGCCGCAGCACCGTCCTCACGCTGACCCCTGAGGAAATTGCCAAATGGCGCGCCGCCATGAAGCCCGTCTGGACCAAATTTGAAGACCAGATCGGCAAGGATCTGATCGCCGCGGCCGCCGCCTCCAACTAGGGGCCACCGGCAAACCAGGAATACCCGGCGCCTGAAAGCTCAGGCGCCGGTAATCATAAAAAGGGGTGGGGGCGTTATGAACGCGAAATTTTTCAATAAACTCGAAGAAAATATAATCGCCCTGCTTCTGGTGAGCATGACGCTCCTCGTTTTTGTCGAGGTCATATTGCGTTTTGGCTTTCATACCGGCTTTATGTGGGTGGAGGAACTCACCCTTCACATTTCCGCCTGGATGGTCCTGTTCGGCGTATCTTACGGCGTTCGCGTCGGGGCTCATATCGG
>CAZIVB010000083.1:0-10078 GCA_964542565.1 uncultured Hyphomicrobiales bacterium | reverse complement strand
GATAGCCGCCGCAAGGGAAAAACCGGCAGCCGGATCGGACGCGCCGCCTAAAATCAGAATTGTAAAGGCCAGTCCCGCAAGGCCCCTTGCGGCCAAACCGGAGGCTCTGGTTCCGGTCAAGGCTGAGCGGATGGGCTCTTCGGTAAAACTGACATTCGAATTTTCCAAGGAGGTGCCATCCGCAATATTTCTGCGCTCGGGCGTGTTGTGGACGGTTTTTGACAGCGATAAAAAACTTGATCTGGGCAAAATCGCGCAAGTCCTGAAAGACAAGGTCGATGATATCGAGCTGAGCAGCAATGCCAAGGTTCAGATTGCCAGATTTTCACTTAAGGACAGGCAGCTTGTCTCTACCGCCCGCGAGGCTTCAAGCTGGATTGTGATCATTGGCGATATTCTTCTCAAACCCGCCAAACCCTTGCTTCTCAAGCGCGGCTTGCGACAGGACGGCTATTCCAAAATCACCGTCAAACTGCCCTTTGCCGGTCATGTCCACTGGCTTGAAGATGCCGGGCTTGACGAGCGTCTGGCGGTTATAACCGCGCATGCGCCGGCGCGCGGTATGATCAAAAAGCAGGAATTTGTTGAATTTGCCGCGCTCAAAACCGCCAACGGCATAGTTATACGCCCCTATGCGGATAATTTGAGCGTAAGGCTTAACCATGATGAACTTGTCATATCCCGCCCTCTGGGACTGACAATTTCCAGCGGCGGCGCGCGGCAATACGAGGCCGGACGCAAGGCCGTGCGTGAGGGAAGCGAGCCGGGTTTTCTTGATCTGGCCAAGTGGAGCGATCTGGGGCCGCGGCAATTTAACGCGCGTCTTGATGATCTCACTTTGCTTTCGGGCGATGATGAAAAGAGCACCCGGGTTCAGGCAAGGCTTGAGATGGCGCGTTTGTATCTCGGGCGCATGTGGGGGGTTGAAGCGCTGGCGAATCTGGATATTGCTCTTGAAACCGATCCGGGTCTGAAGGGCGATCCGGTTTTCAACGCCATGCGCGGCGTGGCGGCGATTTTGGCCAACCGGCCCGATATCGCGAAAAGCAACCTGCGGGTGCATGCGCTTGCCGGAGATACGGACACCAAACTCTGGCGTGGTTTGATGGCGGTCAGGCGTCAGGAATGGGATAAAGCCTGGCGCTTGTTCAATGAGTCGCTAACGGCGATTCCCAAATACCCCTTTCATGTCCAGATGGAGTTCCGCCTTGCCGCCATGGAGGCCTCGATAGAGACCGGGGATGTCACCTCTGCCGGGGCGGAGCTTGACGCCATGCCGGCCGGTCTGAAGGGTGATCTTGCGGTGCGGACGGAATTTCTCAAGGGGCGGCTCTATGAGGCGCTGGGACGGACCGAGGAAGCCTATGAAGCCTATCTCAAGGCCAGCCGCAGCAATTTGCGCAAGACCGAGGTTGCCGCAAGATATCATCTGACGGATCTGAAATTGCGCAACGACAAGATCAGCATGATCGAGGCCATAGAAGAGCTTGAAAGCCTCGCCTTCATGTGGCGCGGCGATGATACCGAACTCAAGGTCCTGCACCTGCTGGGAACCTTGTACCGCAAGAGCAATTCTTACCGGCGCGCCCTGGAAACCATGAAAATGGCGGTCAAGAGTTTCTCCGACCGCCCAGAATCGAGAGTTATCCAGAGCGAGATGGAAGGCCTCTTCAAAGAGCTTTTCTTGCGCAATATGGCGGAAAAAATGGAGCCGTTGAAAGCCCTGAGCCTGTTTTATGATTATGCCGCCCTGACGCCGCCGGGGCGTCTTGGCGATGACATGATCCGCAAGCTGGCCGACCGGCTTGTCAGTGTTGATCTTCTGACCCAGGCGGAAGAAATTCTCGAACATCAGGTTTCCACCCGTCTGCACGGCGCAGCGCGGGCGCAGGTGGCCGCCAAACTCGCCTATATCTATCTGCTGGACCGCAAGCCCGAGCAGGCGCTGCGGGTTATCCGCCAGTCGCAGCAATCGGTTATGCCCAAATCCATCACCCGCCGCCGCGATATCCTCGAATCGCGCGCGCTTGCCGAACTGGGGCAGGTCGAGCAGGCCATGGAACTGCTGAGCGTCATGAAGGGCGAGGATGTCGAACGCCTGAAGGCCGAAGCCTTGTGGACGGGGCGGAACTGGCAAAGCGCCGGTGAGCAGATCGAGCGCATTCTCGATTCGGTGTGGAAAAGCGACCGGGCGCTTACCGACAAGGAACGTCTGGATGTGCTGCGCGCCGGCATTTCCTTTGCCCTGGCGGATGACCGCCTCGGTCTTGACAGATTGCGCGAGAAATTCATCGACAAAATGGCCAAAAGCCCCGACGCCGCCGCATTTTCACTGGTCACCGAAACCACCAAAACCACCGGCGTGGCGTTTAGTGATCTTGCCCGCAAGATCGCCTCTCTCGATACGTTGAGCGCCTTTTTAAAGGATTATCGCAAACGCTATGTCGAGAAAGGCGGGGCAAACGCGCCGAAGAGCTAAAAACTCTTGATCAACGATCCGGCCACCAGATGCCAGCCATCCACCAGAACAAAGAATATCAGCTTGAACGGCAATGAGATAATGATGGGCGGCAGCATCATCATGCCCATGGACATGAGAACCGATGCCACCACCAGATCAATGACGATAAAGGGCACAAAGAGCAAAAAGCCGATTTCAAAGGCGCGCCTCAACTCGCTGATCATGAAGGCCGGAATCAATATCTGCAATTTGACGTCCTGAGGCGTTGCCGGTTTTTCGCTTTCCGACAGCTCGATAAACAGAGCGAGATCCTTTTCCCGCACATGTTTGAGCATAAAGCCGTGCAAGGGCTTGCTGGCTTTGTCAAAGGCTTCCGTCATCTCGATTTTTTCGTCCATGAGGGGCTTGATGCCATCCTCCCAGCTTTTTTGCAAAACCGGCGACATGACAAAGGCGGTCAGAAACAGCGCCAGCGAGATGATAACCGAATTGGGCGGCGATTGCTGCACCCCGATGGCGGTGCGCAGCAGGGAAAGCACAATCACAATCCGGGTAAAGGAGGTCACCATTACCAGAATGGACGGGGCCAGGCTCAAAACCGTGACCAGGGCAACCAGTTGCAGGGCGCGTCCGGTCAGACCGCCGCCTTGCGGCAGATCAAGCGTAATCGCCTGCGCCGATGCGGTGTCCGCGCCCGAGAGGCAAAAAAGCGCCAACAGCAACCCGAACGGCAAAAGGGCCGGGAATTTGCCGGCCCGGTTCATGTCTCGTCTTTGCTTTTTGATAATCTGTCGAGAAGCGCCTTGCTTTTGGCCAGTTCATCATCGCGCGATGAGGCCGGCTCGGAAGCCCCGGCCGTAAAAGAAGGCTCAATATGGTCCGTTTCTTCCGTAGCAGGATAGGGGGCGGGCGGCGAAGCCGGTTTTGGATGCGGCACCGCAATGCCCGATTCAATCACCAGATCGGAAGCGCCGCCGATGAGCAGCAAATGCTCGACATTGTCGCGCCGGATAAGAATAAGCCGGTGACGCCCGCCAAGCGAGGCGCCCTCCGAAACCCTCAACCGGCGCAGGCGGCGAGAAAACGGCGCCTGACCGCCGCCGCCGATGCCGGTAAAACGGCGCAATACCAAGGACAGAAGAAAGATCAGCCCCAGCACAAAAACCAGCACCACGGCATATTGCGCATATTCGGGAAGGTTGAAACCCAAGGCCTATCTCCAGTTTGTGTTCACACGGAACAGTTAAAAGCACATAGGTAAAATTTGCCCGGTTTACCCCTAACAAAGCGTTAACAAACGCTGCTGAGTTGAAAAAATATGGTTAGCAAAGATTTAAGAATTTAATCACCTGTTAACATCCAGGCGGCAAAATCTGCCCATTCAAGGTGGTTTTGGCGCTTGATTCTCCGGGGCCATGCCGGCCCCGGTGCTTTGGAAGGTTTGAAAATGTCTATCGGCGATATCCCGGTACTGGCCATGTTAAGGTCAAAGATGAAGTGGCATCAGGCGCGCCAGAAAGTGCTGGCGCAAAATGTCGCCAATGCCAATACGCCCGGTTATATGGCCAAGGACCTCAAAGCCATGGAGGTTGGCGGCGCCGGCAAGGCGCGGGCGCCCTTTTCGCTCACGCTGGCGCGCACCAACGCGGCGCATATATCGGCGCCCGGAGACAGCAACGCAAATTACGAGGCGCAAAAGGAGCAAGGCTGGGAGATTTCCCCGTCCGGCAACTCGGTCGTGCTTGAAGAGCAGATGATGAAGGTCACGGAAAACCAGATGGATTTTCGCACCGCATCAGCCCTTTATGCCCGCTCCCTGGCCCTGCTGCGCACCGCAATCGGTAATTAAAAGGAGATTGTCATGGATCTGATAAGTGCAATTAAAGTCGCCGCATCGGGCCTGCGGGCCCAGGGCGGACGGATGCGGATCATTGCCGAGAATCTGGCCAATGCCAAATCATTGGCCACAACGCCGGGCGGCGATCCCTACCGCCGCCGCATCCCCATGGTGGAGAACCGTTTTGACGATGTCCTGCAGGCCTATACGGTGCGAAACGGACGCTACAAGCTTGATACGCGCCCCTTCGGTCTCAAATACGATCCCGGCCACCCGGCGGCGAATGACAAGGGTTATGTCAAAACCAGCAATGTCAATTCGCTGATTGAGTCGGTTGACATGCGCGAGGCCCAGCGCTCCTACGAGGCCAATCTGAACGTGATTACCTCGTCGCGCCAGATGCTGGCCAAAACCCTGGAAATCCTGAAAGCCTGACAAAAAAGCATAAAGGCAAACAATCATGACCATTAGTCCGACACTGGCCGCCAAGGCCTATGCCGCCGCCATGGGCCAGATGACCAAGGCGGCCGGGGAAACAAAACCGGCCGGCGCCGGCCAGAGTGACTTCAGCGCCGTTTTGCAAGAAAGCCTGAACGGGGCGGCCGTTGCAGGAAGCAAGGCGGAAACGGCTATCGTTTCGCAGATTGCCGGCAAGAGCGATGTGGTCGATGTGGTCAGCGCCGTGGCCGAAGCCGAGATCGCCATGAAAACCCTGGTCAGCGTCCGCGACCGGATGATCAATGCCTATCAGGACATCATGAAGATGCCGGTCTGATTGGCGGGGGGATGATTGATGACAGGTGCGGAGGTTCTCGATGTTGCCAATGACGGCATCTATACATTGCTGAAAATATCGGCGCCGCTCATGATCGTGGCGCTTGTCGTCGGTCTTTTGATCGCTCTTTTTCAGGCCCTGACCCAGATTCAGGAAATGACCATCGTCTTTGTCCCCAAGATCCTGGCGATTTTTTTAACCCTCATCCTGACCCTGCCGTTCATTGCCGCGACCCTTGCCGGTTTGATGGATCGCATTGTCGTTCATATCGCCGGGGGCTGAGGATGACCATCAGCTATCTGCCCCAGGCGGCCTTTCTCTTTATCATGCTTTTTGTTCGCATCGGCACGATTATCATGCTGCTCCCCGGTTTTGGCGACGCCAATGTGCCGCCGCGCATCCGCCTGATGATCGGCCTGGCCTTCAGCTTTGTCATGTTTCCGCTCGCCGGGGGCTATTACGGCCCGTCTCCGGCAGGGCTGGGCGGCCTTTTCCCGCTGCTGGGCGGCGAGGTCATTATCGGCCTGCTGATCGGCGGCATCGCCCGCCTGATGATGAGCGCGCTTCAGATTGCCGGAACCGCAATGTCGTTCCAGATGGGGCTGTCCTACGCCCAGAGCTTCGATCCGACCCAGGGCGTGCAAAGCGCCATTCTCGGATCATTCCTCTCGGTGATCGCCGTCACCCTGATCATGGTCACCGACATGCACCATATGTTTCTGGTCGCGGTCAAGGACAGCTACACCCTTTTCAAACCGGGCAATCTGCCCGCCCTTGGCGATTTTTCCCAACTGGCGCTCAATACGGTCGCCGGTTCATTCAAAATCGGCGTTCAGATCACGGCGCCTTTTCTGGTTTTCGGGCTGATTTTTTATCTGGGCATCGGCATCTTGTCGCGCCTCATGCCGCAGGTGCAGATTTTCTTTGTCGCCATGCCGGCCAATATTTTCCTGGGGCTGACCTTGATGATGCTGCTCCTGAGCGCGCTGATGATGTGGTTTCTTGGCTATCTCAAGGCCGCCTTCGCGGTTTTTCTGCTATGACCGGGGAGCAACATGTCTGAAAAACCGGACGAAACAGAAAAAACCGAAGAACCAACCCAGCGAAAGCTCGAGGAAGCCCATAAAAAGGGTGATGTTGCCAAATCGCAAGAAGTCACCATGTGGTTCGCCCTGTTGGCGATGACCATGATTGTGTTGCTTTTTTCCGGTGCGATGGTCTCCTCTCTCACCCTGGTATTGAGGGTTTTCATGGGCAATATCCATGAATATTCCATGGACGGCCCGGCGCTCATCTCGCTGTTTTCCGTACTGGGCAGCAAAGTCGCGGTAATTTTGCTGATTCCCATGGGCGTTTTGTTGCTGGCGGCGCTTGCGGGCAATCTCGTTCAGCACAAACCCCTTTTCACCGCCGAGCGGATGAAGCCGAAATTTGAGAAAATCTCGTTGCTTGCGGGCACCAAACGGCTGTTTTCCCCCACCTCTCTGGTCAATTTCGCCAAAGGCATTATCAAGCTGATAGTCGTCTCCATCATCATGTTCATGGCCGTCTGGCCGGACCGCAGCCGTTTTGCCGATATCATTACCTTTGATCCGTCCATGCTGCTGCCCTTTGTGCGCGTCTATGCCATCAAGCTGCTTTTGGGCGCCTTGGCGGTCATGACCATTATCGCCGGGCTTGATCTCATGTTCCAGCGTTTCACCTGGCTCAAGAAACAGCGCATGACCATGAAGGAGTTGCGCGATGAGCACAAACAGATGGAGGGTGACCCGGCGATCAAGGCCAAGCTGAAGCAGATCCGCATGGAGCGCGGCCGCAAACGCATGATGGCCCAGGTGCCCCAGGCCACCGTGGTGATCACCAACCCGACCCATTTCGCCGTGGCGCTGAAATACGAGCCGGGCATGCCGGCGCCGCTGTGTCTGGCCAAGGGCGCGGATAATATCGCCCTCAATATCAAGGAGCTGGCCAGGGAACACCATATCCCCATCGTCGAGAACAAACCCCTGGCGCGCGCCCTGCATGCCAGCGTGGAAGTCGATGAAGAGGTTCCCGAAGAGCATTATAAAGCCGTGGCGCAGGTTATTAGTTACGTAATGCGTCTTGAGAATAAGCTGGGACGGAGGCAATAATACTGAAAATGATTCGTCTGGCGGTTTATCCGGTCGGGGCAAGCGGACGAATCGGCGTCTTCAATAACCAGGCAATGCGTTGAGTTCAGGTTACCGGGTTGATTTACCATAAAAGCAAAAGAGCCAAAACATGAGCGACACGAATATTGCAAGCGCGAAGGCGGGGAAGAAAACGGGACAAGGCGCAAACGGGCAAGGGGCGCCGCGCGGGCGGGTCTGGCCCATTTTGCTTCTGGCTCTGGTTCTGGCGCTGACGGCGATTGGCCTTGCGGTGGCGGCGCGCGATCAGGCCGAGCCTGTCGTTCTGGGCATTTTGGCCTTGCTTGCGGTTGTCGGTCTGCTGGCGCTGTTTGGCGGCGCGGCCGGTGTTTTGCATCTGGGCATGAGCGCGCGGCGCGACAATCTGCTCAAAACTGTCGCCGATACCGCGCCGGGCGGCTTGCTGATAACGGACAAGAACAACCGGGTTTTATATTCAAACGCGGCCTATGCCGCCATTACCGGGGCAGGGACCCCGGATGAAATCCGCCCTGTTGAACGCGCCTTTGCGTCGCATCCGGAAATTTCCGATGCCATTTACCGCATCAGCCGCGCCGCGCGCGATGGTCTGGCCTGGCAGGAAGACGTGCGCCTGCTCCGCAAGGGCGAAGGCGAGGCAGAACCGGCCTGGCTGCGCATTTCGGTCCGTAACATGGCCATTGCGAAGAACAAATCCTGCCGCGTCTGGCACCTGCATGATGTCACGGCCGAAAGTGAACGCCAGGAAAATATTTTCCGGGAATTGCAGACCATAATCGATTACCTTGATCATGCCCCCTCGGGGTTTTTCTCCGCCGATGGCGAAGGGCGGCTGCAATATCTCAACGCCACCCTGGCCGAATGGCTCGGCATTGATCTGGCCCGCACCACGGGCGGAAGCCTCAGGCTGGAGGATATCGTCGCCGGTGACGGGGTGCATCTTCTCACCGGTTCCAAACCCGATGGCGGCGGCATGTCATCCACCAGTTTTGATATCGATTTTATCCGCGCCGATGGCTCTTACCGCCCGGTGCGGGTGCTGCACAAGGTTGTCTTTGATGAATACGGCAAGGCGCTGCCCTCGCGCTCGCTGGTGCTTGACCGGCGCGCTGGCATTGGCAGTGAGGAAATCCAGCAGGCGGCCGAGGCGCGTTTCTCGCGCTTTTTCAACTCGGCCCCCATCGGCATCACCACCCTTGACGGAGCCGGGCGCGTTGACATGGCCAATGGCGCCTTTGCCCGCATCTTCGAGGGCCAGACCATCTCCAACCGCCCCCTGACCGATCTGGTGGCGCCCGAAAGCCGCAAACGCCTGCGCCAAATCCTCAATCAGGCCCGCAGCGGCATAAGCGGTCTTGCGCCCGTGGATGTCAGCATCAGCAGTGAAAACGGCTCCACTGCCCAGATGATCATCTCCCAATCGGCCGAACATGGCAGCGGCGATAGCGGATTGATCGTTTTCGCCATCGACACCACTGAGCAGCGCATGCTCGAAATGCAGTTTACCCAGAGCCAGAAAATGCAGGCCATCGGCCAGCTCGCCGGCGGTGTCGCGCATGATTTCAACAATGTCCTGACCGCGATTATCGGCTTTTCCGATCTGCTTCTGGTCAACCACAAACCGACCGATCCTTCCTTCAAGGACATTATCAACATCAAGCAAAACGCCAACCGCGCCGCCGCTCTCGTGCGCCAGTTGCTCGCCTTCTCGCGGCGTCAGACCCTGCGGCCCGAAGTCATTCAGCTTACCGATGTCATCACCGATCTGACCATGATGCTGGGGCGTCTGCTGGGCGACAAGGTCGAGCTTAAACTCGTCCATGGCCGCGATCTGGGGTTGGTGAAGATTGACCTGCACCAGTTTGAGCAGGTGATCGTCAATCTGGCCGTGAACGCCCGCGATGCCATGAACCCCGATGGCGGCGTCCTGACCCTGAAAACCAGCAATATTTCACGGGAAGACGCCCGCAAGCTCGATTTAAAACCCATGCCCGAGGATGACTATGTCTGCGTCGAAGTGATTGATACCGGCTCGGGCATGAGCAAGGAGGTCATGGCTAAGATCTTCGAGCCCTTCTACACCACCAAGGATGTGGGCGAGGGCACCGGCCTGGGGCTGGCCACCGTTTACGGCATTATCAAACAGACCGGCGGCTTTATCTTCCCCGAAAGCGAGGAGGGGGCCGGAACAACCTTCCGCATCTTCCTGCCGCGCCATTTCAGGGACGCGCAAGAGGCGGCGCCCAAAGCGGTCGAGGAAAAGGCCGCCCGCAAGGATTTGACCGGTTCTGAAACCATTCTTCTGGTCGAGGACGAGGATTCCGTGCGCGCCTTTGCCGCCCGGGCCCTGGCGGCGCGCGGTTATACCGTGCTCGAAGCCATGAACGGCGAAAGCGCGCTGGAGCTTGTCGGCGAGGGAAATATAGATATCGATCTGGTGATTTCCGATGTCATGATGCCGGAAATGGATGGCCCGACCCTGCTGCGCGAGCTGCATAAACGCCTCACCGGATTCAAGGTTATCTTCATCTCCGGTTACGCCGAAGACGCTTTTGATAAAAACCTCGACGAAAAAGAAACCTTCACCTTCCTGCCCAAACCCTTCAGCCTCAAAAAACTGGCCGAGACGGTAAAAGACGTGCTGGCGGAATAAACCGGGCTGAATTCACAATTGCCGCTTGCCGCGGAAATAGACTCTGGACGGGGGAAGACGGCGGGTGCGGTAGAGGATATCCGTCAGCCGCCGCGCGGTGACCCGGCGGTTGCGGCGCTCTTCATAGGGTACGGGGATTTTCAAGTAACGCTCGCCGTAGCCTTGCGCCGTCATGGCGCGGTAAGGCACGCCATAGCGGCGC
>CAZIVB010000082.1:0-10140 GCA_964542565.1 uncultured Hyphomicrobiales bacterium | reverse complement strand
GTTTTGATTCAATCAAAACCGGAAAGGCTCTAGAACCGCATACCGGCACTGAAATTGAAGAAGCGGATGTTGTCATAGGCTTTTTTCTTGAGCGCCTTGGCGAAATCGAAACGCAGCGGACCAATGGGCGAACTCCACAGCAAGGAGGCGCCAACCGAAGCGCGAATGGAACGGTCATCCTCATGCGCAACGGCATTTGCATTTCTGGACGCGTTGAACAATGTCCCCGCATCGGCAAAAACCGCGCCTCGCATACCAAACTTCTTGGGCAATCCAAGCGGGAACTCAACCTCGGCATTGGCAACGGCGAAGGTTTTGCCGCCAAGCGCCTCGCCCGTACCGGTTATGCGGGGCCCGATGCCTGATTGATCAAAACCGCGGATGGAATCGCCGCCCTTGAAGAAACTGTCCGATACCCTGACATTTTTACCCCGCCAGCCCAAAATATGACCGCCGGACAGACGAATGCTGCCGATCACATCTTCAAACAGGCTTTGATAGGCAACCGCCTTGGCAACCGTGCGCACAAACGCGATATCGCCGCCCAGCCCGGCCAGATCCTGATCAAGTTGCAGCTTGAAGCCCCCGGTCGGGGAGACCGGATTGTCCAGAGTGTCGTAGGAAAGCGTATAGCCGACCGAAGATTTAATATCTGTCCGGTTCGGACTGATGATCACCTGCGAGGAATCAGAAATTCTTTCCTGGGTCAGTGAATACCGGGTATTCAGGAACACATCATCGGATAACGGGAAACCAAAGCGCAGACCCGCTCCGATCTGCCGGCTTTTAAACCCGGCGCTGGAACTGCTGGTCAGGTCGGTTTCCGTGCCGTAGATATCGACGCCGAAGGAAACATTACGGCCGAGGAAATAAGGTTCGGTAAAGCGCAGATCAAGCTGCTGGCGCTTGGCGCTGAGCGAAGTGGACAGGCGCAGATACTGGCCGCGCCCCATCAGGTTGCGTTCGGTGAGGGAGATATCGCCGACAACTGCATCGGTTGTCGAGTAACCAACGCCCAGAGAAAGCTCGCCGGTTGATTTTTCCTCAACATCGACATTGATGATGACCTTGTCCGCCGCCGAGCCCAGCTCGGTTGAAATATCAACCTTCTTGAAGAAATTCAGCCCCAGAAGTTTCTTGCGGGCCTTGTCCACCAGGGTGCGGTTATAGGCATCGCCCTCCGCCAGACGGAACTCGCGCCGGATCACCCGGTCGAGGGTGCGCACATTGCCGCGCACATTGATGCGCTCGATATAGACCCGCGGGCCTTCATCGATGACATAGGTAAGATTGATCGTTCCGGCTTCCGGGTCCTTGTCGTAACGCGGTCGCACCTGGGCAAAGGCAAATCCCTTGCGGCCGGCCTCCAGAGTGATCCCTTCGATGGTTTTATCGATTTTGGCCGCATTGTAGCTCCGCCCCTGACGGGTCTCGACTTCCTTGCGCAGGATTTCCGGATCAAGCTCGGAAATTCCCGAATCAAGCTCAATCTCGCCAAACTTGTAATGTTCGCCCTCTTCCACCGTGAAGGTGACAAGAAAATTCTTCTGATCCCTGTCAAGCTCGGCCACGGCGGAGATGACCTTGAAATCGGCATAGCCTTTCTTGAGGTAATAACGGCGCAGCAGTTCCCGGTCGAAATTCAGACGGTCCGGATCATAGCGGTCCGAATCGGAAAGGAAATTCCACCACGAATATTCCGAGGTTGAAATCACCGAACGAAGACGCCGGTCGCTAAAAACCTTGTTGCCGATAAAGTTGATATTCACCACATTGGTTTCAGGGCCTTCGGTGATCTCGTAAACAAGGTCCACCCGGTCCTGGGGGCGCCGGATAACCTTGGGCTCGACATGGGCCGTAAAGCGGCCGGTGCGTCTGTATTGCTCGGTGATTCGGCGCACATCGCTTTGCACCTTGGCGCGGGTGAAGACGGTTCGCGGCCGCATTTCAATTATGGATTTGAGATCCTTGTCTTTGAGCTTGCGGTTTCCCTCAAAGGCCACCCGGTTGATAATCGGGTTCTCGACAACCTTCACCACCAGCGAAGAGCCGCGCCGGCGGATGGTGACATCGGAAAACAGACCGGTCGCGAACAGGGCTTTTAGGGATTCATCCACCAGCCTGGCATTATAGCGCTGTCCGGGCGCTATCTTCATGTAGGAGCGCACCGACTCATCCTCGATGCGCCGGTTGCCCTGCACATCAATGCTGCGGATAATGGCTCCTGACGCCTGCGCGCGCGCCTGCGCCACAAAAACTTCGGGGGCCGTAAAAAAAGCAGCCGTTACCAGCGCCACAAGCGCGAACAGCCCACGTCCCCAATTGAATTTACTCATGAAACCCCACATCTGCGTCTTCTTGTCTGGCCATCCCCAGGATCACTTAGACGTTTTACCTTTTTTTTGCACCTTTGCAAACAGATAAGACGATTTTCAGAACCAATTAATATTCACAATATCGTTCCAGGTTGCAAATACCATCAACATTAAAACCAGAGCCAGCCCGATACGGTAGCCATATTCCTGCATGCGCTCGCTCAGCGGTTTGCCCCGCACCGCCTCAATGGCGTAAAACAGCAGATGACCGCCATCGAGCATGGGCACCGGAAACAGATTGATCAACCCGATGCTGACGGAGAGAATCGCCGCCAGATTGATCAGCGCCGTGAGGCCGACCGAGGCAACCTGCCCCGAAATCTGCGCGATTCTGAGCGGGCCGCCCAGCTGGTCGGCTTTTTCGCGCCCGATAATAACATCGCCGAGATAGGAAAATGTGCGGTCAATGACAAAATAGACTTCCCGCACCCCCAGCCATACGGCTTCGGGCGGACTGGAACGTTTCAGCTTTCTGTCCTCGGCTCCCATTTTGCGCGAAATGCCCAAAAGCCCGATCCGGTGTTTATTGCCGAATCTGTCGGTGATTTCCTTTAGCCTCGGGGTTGCCTCAAGGGTGACCTCCGATGCGCCGCGCTCAACTGTAAAACTCAGTTTCTTGCCGGCGCTGGAGCTGACGATTCGCTGCATATCGGAAAAACTGTCGATCGCGGTCCCGTCAATGGACCGGATAATATCGCCGGGCTCAAATCCGGCCGCCGCCGCCGCGCTGTCCGGCGAGATCGAATCCACCCGCGCGGTTGTGTCCACCCGGCCGATAACGGCGAAAATAAAGGCGAAAATAACCACAGCGAGAATGAAATTGGCGATAGGCCCCGCCGCCACGACGGCGGCTCTTTGCCATAGCGGCTTGAAATGAAAATTGCCCTCGCGGTCCTTTTCGCTCAGGGCGGCCAGTTGCGCCTTGTCCGGTGTACTGGCGGCGTTCTCATCGCCGCTGAATTTGACATAGCCGCCAAGCGGAATCCAGCTGACTTTCCAGCGGGTGCCCTGTTTGTCGTAGCGTCCAAAAATCTCCGGCCCGAAACCGATGGAAAACACATCCACATTCACGCCGCACCAGCGCGCCACCAGAAAATGGCCAAGCTCATGAAAAAATACGACAATTGTCAGAACAAAAACAAACGGCACGGCATAGGAAACAAAGCCGGTCGCCAGCGAAACAACATCCATATTATTCTATCCTTCATACCCGGGCAACATTTCCCGGGCCAGTTGACGGCCCGTGCCGTCAAGTTCCAAAACGTCGCCAAGACCCGCCGGACAGCGCATCACACCGCGCCGCGCCGCAGCCTCGATTGTATCCTCCACAAGTCTGGCAATATTAAGATAGGTCAGTTTGTCCTGAATAAAAGCGGCAACCGCGATTTCATTGGCCGCATTCATGATGGTCGGCGCGCCGTTGCCCGTTTGCAGCGCCTCGCGCGCCAGACGCAGGGCCGGAAAACGCACTTCATCGGGAGCCTCAAAGCTCAAATTGCCGATGGCGGCCAGATCGAGCCGCGGCACCGGCGTATTCATGCGCTCGGGCCAGGCCAGGGCGCAGGCGATGGGCGTGCGCATATCCGGCATGCCCATCTGGGCCAGTATCGAGCCGTCTTCATATTCAACAAAAGAGTGGATGATCGATTCGGGGTGCACCACAACCTCTATGCGTTCGGCGCCCACCGGAAAGAGGTAATGCGCTTCAATCAGCTCCAGCCCCTTGTTCATCATGGTGGCCGAATCGATTGTGATCTTGGCGCCCATATTCCAATTGGGATGATTGAGAGCCTGCGCCCGGGTCGCCTGTTCAAGCTTTTCTATTGGCCATTGCCGGAAAGGCCCGCCCGATGCGGTCAGGACGATGCGTTCGACCTGATCAAGGCGGGCAAAATCAAGAACCTGGAAAATGGCGCTGTGTTCAGAATCCACCGGCAGTAATGTGGTGCCGGTCCGTTTGATCTCATTCATGAACAGATCGCCCGCCGAAACGAGGCATTCTTTATTGGCGAGCCCGATAGAGGCGGTGTTCTTCATCGCTCTTAACGTGGGCTCCAGCCCCGCCGCGCCAACAATCGCCGCCAACGCCCAGTCGGCCGGCATGTCCGCCGCCAGAGCCATGCCCGAATGTCCTGCCGCCGCCTTGACGCCGGTCCCGGCCAGAGCCGATTTTAAAGCCTGATAGCCGCTTTCATCCGCAAGCACGGCCAGTTCAGGACGAAATTCTTTCGCCTGCGCGACAAGAGCATCGACGGAAGAGTTCGCCGTCAGCGCCCCGATAACAAAATCAGCACGGTTTCGCCGGATGAGATCAAGCGTGCTTAAACCCACAGAACCGGTTGATCCGAAAATATTGATCCGGCGCGGCTCTGCTCCGCCCTGCATTCTTGCAGGTTGTGGGCTTATTACCATATCAAAATGCCTTTTGCCGCGTTCCCTCCCCCGCGCGCAAGCCCGATCAGGAGCGCGAAGGTGGATGCCGTGATCAATCCGTCAAGCCGGTCCATGACGCCGCCATGGCCGGGTATGATCGAGGAGCTGTCTTTTACCCCGGCGCGGCGCTTGAGGCTGGATTCAAATATATCTCCCATCTGGGCGATAATGGCCATTACGCCGCTCAAGGCGGCAAGAAGGACAACCGAGGTATTGCCGATGGCAAAAGCAATGATTGCCCCCGCCAGCGCCGCCGCCGCAACGCCGCCCATCAGACCGGACCAGGTCTTGTTTGGCGACCAGCGCGGCGAGAGCCTGGGCCCTCCCAGAGTTTTACCGGTAAAATAGGCAGCGATATCGGTTGACCACACCACCGCAAAAAGCCAGATAACGCACCACAAACCCAAATCCGGATCGTTCCTGAATATAATCAGCGCGGCAACCGGAAAAGCAGCATAGACAACCCCCAGAGCCGGCAATATCCGGGCTTCCTTGACATAGATCATAATAAGAGCGGCAAAGAAATAAGTCCCCAGAACGGGAAGCAGAAAAACCGGGGCGGCTAGAGCGGCCCCGCCCGCCGCAACCACGCCGGAGCCGATCCAGAGCGTCAGATACTGGCGCTTTTTCTCATCGTCCCGGTAGAACAGCGGCGCCCATTCCCAGCCGATCAAAAGGCCGGCAAGAACGCAAAGAGCGGCAAAAGCCATACCGCCCAGCCAGGCCGCTACGACCGCCACCGGCACCAGAACGAGGGCCGACAGAACCCGCGTCTGAAGTGAGCTTGGTTTATGTGCTGTCATCACGCCGGCTATAGCCGAATGGCGGCTTTAGCGCTCAACCCGCCAAAACGCCGGTCCCGATTGTGAAATTCGGCAATGGCGGCCTGAAGATGCTTGCCGGAGAAATCCGGCCAGTAGGTATCAACAAACAGCAATTCGGAATAGGCGCTCTGCCAGGTGAGGAAATTGCTCAGCCGTTCCTCTCCGCTGGTGCGGATAATCAGATCCGGATCCGGAATTCCGGCCGTATCAAGATGCTGCGTTATGAGGTCCTCATTGATGTCCTTACCTCTGAGTTCGCCCGCTTCCATCCGGCGCGCAATACGCTGCATCGCACGCGTTATCTCGCCGCGGCCGCCGTAATTAAACGCGATTATAAGATTCAGTCCGGTATTGCTGGCCGTTACGTTCTCGGCTTCGACAAGAAGATCGTATATGCCTTTTGTCAAATCGTCACGCCCGCCGATTACCCTGACATTGACATTGTCCCTGTTCAGACCCGCCAGCTCACGCCGGATAATGAATTTGAGCAGCCCCATGAGCTCTTTGACTTCAGTTGCCGGACGCTTCCAGTTTTCCGAACTGAAACCATAGAGGGTCAGATATTTGATTCCCTGCTCGTCCGCGGCCCGGATGACTTGCAGCATGGCGTTGACGCCCGCCTTGTGCCCCATCAGCCGGGGGCGGCTGCGCTGCTGAGCCCATCTGCCATTGCCGTCCATAATGATTGCAACATGTTCAGGAGGCTCGGGAGGAGAGAGTTGCTCCGGCGGATTTTTCTTTAACATGCCCGTCTCCGCATCAAATTGTCCTGCATTCCCGAGATAGATAACATCCATATTATCTATATTTGCATAATTTCCTTTTCTTTGGCCTCGAACATCTCATCGGCTTCGGCAATTTTTTTATTGGTCAGTTCCTGCACTTCCTCGGCCCAGGCCCTGTGCTCGTCAATGGACATATGCTCGTCTTTTTCAAGATGTTTCAGCTTTTCCATGCCATCACGCCGGACATTGCGGATAGCGACACGGGCCTGTTCGGTATATTTGCTCGCAACCTTGGACATTTCGCGGCGGCGTTCCTCATTAAGTTCCGGTATCGGAACCCTGATGAGTTGCCCCTCGGAGATCGGGTTCAGGCCCAGATCCGCATTCCGGATGGCCTTGTCAACCGCCCCGGACAAGGACCTGTCCCAAACCTGCACCGACAACATGCGCGATTCGGGCACACTTACCGTTGCCACCTGATTAAGCGGCATCATCGAGCCATAGGCATTCACCATAACAGGATCAAGCAGCGATATATGCGCCCTCCCGGTCCGCAAACCGGCGAACTCGGTGTGCAGCACCTGCACAGCGCCGTTCATGCGCCGTTCGATATCATCAAAATCAAATTCGTGATCGGACATGCCAAAACCCTCAGTTGCTGATCAGAACAAAGTCTCTAACCGGTTATCTTTGTATAAACGCCCTTGTCATTCAGAACTTTCGCCAATGCGCCTTCATCCCGCAGGGAAAACACCAGAATCGGTATCTTGTTGTCTCTGGCAAGAGCGATGGCGGCGGCATCCATAACGCGTAAATTGCGCGACAGGACCTCACTATAGCCCAGCTTGTCAAAACGCAAGGCGTCCGGATTGATTTTGGGGTCTTCGCTGTAAACCCCGTCAACCTGCGTTCCCTTGAGCAGAGCATCGCAGCCCATTTCCGCCGCTCTGAGCGCTGCCGCCGTATCGGTGGTAAAATACGGGTTCCCCGTGCCGCCGGCAAAGATGACCACGCGGCCCTTGTTCAGATGGCGCAGAGCCCGTGCGCGGGTAAAAGGCTCGCAAACCACCCGCATGGGGATCGCCGACATGACGCGGGCCTCAATACAGAGTTTTTCCAGAGCCCCCTGCATGGCGAGCGCATTCATGATGGTCGCCAGCATTCCCATATAATCGGCGCTGGAGCGTTCCATACCGCTTGCCGCCCCCGCCATGCCGCGAAATATATTGCCGCCGCCGATGACCAGGCCGATTTGTGAACCATTTTTGATTGCCGAGCAAATTTCGCCGGCAATGCGGTTCACCATTTTCATATCAATGCCGAATTCCTGAGAGCCCATAAGGGCCTCGCCGGAGATTTTCAGTAAAATGCGCCTATAGGTGAGTTTTGCAGTCATTTAATATCCATAAAAAAGCGGCGGATTTACCCGCAACAACATTGCAGCATTGCCCATTTTGGTCAACTCGAAAGTTAAGCTCCCCATTCATGTCGCAAAGCTGTCAAGTCAGCTTCAGGCAAAAAAAGGGCGGCCATATGACCGCCCTGATTTTTCATATTCCCCCTGCCGCGATCTAGGCGGCGGCCTCGGGCGCCTCTTCGGCCACATGCTGAACCGGACCTGAATCCTTGCCCTTGGCTTCAACATCACGGTCAACCAGTTCGATAACCGCCATCGGCGCGGAATCGCCATAGCGGAAACCGGCTTTAAGAACCCGGGTATATCCGCCCTTGCGGTCCTTGTAACGCGGGCCGATAGTCTCAAACAGCTTGGCCGCCATGCTCTTGTCGCGCAGGCGCGAGATGACCAGACGCCGGGCATGCAGATCGCCGCGCTTGCCCAGAGTGATCAGTTTCTCGACCACCGAGCGCAGTTCCTTGGCCTTGGGCAGGGTTGTAACAATCTGCTCATGCTTGATAAGGGCCGCGGCCATATTGGCGAACATGGCCTTGCGATGGCTTGCTGTCCGGTTGAGTTTGCGATGTGATTTGCGGTGACGCATATCTTTTTCTCCTGATGCCCGCCTTTGTCTGTCCGGCGGTGCTTGTCCTTGAAACTAGTAATGGTCCTCGAAGCGCTTTGCCAGCTCATCAATGTTTTCCGGCGGCCAGTTCGGCACATCCATCCCCAGATGCAGCCCCATCTGGGCCAGAACTTCCTTGATCTCGTTCAAGGATTTGCGGCCGAAATTGGGCGTCCGCAGCATCTCGGTTTCCGATTTCTGGATCAGATCGCCAATATAGATGATGTTGTCATTCTTCAGGCAGTTGGCCGAACGCACCGAAAGCTCCAGCTCGTCCACCTTCTTCAGCAGGGCCGGATTGAACTCAAGCTCGGGCTTGGCGGCCTCGACAGTCTTGGGCTCGGGCTCTTCAAAATTGACGAAGATTTTCATCTGGTCCTGAATGATGCGCGCCGCAAACGCCAGGGCGTCTTCGGGTGAAATCGATCCGTTGGTCTCGATTTTCATCGTCAGCTTGTCATAATCAAGGATCTGGCCCTCGCGGGTATTCTCCACCTTGTAGGAAACCTTGCGCACCGGGCTGTAAAGACTGTCAACCGGAATGAGGCCGATGGGCGAATCCTCGGCGCGGTTGCGCTCGGCAGCAACATAGCCCTTGCCGGTCTGCATGGTGAATTCCATGCGGATTTCAGCGCCTTCATCAAGCGTGCACAGCACCAGATCCTTGTTGAGGATTTCAATATCGGCTGTCTCCTCGATATCTCCCGCGGTCACGATGGCCGGACCTTCCTTGTGCAGGGTCAGGCGTTTTACACCCTCGACATGCATGCGGATGGCAATATCCTTGATATTCAAAATGATGTCGGTCACATCTTCACGCACACCCGCAATGGATGAAAACTCGTGCAGAACGCCGTCAATCTGAACCGATGTGATCGCGGCCCCCTGCAATGAGGAAAGCAGCACCCGGCGCAATGTATTGCCGATGGTCAGCCCGAAGCCGCGCTCCAGAGGCTCCGCCATGATGACGGCGCTCTTGCCCGGCTTGTTGCCCGGCCTGATATCGAGCTTGGTTGGCTTGATAAGTTCCTGCCAGTTTTTCTGGATCACTTGCGAACCCTCGCTTGTTGTCCGGGGCGCCAAATGCAACCCCGCGTATCATCTGATATTAAAAATAAACAGCTATCATGCACAATCAGACCCGGCGCCGTTTTGGCGGACGGCAGCCATTATGCGGAATCGGCGTCACATCGCGGATGGATGTAATCATGAACCCGGCGGCCTGCAGGGCGCGCAATGCGGATTCGCGGCCCGAACCGGGGCCGCGCACTTCGACCGCAAGGGTCTTCATGCCATGATCCATAGCCTTCTTGCCGGCCTCTTCCGCCGCCATCTGGGCCGCGTAAGGCGTGGATTTGCGCGAGCCCTTGAACCCCATCATCCCGGCCGAGGCCCAGGAAATGGTATTGCCCTGCGCATCCGTTATGGTGATCATGGTATTGTTGAAGGTTGCGCTGACATGGGCGACACCGGACGAAATATTCTTCTTTTCCCGCCGTTTGACGCGGACTTTATCCTTAGCCATAGCTATATGTATTCCTGCTGTGATGGGTGGCTTAAACAAGCCGCTTTATGGATTTTGATCCGTAACACTATTTCTTCTTGCCTGCGATGGCCCTGGCCGGTCCCTTGCGGGTGCGCGCATTGGTATGGGTGCGCTGACCGCGAACCGGAAGCCCGCGGCGGTGGCGCAGGCCACGATAGCAACCCAGATCCATCAGTCTCTTGATGTTCATGGCGGTTTCGCGGCGCAATTCCCCCT
>CAZIVB010000081.1:0-10147 GCA_964542565.1 uncultured Hyphomicrobiales bacterium | reverse complement strand
TGGCGAGGCTGAAAAGTCGATGAAGGGCGTTGGCGCCAAATATCCGGTTTACCGCAAGGACCTCAAAAGTGTTCAAAACCTTGAACTCAAGGTCAATGAGTGCCGCACCAAGCAGATGAAGGCCAAACCGTGGAAATATGAATCCAACGAAATGATGAGCGTGACCTCTTTCGTCAAGTTCCAGTCGCGCGGCATGCCGGTGAATGTGACGATCAAGGGCGAGGGCGCAAAGGAAAAATTCGAGCTTGGCAAGAAGTTCTATTACCAGCGCCGCGGCCAGCTTGACATGTCCTGCGCCAGTTGCCACGAGCAACATCAGGGGGTTCATATCCGCTCCGACTACCTGACCCAGGGGCAGTCCAACGGGTTCCCGACCTTCCGTCTGAAATGGCAGAAAATGGGCACCCTGCATCGCCGCTTCAAGGGCTGCAACAAGAATATCCGCGCCAAGCCTTACAAGCGCGGCAGCCAGGAATATCTCAATCTTGAGTATTATCTGGGGTGGCGCGGCAACGGCCTTCCGGTGGAAACACCTGCCGTTCGCAACTAGTCACAACCTTCAGGACCCGGCGCGTGAAACAACTGCGCCGGGTTTTCTATGTAAAAAATAATTACGCATCTTGCAGGAGTTATGAGCCATGCTTACGCGCCGCGATTTTTTGCAGGTGGCGACGGCGACAGCCGCGCTGACCGGTCTTTCCGGGCATTTCACAAAGGCCTCCGCCAAGCAGGCGATCACACAGGATGATCTGCTGAAATTTGATGCCAAGGGGCAGGTTACCTTGCTGCATATGACCGATTGTCATGCGCAGATCGTGCCGCTCTATTTCCGTGAACCCTCGATAAATATGGGTGTTGGCGCGGTCAAGGGGCTGCCGCCGCATATCACGGGCAAGGATTTCCTGCATAAATTCGGCATTGCGGCGGGAACGCCCGAGGCCTATGCGATGTCTTCGGAAGATTTCGTCTCTCTGGCCCGGACCTATGGCAAGGTGGGCGGCTTTGACCGTATGGCGACGCTGGTCAAGGCGGTGCGCGCCGAGCGGCCGGGCAAGACCTTGTTCCTCGATGGCGGCGATACCTGGCAGGGCTCCTATACCTCGCTGAAAACCGGCGCGGAAGATATGGTGCAGCTCACCAATGCGCTGGGGATCGACGCCATGACGGCCCATTGGGAGTTTACCTACGGGGAGGCGCGGGTCAAAGAGCTCATCAAGAAGCTTAATTTCCCGTTCCTGGCCGGCAATGTGTTTGACACCGAATGGGAAGAGCGGGTCTTTGAAGCGATCAAGTATTTTGAGCGCGGCGGGGTGAAAATTGCCGTTATCGGACAGGCTTTCCCCTACACGCCGGTTGCCAATCCGCGTTACATGATCCCCAAATGGTCGTTCGGCATTCGCGAGGACCAGATTCGCGAATATGTCGAAGAGGCGCGCGGCGAGGGGGCCGATCTTGTTGTCCTGTTGAGCCATAACGGCTTTGACGTTGACCGCAAGCTGGCCTCGCGGGTGGACGGCATTGATGTCATTTTGACCGGCCATACCCATGATGCGCTTCCCGTCGCCATTCAAGTCAACTCCACATTGCTGATTGCTTCTGGCTCGCACGGCAAATTCCTCTCGCGGCTTGATCTGGATGTCAAGGGCGGCAAGGTGGCGGATTTCTCCTACCGGATCATTCCGGTGCTCTCTGATGTCATAACGCCGGACCCGGAGATGGCGGCGCTGGTGAAGGGGGTCCGGGCGCCGTTTGAAAAGGATATCGGCAGGGTTCTGGGCAAGACGGAAGATCTTTTGTACCGCCGCGGCAATTTCAACGGCACGTTTGACGATCTGATCTGCAAGGCGCTGATATCAGAACGTGATTCGGAATTTTCGCTCTCGCCGGGTTTCCGCTGGGGCTCGTCCTTGCTTCCGGGGCAGGAGATTACGCTTGATCATGTGCACCATCTGACCTCGATCACATATCCCAACGCCTATCGTTCGGAGATGAGCGGGCAACTGATCAAGGATATTCTGGAGGATGTGGCGGATAATCTGTTCAACGTGGATCCCTATTACCAGCAGGGCGGCGATATGGTCCGGGTCGGCGGTTTTTCCTATGCGATTGATCCGATGAAGAAAATCGGCGAGCGTATCTATGATATGCGGGCGATCAAGTCGGGCGAGAAAATCGAGGCCGACAAAAACTATGTCGTGAGCGGCTGGGCCTCGGTGAATGAAGGCACCAAGGGGCCGCCGGTCTATGATGTGGTGGCGGATTACATCACTAAAGAGAAAGTGATTTCACTTGGGGAAATTCCTCAGATAAAAGTGCGCGGCATGTAAAGCCTTTGCTTTTTGCCGGGTATGTTGATATTCCGGGGCTGCCGGTAGCGGGATGAATATGAAGGCGGCCCGGCCCGGGGCAATGGGCCGCGCCTGAGGAGAGATTTATGAGTTTTGAGGTTTCTTATCTGGTGGCGCTGCTTGCGGGGCTGATCAGTTTTCTCTCGCCATGTGTCTTCCCGCTGGTTCCGCCCTATCTGTGCTATCTGGGCGGGACATCGCTTGACCAGCTTGCCAAATCAAAGGATGTGGAGCCGGGGATTTCCCGGCGCGTATTCCTGGCCTCGCTGGTTTTTGTGCTTGGCTTTTCAACCGTTTTTATCGCGCTCGGGGCCAGCGCCTCGGTGCTTGGCGGCTTTATCAGCCAGCATATCGATACGCTGGCCATGATCGGCGGCGTCGTTATCATTATCTTCGGTCTGCATTTCCTTGGCCTGTTCAAAATCGGTTTCTTAATGCGTGAGGTGCGCTATCAGGGAGAGATATCCCAGGTGGGGTATTACGGCGCCTATGTCATGGGGCTTGCCTTCGCCGCCGGGTGGACGCCCTGCGTGGGGCCGATCCTGTCTCCCATTTTGATGATCGCCGGCTCCAGAGAAACCATCATGCAGGGCGTTGTTCTGCTGACCATTTATTCCATGGGGCTTGGCATTCCCTTTGTTCTGGCCTCGTTATTCGTCAGCCCGTTCTTGTCTTTCATGCAGCGTTTCAGAAAGCATCTCGGCCTGGTCGAGAAAATCATGGGCGCGCTGCTGGTTCTGACCGGGATTTTGTTCCTCACCGGCTCCATGACGATCATTGCCGGCTGGGCGCTGGAAACCCTGCCCAATTTTGAAGGCATGGCCAGCGATTTCTTTAATCTGAATGCGAAAATGAAATAGGACGGCAAAGGCAGCGGTCAGTGGTTATTGCCGTACTTCCTGGCGGAAAACCGGTTCCCACTTTTCCAAGAATGGCTCTAGCGGCTGGAGGCTGCCGGGTGGGCGTATCCGGTGGAGGCTGTCTTCAGGGTGTTGCCGGTAACGGTCAGGGCGGCAAAACCCGTCAGGAGCGTGCAAAAAACCAGACCGACGAGCATACGGGTAAGAGCGCGTTTGTCAGCTTTTGCCGTTTCCATTATCGGGTTCCCTCTGTGATTTGCGAAACCGGACCGTTTCGCCTGTGGTCTTCTTTATACAAAAACGCAAATGAATGTTGGCTTAACAAAATCAACAATTTAAAAGCGGCCCAAGTCAGGCGATTCCCGCCCGCAGGAGATCATGAATGTGCACAATGCCGATTGGTCTGCCGTTGTCAATCACAAACAGCGATGTAATGGAGGACTGGTTAATGATCTCGAGGGCTTTTGAGGCCAGCATATCGGGCGGAATGGCTTTTGGCGAAAGGGTCATGATATCGCGGGTGCGCTGATCCAGAAGATCCGGCGACATTTCGCGGCGCAGGTCGCCATCGGTGATAACGCCGGCCAGTTTGCCGGTTTCATCCGTGATGCCCAGACAGCCAAAGCTCTTTTCCGACATGATCAGCAAGGCCTCGGACATGGGAAGATCGAGGCCGGCGAGGGGGAGTTCGCCCGCCTCATGCATCAGATCGCGGACATAGGAGAGCGAGGCGCCAAGCTTGCCGCCGGGGTGGAATTTGCGAAAATCACTTGCGGTGAAACCCTTGTGTTCAAGTAGCGCCAGAGCCAGAGCATCGCCGAGGGCAAGCTGCATGGTGGTGGAGGTCGTCGGCGCCAGACCGTTGGGGCAGGCTTCATCGATATCGGGAAGGGCAAGCACAATATCGGCCGCCCTGCCGAGCGCGCTGCTCGTTTTCACGGTCATGGCGATGAGGGGGACCTTGTGGCGGCGTGAGAACTCGATCATGTCTTTTAGCTCTCGCGTCTCGCCCGACCAGGAAAGGGCCAGGATAATATCCTCGCTGGTAAACATGCCAAGATCGCCGTGGCTGGCCTCGGCGGCATGGACAAAATAGGCCGGGGTACCTGTGCTGGCGAGGGTGGCGGCGATCTTGCGCCCGATATGGCCGCTTTTGCCGATCCCCGTCAGGATAACCCTGCCCCTGATATGGCTGACAAGATCAACGGTTTTATAAAAGGCAGTCCCCAGATCGCCGTCGAGGGAATTGATAAGAGCGTCGAGACCGCGCTTTTCACTGCGCAAAGTGGTTTTGGCGCTTTCGATCGGAGTTTTGGAAACAGGGGCCATGAGTATCCGTTGTCTAATATGAATCCACAGTGCTCTATAGCGGGGAATGGGAAAATAAACCACTTGTTAACCATAAATTCGGTAAAATTTTAAGATATGGAATCGGTGTCTTTTGAATCTGTTTTCAAAGGGCCGGGTTTCCATCTCTCCAGAGGTGCCCTTGGTAAAAAATGCCTTCATAGCCGGAACTGTTTTTTGCCTTGGTGTTCTCGCGGCGGCGCTGCGCGCCGAGGCGCAGGAAGTTGTGTATGTATTGCCGGTTTCACCGGGGGGCGGGACTTCCGCCAATACAGCCGCGGCTGAAGCGGCGCCGCGCTTTGAAGGCTCGGCGGAATACGAGGCGGATATGCGCCGCGGCGGGTTATGGCGGCCGCGTGAGCGGCGCGATCTTTTTGCCCGGCCCGGCAAGGCGCGATTTAATGCCGATCCCGGTAAGAGGATGGAAACCGGCAATGAGGCCGGAAGGCGGCGCAATTTTACCCCGGAACGCAATTTTGTGCGCAATGCGCCGGTTGAGGGCAATCTGGCCTCCTCTGCTCCGTCTTCGCGAATGAGGAATGAAAGGCTCGGCCCCGGTGCAAATACACGTGGCCGTATCGGGGGGCAAAGAGCCCGGCCGGGCGGATTGACCCAGGCCTATACTTCAGGGCGAAACAGCGGTGCGGCGGTACGCCCAGGAACGCAAAATCCAGATGCCTTTGCGGTAGTTGAGCCGGGGACGGGCGAGCGTGAGGCCGAAGGGGAAGGCGGCGGCCTTTTGCGGCGTCCAGCTTTGGACCGGCCGGTGTCTGCAACCTCCGATGCGCCGCAAGGTGACGGGGCGGATTATGGTCCGCCGGAGGATTTTGGCACTACGGCGCAAGGCGTCATTGATCCCCTGACGGGCGAGGTGCTGCCGGCCAGAGTCCCGGTTGTAACCGGAAATATCGGCCAGCCGCTGCCATCAGCTTCAGAGGCGACAACATCGGCCGCCTTCGACACGGCGGTGGGCGCCGCCGGGACAAGCACGAGCCTGCTGGTTGAGGGGGCGATTACGACGATACGCGACAAGCCAAGGCCGCAATGGGATCCGCTGGGGGTGCGGGCAGGGCGCTTTATATTGCGCCCTTCGGTCGATATTGAAACCGAATTTACCGATAATGTGTCTTTGAGCGCCAGCAATAAAAAAAGCGATATGCGGGTGATTCTGCGCCCCTCCATCAGCATCGATTCGGATTTTTCACGCCATGGTCTGAGCATCAATATGTCCGGCGAGGCGGCCCGGCACGGGCGGACAAAAACAGAAAATTATGTCCAGTTTGACGCCTCGGTTCTGGGGCGGCTTGACGTGCGGCGCAACACAATCATTGATACCGAACTGCGCTATGGCATCTCGCAAGAAGAGCGCAACTCCACCGGGGCGCTCACCGGGGCGGCCAGGCGTCCTTACGTGCACACTTCACACGCTTCAATACGCGCAACCCAGCGTTTTAACCGCCTGTCCGTTTCCCTGCGCGGCGCGATTGATCATACCGATTACAAGGACACAACCTTGATAACCGGCGTGGTGGTGAGCCGGGATGACCGTGATTACAGTGATTTTACCACCACCGCCCGGCTGAGCTATGATGTCCGGCCCGGCATGCTGGTCTATGCGCAGGCGGGCTATTCAGCGCGGCGTCATTCCCAGCGCTTTGACAATAGCGGCACGGCGCGCAATTCAGACGGGATAAGCGGCGAAGCGGGCGCCACCCTGGCTTTGGGGCGCCATATGCGGGCTGATGTCGCGCTTGGCTATATCCACCGCGACTATGACGATCCCGGCCTTGATAATGTCTCGGTGTTTTCCGCCAATGCGGATCTGGCCTGGAATGTGAACGCGCTGACCACCTTGCGGGCCGGGATATCGACCTCGGTTGATGAAACAACGATTGCCAATGCCTCGGCCAATGTGGTGCGGGAGGTCTTGTTCGGCATCGACCATGAATTGCGGCGCAATTTCATCATCGGCGCCGAGTTTACGCTCACCGACACCAAGGCGATCGGCAGCGCCACGCGGGATGTGGCTTATACGCTTGATCTGAGCGCCGATTACCGGCTCAACCGCAAGGCCTCGCTGAGCGCCAATCTGATCCGCAGGCAGCAAAAAAGCAACCGGGCGAATGCCGATTACACCGAGCATACAGCAACTATCGGGCTGAATTTAAAACTGTGAGTATCAGCTTGCCAGGGGAAGTTTGCGGGCGTGATAGGCGAGAAAACCGGCGGCGCCCTTTGCGCCCATATAGCGGCCCAGAATACGCCGGTCGGCCTGACGCAAATCCACCACGACCATGGCGTCAATGCAATCGCCAAACTTCCGGTCCACATTAAAGCCCAGCATACGCCCGCCGATATTGAGATAATGGCGCATCAATACGGGCGCGCCCTTGCCGTCATTTTCCAGAATGGAGACCAGTTCGGAAATGCCGTCAATCGAGCCCAGCCCGGTCAGCTCGGATTTGCGCCAGAGGACGGGTTTGCGGCTGCGAAACGGCTTGCGGGGCCGGATATGCTTGCGCAAGGGGTCGTTGAAATGATTCAATTTGAGAAAATCGATCAGCAATTGCCGCGATAATGAATTGTAATCATTGCTGATGCTCACGGGGCCGAACAAAACCGCATATTGCGGGTTTTGCACCATGAATGCGCCGATCCCTTTCCACAGCATCATCATGGGGGTCATGCTTTTCTGGTAAGGCGCGCTGATGAAGGAGCGGCCAAGCTCTATGGCCGGGTTGAGGGCTTCGGGGAATGCGCGATTAAAGCGGAAAAGCGATTGGCTGTAAAACCCCTTGCGGCCATGGGATTGCATGATCTCGTCGCCCAGCCCGAGCCGGTAGGCCCCGGCGATTATTGCCGATTCGCGGTCCCAGAGAAACAGGTGCCGGTACCAGTTGTCGTAAAGATCAAGATCGGCGGCTTTTCCGGTTCCCTCGCCATTGGCCCGGAAGGTCTGCTCGCGCAGCCGGCCGATTTCCCTCAGGGTTACGGGGATTTGCTCCGAGCGGGCGATATAGACATCCAGATTGGCGCTGGCGGCCAGTTTCTGACCGGCGGCAAGCCGGCTGATTTCATCGCGAATCCGGGCTTTGGGCCGGGGGGTGATGAGCGGTGCAAGGCCCGTCCGCTCCCCCTTGCGCGGCGGCCGCGCCGCGCCTTGCCCGCTATCCTTGAGCATTCTGGAGCGCAGGCGCAGATATTTTGCGGTTTCGTTTTCATCGCCAATGCGGGCAAGGCGCGCATTTGATAGCGGTTTGCCGATCCACAGCCGCAATTGCCGTCCGGCCTTGTTGATGACCTCTTTGGGGTAAAGCGCGGTGCGCAGGCGCGGGTGAATCTTTCCCAGAATATGAAAAATCAGGCTGTTGCGCCCCTCGATAAAAACCGGCACCACGGCGGCCTTGCCCATGCGCGCCAGCCTGACGATGCTGGCGTCCCATTTTCCTTCCGTTATACGCAGGGTTTTAAGCTGAAGCGAGGCAACATCACCGGCCGGGAAGATGACCAGCGCGCCCTGGTCCTCAAGCCAGCCGACGGCGCTGCGCATGGCGGCGATATTCTGTCTTGTGGCGGCTTTTGAGGCATAAGGATTGACGCCGATAAAACTTCCCGACAGTTCGGGAATGCGCTTGAGCAGTGCGTTGGCCATGATTTTTACATCAAGGCGGCGCTGGCTCAACAGGTGAAGCAGCAAAAGCCCCTCAATGCCGCCAAAGGGGTGATTGGCAACAATCAGAACCGGGCCTGCGGCGGGAATGGCCGCAAGCTCGCCCCCGATGATTTTATGGGAGATGTTGTAATGGGCAAGGACATGGGCGGCAAAGGCTTGCGGCGTACCGGAAGGGGGCAGCTTCTCATAGGCCCGCGCCAGGGCGTCCAGTCCGGTGAGTTTTTCGGCTGTTTTGAGCAGGGCTTTTGCGGCAAATCCGGGCGAGCCGAGAGACAGGGCGCGGTCAAGACGAAACGGATTATGATCAGCGCTTGCCGATGCCGGTATCTGGCGGTTATTTCCGATCATATTTCCCCCTCAGGCCCTGTCCGGCGCGGCGTCCGTTTTAACCAGACTGGCGGCTTTTTGTGACAGCCATGTGTGGGAATGATGCAATAATTATGACGCTTTGCGCGGCAACCGCTACTCCAGCATGCCCAATGCATGCATGTAAAGATCGAGAATGGCCTCTTGCTCCTGACGCTCGCTTTGTTCGATCTTGCGGATTCCGATCAGTTTGCGCAGGGCCTTGATATCAAAGCCGTTGCCCTTGGCTTCGGCGTAAACCTCGCGGATATCCGCCGCCAGAGTGGCCTTTTCCTCTTCAAGCCGCTCAATTCTGGCGACAATGCTGCGTAACTGATCCTTTGCAGCGCCCAAATCATTCATTTTCAGGTCCTTTTGTTTTCGTCACGGGTTGGGTATTGGTTGTGCCGGTCTTAACGGAAATGGCGAATCTCGTTCAATTCGCCCGATTTCAGGATATCGCGCATCATGGCGCTTAAACGCGAGGCCCATTCGCGGGCCCCTTCCGGCGTGTTGATCAAATCCTGACGGATTTCTATCAATGCGTGGGCAAGGCCGCGTCCGGTGCCGTGCTGGTTCATGCAATCACCCTTCAACTCGCCCGAATAGGGCACATTGTCATCGGTGACAATGCCCTTTTCGGCCCGCAGGGCTTTTAGCATCGGCTCGGAAAGGCGTGCATCCTTGTCCCACAGAATTGTCGCATGCCAGGGGCGTGGCACATCTTTCCATAGCGGGGTGAAGGAATGCACCGACAAGATCGCCGGCGGTTTCCCCATCTGGATGCCCCGGTCGAGCAACTGGTCGATCTTGTCATGATAGGGGGTGTAATATTTCGCGATGCGCCTTTGTGTTTCCTGCCAGCTAATATTGCGGTTGCCGGGAATAACGGCGCCATCGGAAAGCTTCATGATCATGGTGGGATCATCCGCGCCGCGGTTAAGGTCGATCAAAAGACGCGAATGGCGTGAAAGCAGCGCCGGGACGCCAAGGGAGACAGCAAGCTGGCGCACGACATCGGCGGCGCCGATATCATAGGCGATATGGCGTTCAAATTGTCCCGGCGGCAGCCCGAGATGTTCATAATGTTCAGGAATATGGTTGCTGGCGTGGTCGCATAAGATAACCAGCCCTTTGTTCAGTCCCCCCCGTATATACTCATATGGCGCGTCTTCGGCGCGGCCCGAAAGGGGATTTGGCAGAATTTCATTTGAGGGATGAACAGATTCAAACATGGCGCTAATATACCAGTCTCGATGAAGGTTTCCACTGTGAAGACGTGAAAAAGGAACAATTTTTATGAATGGGGAAATGCGTTCCTTGCTGATGGATTTATTCCTTGAGGCTGTGCGGGTGGTCAAGGCGCAAAACTGTTTGCCGCCGCATCTGCCACCCGCGCCGCGGGCGGGGAGGCTGATCATTCTGGGGGCGGGCAAGGCGGCGGCCGATATGGCGGCGGTTGCCGAGCGTCATTACCGGGCCGAGCTTGGCGGGCGCTTTGATGAGCGGGTGAGCGGCCTTGTGATCACCCGCTACGGGCACGGGGTTGCCACATCGCGCATTGAAGTTGTCGA
>CAZIVB010000080.1:0-10184 GCA_964542565.1 uncultured Hyphomicrobiales bacterium | reverse complement strand
TTCCGCTGTCCTCCCGGACCCTATGAGCGGGCCAGCCAGATCGCGCATTATCTGAAAGCCAACAAGCCCAAATCCAAGATCATCATCCTGGATCCCAAGCCGAAATTCTCCAAGCAGGGGCTTTTCATCCAGGGCTGGACCGATCTTTACGGCTATGGCACCGACAACTCGATGATCGAGTGGCGCGGCACCCCCAAGGGCGCCACCGATAATGTTCTGGCCAGCGTCGATGCCGCCAACATGACGGTCAAGACCGAGTTTGACACCATCAAGGCCGATGTGCTGAACATTATTCCGGCGCAAAAAGCGGGCAAGATCGCCTTTACCGCCGGTCTGACCAATGACAGCGGCTGGTGCCCGATCGATCTGCATACCTTTGAGTCGAAGATTCACAAGAACATCCACGTTCTTGGCGACGCTTCAATTGCCAAGGGCATGCCCAAATCAGGCTATGCCGCCAACTCCGAAGCCAAGGTTTGCGCCGCATCGATCGCGGCCCTGCTGAACGGCAAGACGCCGCCGCCGCCCTCCTATGTCAACACCTGTTACTCAATCGTTGGCACGGATTACGGCATCTCGGTGGCCGCCGTTTATCGTCTGGCCGCGGACGGCTCCAAGATCGTCAAGGTCTCGGGCGGACTGACGGCGAAAAACGCTTCCGCCGAAACCCGCAGACGCGAGATGATGTATGCCCATAGCTGGCTGAAAAATATCACCAGCGATATTTTCGGCTAGCCGGGACCATAACCATAATCTGAAGCGGGGCCTGTCCGGCCCCGCTTTTCTTTTCGCCTGAATTATGTTTATCATCGGCTCGGAAAAAGGCAGAGCGAAGGCAGAGCGAATGAACCTGATCAGCACTTCCCGTCCTTCCCGGACAGGTTTCAAGGCCCTGGGCCTCCTCACTGCGGCGGCCATGCTCTGGCTCGGCGCCTCTTTTGCTGTCCGCTCCCAGCCGCAAAAATCGACCCAGCATATTCTGGCGCAGGGCAAATATATCGCCTCCATGTGCACAACCTGCCATCAGCCGGACAAATCCTTTGAAGGCATCCCCCGCATTCTGGGTTACGACGCCGACAAAATGTATGAAATGATGATGGAATATAAAGACAGCATCGAGCGCCATGAAGTCATGGAGAACATCGCCAAAAGCCTTTCAACATTTGAGATCAGGGCCCTGTCGCTTTATCTGGCGAGCCTGAAAGCGCAAGGGAGAAGCATGTGAGCCGCGGCAGGAAAACATTAAACCGGCGCCATTTCGCCAAACTGGTTCTCGCAAGCAGCGCCGGCCTCTATGCACCGGCGCTGATCAGCGCGCCGAAGGCGCGGGTGGTTATCATCGGCGGCGGTCCGGGCGGCGCGACCATGGCGCGCTATCTCAAGCGCGATGCGCCCGAGCTTGATATTGTCCTTCTGGAACCCAAAAGAAATTACACCACCTGTTTCTTCTCCAATCTCTATCTGAGCGGTTTCAACACTTTTGAATCCATCACCCACAGCTACAAGACGCTGCGCCTGCGCTATGGCATCAATCTTATCCACGACCGCGCCGAGGAGATCGATCCGGTAAACCGCAAGGTAATGACGAAATTCGGCCGCACCCTTGGCTACGACAAACTGGTGGTGGCGCCGGGAATTGATTTCAAGTTTGAGGATATTGAAGGCTACGGTCCCGAAGCCCTTGTCGATATGCCCCATGCCTATCGCGGCGGCTGGCAATCACGCCTGCTCAAGCGCAAGATCGAAACCATGAAACAGGGCGGCACCTTCATCCTGTGTCCGCCCGGCGGGCATTACCGCTGCCCGCCCGCCCCCTATGAGCGCGCCTCCATGGTCGCCTGGTATCTCAAACACCAGAACGAGGGCGCCAATATCATTATTCTCGATGCAAAAAACAAATTCTCCAAACAGGATTTGTTCGAAGAGGGCTGGGAGGCGCATTACCCGGAAATCATCGAATGGCTGCCCGCCGATATCACCGGCGGCGTCAAGGCGGTTCACGCCAAATCGATGGAAATCATCACCGAGGACGAGACCTTTGTTGCCGACGCCGCCAATATCATCCCGCCGCAAAAGGCCGGCCTGATCGCCCACCGCGCCGGGCTGACCGATGAGACCGGCTGGTGCCCGGTCAAACCGGCCACCATGGAATCGAGCCTGGCGAAGGATATCCATGTCATCGGCGATGCGGCCGCCGCATCGGCAATGCCAAAATCAGCCGTTGCTGCCAATTCACAAGCCAAAGCCGTGGCCATGATCCTGCGCGGCGAGCTGACGGGCTCGCCCGTCTTTGAACCCAAATTCCGCAATGCCTGCTGGAGCCTCATCGCGCCTGATGATTCGGTGGCCCTGGGCGCCAGCTACAAGGCGGGAAAAGATCACTTCATCGCCACCGGGCGCTACTCGTCGCAAACCGAGGAAAGCCGCAAAACCCGCCGCCGCGCCGCGCGCGAGGCCCGCGGCTGGTATGCCGGTGTAACCCGGGATATTTTCGGATAAACGCCTGCTGCCTATAGCACTTCCGGAAAAGTGGGAACCGGTTTTCCGATAAGAAGTGCGGCAAAACAAACAATCAGAGCGTGAGTGCGATTCTCTTTATCGCACGATGCTCTATTTTGCCGTATGGGCGTTAAGGGCCATATGGCTTTTCTGCGTCGGCAGTTTTTCAAGCAGCTCATCCAGCATCATCCAGAACGCCGCCTCGCCGCCATAGCCCTGAATGCGGCCAACTTCCTTGCCCTTCTCCATCAGAACAAAGGTCGGTGTCAGGCGCACGGGCCTCACCAGACCCTTGGTTTTTTTCTGATCAGAGATATCAACCCGGCGCAGCGGCGCCTGTTTGCCCTCCGAAGTCTTGGCGTAAACCCCGCCAAGTTCGTCATTCCAGACCATGCAATAGGTGCAGCCCGCCGATTTGAACATGACAAGCTCGGCCGCCCTTGCCGGGCCGGTGGCCCCAAGGACCATAACCGCGCCCATAACCGCCAGCGCCAGGCTCAAAACCGATTTTGCAAACAGGGTTTTCATGTTGATAAAATCTCTTCACCTGTAATGTTCACCTGCGAACATCATACATTAACAAAACCTAATATAAGTTAATTTTGGCCAATTTTCAGCCGTCAAATTGTCGCACGCCCGCCACAGTTGCAACACATGGTTACCACATTGTAATTAAAATGCTTTTAAAGGATATTACGAGGCTGGCTGTTGCGCCTTTGCAAGCAGTTCCGCCAGCAGGGGGTAAAAGAAATCAACCCCGGGGTGACCGGTGATGCGGCCAACCTCGCGCCCGCCGGACATAAGGACAAAAGTCGGCGTATAGGCAATCGGGCGTTTGAGTCCGTTGACCGTTTTCTGGTCATCGACATTCACCCGCCGCAATGGCGCCTGCTTGCTTTCCGAGGTCTTGTCATAGCCGACCCCGATTTCCTCATCCCAGGTCTCGCACCATTCGCAATCAGGCGAATGAAACATAATCAGCTCCAACGCCGCCTTGCCGGCAAACGCTGAAGGTGCAAATACAGAAGCTGCGAAGATTAAAGTGGCGGCAAAAGCAAGAAGTCGGATTTTCATGTTATTCCCCAGAAATTATTGTTAAATGGCCGGGGCCAACCATAAGCCCGCGGCCCGATTATGACAATTCTCCGGCTGATGCGCCAATCACGACTGCGTCAATAGGCTCCTCCCCGACCCGTTTACAATGATCTGAAACGACCTATATAGTCTTCGGTTGAATTTAGGCTTTTAATCAGGAAAAGACTATGACCGAGAACGTAACCGGCGCCGCCGGGCAGGGTGAGAGCCCATCGAGACTGGCCCGTTTGCCCTTTAGTATTTTCGCCACCATCATGGGGCTTTCCGGTCTTGCCATCGCAACCGAGAAGGTGGAGCAGCACTACGCCTCTGTTCTGCCGGTTTCCCATATCCTGACGGCTATTGCCGTTTTCCTGTTTATCTTTCTGAGCATCCTCCAGATGCTCAGGCTGATACGTCATGGCGCCGCCCTTAAGGCGGAATGGCGCCATCCGGTGCGAATCAGCTTTTTCCCGGCGGCATCCATCGGCCTTTTACTGATATCAATTGCCATCCTCCCGCATCACAAGGATATCTCGCTCTATGTCTGGGCGGTGGGAACGGTTTTGCAATTCACCCTTTCCTTTCTCGTCATCAACACCTGGATCAACGCCACCCGTTTTGAACCGCACCATGTCAATCCGGCCTGGTTTATTCCCGCCGTCGGCAATGTGATTGTCCCCATTGCCGGCATGGCGCATGGTTTTGAAGAGGTGTCATGGTTCTTTTTTGCCTTTGGAATCATTTTCTGGCTCGTCCTGCTGGTGATTGTCATGAACCGGCTGTTTTTCCACCATCCGCTGCATGAGCATATGATCCCGACCCTGTGCATCCTGATCGCCCCGCCGGCGGTCGGATTTCTGGCCTATCTCAGGCTGACCGGCGGCGTGGATGCTTTTGCCCACATCCTGTATTACGTGGCGCTCGCCTTCACGATCATTATTGTCATGCAGATCGGCACCTTCCGGCGCCTGAGCTTTGTCTTGTCCTGGTGGGCCTATTCCTTCCCCCTCACCGCCATCACCATCGCCACGCTGGTGATGGCCGAACATGCGCAAAACACGGTTCTGGAACTGCTGGGGCTCACCCTCTACACAGCCGCCGTTCTGGTAATCACCGGTCTCTCGGTGCGCACCCTGATCGGCGTGGCAAAAGGGGAGATATAAAGGGAAATATAAGGGAAGTTGTTCCCGCGCCCCGGCAACAAACGACACAGCCGCGCCCGGCCGCAACAACCAGGGGCGCGGCCGCGATCCGTGCGGGGCCTATGAAAAACTACCGCTCGCAGTAAAGTTCATAGAGCACTTCGATGATCGCCCGGATGCGCCAGTCATCGATATCATAGTAAATCTGCTGCCCGTCCCGGCGCGTTTTTACCACATGCTGTTTGCGCAGTTTGGCAAGATGCTGCGAAAGCGCCGACTGGGAAAGTCCGACAAAAGCCTCCAGATCGCCAACGGGAAGCTCCTGCTGATTGAGGTGGCACAGAACCATGAGACGGGTTTCATTGCCAAGCAGCTTGAGCAGCTCGGCGGCCTCATGGGCGGATTCCTTCATTATCACCGGGTCGATATGGTCCTCTCCTGAACCCTCGCCCCCGACAGAATCGACAAATTCACTCATACCGGTTACTCTTTCCTCCCCCAAAGACCATCACGGCCCCGTGGTTCAACCAAACGCTTTTCCGGGCGTAATACCCAGTTTTTTCAAGATAATCGCCAGCGGACAAAACCCGGTGAACGAAGCCTGCAAAAGATTCAGGCCCACAAAAGCCGTCACATACAGCCAGTACGGGCTATGATAGTGAGCCAGCGCCAGAGACAAAAGAATGAAAATCCCGGCAAACATCATCACAAGCCGATCTATTGTCATAATCGTTTCCTTTCGTTACCCCATTGTATTAGATGTTGCTAAATTAGGAAAGGTCCTTATATGGGTTTCAGCCGATTTTCCTCATCCGGGAGGATTTGAACGGTTGAGAGTCGCGTGCACATTACATAAAATCATTCCAAACGGCAAATCAGATTGAACGGACCGGACAGGCAGGACAAGCAAATGATTCTGAAATACAACATTATGCGGGCGGGGCGGGTATTGACCGGCGTTTTTTTCCTGTTCCTGAGCGCCGCCGTTTTCGGGATCACCGGCGCAAAAGCGCAAGAGGGCCGGAACTACACCATCACCGACATGACGATTACCGACCTCAAGGCGGTTTTCGCCACGGTTGAGAGCAGCAAGACGATTGCCGCGCGCGCCCGTATCGGCGGCACCCTCAGCGCCCTGAAGGTGGATGAAGGCTCTTATGTCAAAAAAGGCGAAGTTATCGCCGTCGTCACCGATGAAAAGCTGGTTCTGAAACTGAAAGCCCTTGACGCCAGCCTGCGCGGCCTTCTGGCCCAGAAGCAGCAGGCCAAAATTGATTATGACCGCGCCGTCAAGCTTTTTGCCCGCGGCACCATCGCCAAATCCAGACTGGAAACCGCCCGCACCGCCTATGATGTGGCGCAAAACCAGCTCAAATCGGCAAAGGCGGAACGTTCCGTAACCGCCGAGCAGCTGGGTGAAGGCGAGGTATTGGCGCCAAACAGCGGCAGGGTGCTCAGCGTGCCGGTAACCAATGGCGCCGTCATCCTTCCCGGCGAGAGCATTGCCAGCATCGCCACCCGGAACTATATCCTGCGGCTGGAATTGCCCGAACGCCACGCCCGCTTCATTTCCAAGGGCGACAAGGTCCTGCTCGGTGAGCGCGGCCTGTCGCCAAAGGGCGCCGTTATCGGCGAAGGCACAATCACCCAGGTTTATCCAAAGCTCAAACAGGGCCGGGTTATCGCCGATGTCACCGCCAGGGGGCTTGGCGATTATTTTGTCGGCGAGCGCGTCCGGGTTTTGATTTCCGCCGGAAAACGCAGCACCTATGCCATTCCGCGCGATTTCACCTTCAAGCGCTACGGGCTTGATTATGTCAAGCTTGCCCGCAAGGGCGCGGCGCCGATAGAAATCGTTGTTCAACTCGGACTGCCCCTGCGCGGCGAGGGGCAAAACAATCTTGTGGAAGTCCTGGCGGGTCTCAATGCCGGCGATGTGCTGGTGAAACCATGAAGCTTGGTCTTTCCGGCACCCTTACCCGGGCCTTTATCAACTCGCCCTTGACGCCATTGCTGCTGATGGCCGCCATTGCTCTTGGACTGGTGGCGCTCAAATCCCTGCCGCGCGAGGAAGAACCGCAAATCTCCGTGCCGCTGGTGGATATTCATGTCCGCGCCAACGGGCTCAAGGCGCAAGACGCCATGAAGCTTGTCACCGAACCGCTGGAAACCATCATCAAAAGCATTCCCGGCGTCGAGCATGTCTATAGCCTGACCAATGATGACGAGGTTCTGGTCACCGCCCGGTTTTATGTCGGCACCAATGCCGATGAGGCGATCTTGCGGGTGCATGACAAAGTGCGCGCCAATATGGACCGCATTCCCATCGGCATCCCCGAGCCGCTCATCGTCGGGCGCGGCATCGATGATGTCGCCATCGTCGTGCTGACCCTGGCGCCAAAACCCGAAGAGGCCGCCAACTGGAACGACAACACCCTCTTCCAGATCGCCGATAACCTTCTGGTGGAGATCGCCAAACTGCAAGATGTCGGCCTCTCCTATATCGTCGGCGGACGCCCGGACCAGATCAGGGTTGAGCCGAACCCGGAAAAACTTGCCCTTTACGGCATCACCCTGCAACAGCTGATCGGCAAGGTGAGCGAGGCCAACCGCTCCTTCGTCGCCGGAAGCATCCGCAACGAAAACCGCAACCTGCCGGTCATCGCCGGGCAGACCCTGCGCGGCATCCCCGATATCGGCCTGCTGCTGCTCACCGCCCGCGACGGCCGCCCGGTCTATGTGCGCGATGTGGCCCGGGTTATCATCGGCGCCAAACCGGTACAGCACTACACCTGGCAAATGGTCCCGGATGCAAACGGCAAGCTGACCCGTGTTCCGGCCGTCTCCGTCGCCATCGCCAAGCGCGCCGGTGCCAACGCCGTGGTGATTTCCGAAGAGATCACCGAGCGGCTGAAGATTTTACGCAACCGGCTGGTGCCTGAGAGCCTCGATATCATCATCACCCGCAATTACGGCGAGACAGCGGATGAAAAAGCCAATGAGCTGTTGTTCCATCTCGGCCTCGCCACCATCTCCATCGTGTTTCTGGTCGTCTTCGTTATCGGCTGGCGCGAGGGCATCGTGGTTCTGGTGGTGATTCCCACCACCATATTGCTCACCCTTTTCGCCTCTTACATCCTTGGTTACACCATCAACCGGGTGTCCTTGTTCGCGCTGATATTCTCCATCGGTATTCTGGTTGACGACGCCATTGTGGTGATCGAGAACATCGCCCGCCACTGGTCCATGAATGACGGGCGCAGCCGCCGGCAGGCCGCGATCGAGGCGGTGGCCGAAGTGGGCAACCCGACCGTGATCGCCACCCTCACCGTGATCGCCGCCCTGCTGCCCATGCTGTTCGTCTCCGGCCTGATGGGCCCCTATATGAGCCCCATTCCGGTCAATGCTTCGGCCGCCATGCTGTTCTCGTTCTTTATTGCCGTCATGCTGACCCCCTGGCTGATGCTGAAAATCAGCGGCAAGGCGTCCCATCAAGGCGGCCATGGTGATGCAAGCGGCGGCCGGCTGGGCAAAATCTTTCGCCTGGTGGCAAAACCGGTCCTGAAGACAAAAACCCGCTCCATCACTTTTTTGATCATCGTCACCCTGGCCATGGCGGCCTCCACGCTGCTTTTCGCCACCAAGCACGTCACCGTCAAACTGCTGCCCTTCGACAACAAATCCGAAATCCAGGTTATTCTCGATCTGCCCGAAGGCGCAACGCTGGAAGAAACCGACCGGGTCCTGCTGGAGGCGGCAAACGCGCTCGGTGATATTCCCGAATTGCTTTCCATCCAGTCTTACGCCGGCACCTCGGCGCCGTTTAACTTCAACGGTCTGGTGCGGCATTATTACCTGCGCAAAAAGCCCGAGCTTGGCGATTTACAGATCAATCTTACCCCCAAATCCGAACGCAAACGGACAAGCCACAAGATCGCGCTCGATATCCGCAAACGCCTGCGCGATATCGATATGCCGCCCGGCTCATCGCTCAAGGTGGTGGAGGTTCCTCCCGGCCCGCCGGTTATCTCCACCCTGCTGGCGGAAGTTTACGGCCCCGACGCGGAAACCCGCCGCGCCGTATCGCTGGAACTGAAGAAACTGTTCGAGGACATTCCCTTTATTGTCGATGTCGATGACAGCTTCGGCACCCCCCATACCCGTCTCAGGGTCTCGATTGATCAGGACAATCTTGAATTTCACAAGGTCGAGCAGCGCGATGTCTATGACACCGTCCGCGCCTATCTCTCCGGCGTTCCGGTCGGCTATTCGCATCGCGGCAGTGGCCGCCACCCGATCGAAATCGCCGTCCAGTTGCCCAAATCCGCCCTGAGCATTTCCGAGCGCTCGCTCTCCACCCCCATTCCGGCCAACGCCCTGCCCGGCAACCGCTCGATTGTCGAGATGGGCGATGTCGTCTCATTGAGCGAGGAGCGCGCCTCCTACCCCATCTTCCGCCATAACGGCCGCCTCACCGAGATGGTCTTCGGCGAGCTGGCCGGCGCCTTTGAGGCCCCCATTTACGGCATGCTGGCGGTGGAAAAGGCGATCGAGGCGCATGACTGGGGCAAGCTGCCCAAACCGGCGATCAAATATTACGGCCAACCGAGGGATGAAACCAAATCCACCCTGCTCTGGGACGGCGAATGGGAGGTGACCTATGTCACCTTCCGCGATATGGGCGCCGCCTTCGCCATCGCCCTGCTGGCGATCTATTTCCTCGTCGTGGGCCAGTTCAAATCCTTCAAATTGCCGCTGGTCATCCTCACCCCGGTGCCGCTGACACTGATCGGCATCATGCTGGGCCACTGGCTGTTTGACGCGCCGTTTTCCGCCACTTCAATGATCGGCTTTATCGCCCTTGCCGGCATTATCGTGCGCAACTCGATCCTGCTGGTGGATTTCATCCGCCATGCCGATTGCGAAAACTGCGCCCTGCGCGAGGTTTTGCTGGAAGCCGGCTCGGTGCGTTTCAAACCCATCCTGCTCACCGCCATCGCCGCCATGATCGGCGCGGCGGTGATCCTCACCGACCCCATCTTCCAGGGTCTTGCCATCTCGCTCCTCTTCGGCCTTGCCTCCTCGACCCTGCTCACCGTCCTCGTCATCCCCGCCATCTATATCGCCCTGCGCGATGACGGCAAACCCCTGCCCGAGGATAAGGTGGAAAGGGATGAGGAAGAGGTTGAGGCCTAAAATCCAACACTTACCCACTGCCGGACTACTGCCGGACGGGGGTTGTACCCCCGTCCGGAACGGTTTTTTTTCCGCACCAGGAAAAAAAGCGACGGGAAACGGATCCATAAAACGTTGGAGTAAAGACGCCTTCGCAACCAGCAAGATGAGAACCCCAATGATCAATACAAAATTCCTGATCCCCGCAATCGCCGTCGCATTCACCGCCTTTACCACTCCTGCAACTTCCGTCGGGGAAGCGCTGGCCGCTGAGGACAACCGCCAGTTCGT
>CAZIVB010000079.1:9214-10596 GCA_964542565.1 uncultured Hyphomicrobiales bacterium | reverse complement strand
AGTTGCTTTTGGCTCATGGCGGCGATGCGGCGGATGGAGAGGTCCCATTTGCGATCATCATAAGCGCTGAGGCGGCGGTTGAATTTGAGCGCCAGGGCAAAGGTTGCGTAATTGGCTTTAAGCCAGTCCTGCTCATAGGCTTTCAGGTATTTCCCGGCATTTTCCTTGTCGGCGGCCCCTTTGGCGATGGCGTCACCCAGGGCATAGCCCGCCTGCATGACATAACGGATGCCCTCGCCCAGAAGGGCCAGAACCTGGCCGCCGGAATCGCCCACGGAGATAATATCGCCGTAAACAAAGCGCCTCAAAGGGCCGTCGGACGGGATGACGCCGCCATGAACCGCGACTCTTTTGCCGATCCGGTAGCCCCATTCCTGATATTTTTTCGAATTCATGAAGGCGTCAAGCAGGGTTTTGGGATTTTTATCGGTATCGGGACGGATTACGCCGACGCCGATCCGGATGCGGCTGTCCTTGAGCGGGAATATCCAGCCATAGCCGGAAGGGGCATATTTTCCCCCCAAAAAAAGGGTGATCCTGCGGCCCGGATTTTCCACCTCAAATTCATATTCAACCCCGATACCGGCGCGCTGCGTCGGCGGGGCGAGGTTTTGATCAACCAGCACGGCGCGGTAATGCCCCGAGGCGTCGATAATGCGGCTGGATTTGACGCGGAAGGTTTTGCCACCCTGCTTTATCCGGCTTATATATTTGTTATTACTTGTTTTTTCGGTGGATATAAACCGGGCCGAACACTCGATTTGAGCCCCGGCGGCCAGAGCCTCTTCGGCCAGATATGTGTAGAGGGCGGCGGTGTCGAGAATAACGGGCGGGTTGTCATCCGCGCCCCTGCCCGCGTCATCCAGTTTGAAAGCGGCGCTTTCATGGCTGGAATGGAAGGCGACTTCATTTATTTCGTCATAAAGATGCGGCGGTACGCCGAGGCGCTCCATATCTTTCTTCCACGACCCGCCGCTGGTTCTGACCGGCCTGCCGAATTCCTTGTCCTTGTGAACAAGCAGCACCGTGCAACGCGGCGCCGCGCGGCTGGCGGTTGTAAGCCCCGCGGGGCCGCCGCCAACGATCAGCACGTCAATTTCTTTCATGCCGGCGCCATATCCGAAAAGATTTGGCAGGATTGCCACCGGCAGGCATAGAATTTCCGGCGCTGAGATTCAACTCATTATCCAGGCGGACCCGGCTCAGGACGCCTTTTTGCGCATATGAGCGAACAGGGCGTTGATATCGCCGTGATTGCGGCTCATCACGGTGCGGAAAGACGAGCGCTGCTGCTGGGTCAGCCACAGATGGGCAACGGAAAGATCGGCAACTCTCAGATTTTTGCCCCTGCCCCTGAGCAGCCAGTGAACCGTGATCACCAT
>CAZIVB010000079.1:7447-9114 GCA_964542565.1 uncultured Hyphomicrobiales bacterium | reverse complement strand
TTCGACACCGTGTTGACGAAATTACGCGCCTGCTGGCAGTTTTGCACACCGGCCCTTGCCGTGGATGCAAATGTCAGCAATGGCAGCGCCAGCACTGCGAAAGTCATAAATATTTTTATTCCGGGTCGCCCCATGAGCCCGTCTCCCTGTTGTTGTCTTTTCAGCGGTCATTTCAAAATAATTGAAACGAGACGGGGGCACAAATAGCAAAAAGAGCCTGATACGGGTTTAAAATTCAAGCAACAATTTTAGACAAATGCAGGTTTTACTTCAGCTTTTCAGGCTGAATCCTTGGAAATCTTGCGCTTGTAGTGATCCGGGTGCAGGGCGTGATCGATGACATCCTCGAAATGATCAAGATGCATCTGGTGCGCAAAGCCATGCATGGAGGCGTGATGGGTGGCCTCTTCATGATCCGGCGTCATTACCATGGCGGTGCAGGCCGCGCCCGCCAGACAGGCCCCGGCGCAGATGGCAAAGGCGAGCGGAAAGTTGCCCATATCGCCCAGCATGCCGCCCAGCACCGGACCGGCGATGCCGCCGACACCGTAGGAGAGGAACACCAGCGGATAGTTCTGCCCCACCCTCTCGGTGCCGAAAATATCGGCGGTGAGGGTCGGGAAGAGAGCGAAATTGCCGCCAAAGTTAAAGCCGATCATGGCGGCGCCGAGATAAAGCAGCCAGGCGTTGCCCGCCATATAGGTAAAGGCAAACAGGAAGAGCGCCTGCGAGGCGGTCATGATGATCACCGAGCGCTTGCGCCCCAGGCGATCGCTCAAAGCCCCCCAGACGATGCGCCCCAGCCCGTTGGCAATGCTGAAAAACACCGCCATGGCGGTACCGGCGATGGCGCTGGCCTCGACCGCGCCGTAACCGGAAGCCTGCAGGGCCTCCATGGGGTAGAGCTTCATCAGGCCGATGGACATCAGCCCGGCACCGGCGCTGGCGGTAAAGGTGAGAAAAATGAGATAGAATTGCGGTGTGCGCAGCATTTCCACAACGGTGAAACTTTCACCGCCGCTGCCGGCTTTTTGCGGCGGCATGACATAGCCGCGCGGCAGCCAGCCCTTTGGCGGCATGCGCATCCAGATGCTGCCAAGCAAAATCAGCGCCGCAAAGGCAAGGCCGTAAATGATGAATGTCGCGGCAAGGCCCGAGGTTTCGATCAGTTGCCCCCAGGCCCCGGCGATTTTCACCCAGCCCATGGCGCCAAAGCCAAAGCCGGCGACCGCAAGCCCGGTGATCATGCCCTTTTTATCGGGAAACCAGCGCATGCCCACGGCAATGGGGACAACATAGCCAAGACCGATCCCCGCGCCGCCAACCAGACCGATAAAGGCGGCGACAACCCAGAAATTCGTCGCGCCCAGCAGCCCGGCAAGCACATAGCCAAGCCCCAGTGTGAGACCACCCGCAATGGCAAGCGCGCGCGGCCCGAAACGGGTCAGGGCGCGCCCTGCCCCGACCATGACGAGGGCAAAGCTCACTAGGCCAATGGCAAAAACAAGCTGGGTGTCAAGCTTTGACCATCCGGCGGCTTTGAGCGTTGGTGTGAACACCGACCAGGCGTAAATTGCCCCGAGAGAAAGCTGCATGAGAACAGCGCCAAGAATTACGAAACGGCGATCAAATGGCGGGGTCTCTTTCATGGGGCAGCCTCCTGACAA
>CAZIVB010000079.1:0-7347 GCA_964542565.1 uncultured Hyphomicrobiales bacterium | reverse complement strand
TCGCCATTTTTCTCGCCAATGCCTGGAGCCGGGGGCTGCTATAGGGCAAGCGCCCTCCCGCCGCCGCGGAGAGGATTTGTTTATTTCGTCAGGCGGAGCCTCATCAGCGCCAGGGCAATATTCTTGAAGGCGAGTTTGAGTTCCCCGGCGTTCTTGGCGTCAAAATAGGCGCCGTCATTGCCGACGCAGTCTTTCAGCAGTTTTTTCACGGTCGCATCCTTGACCTCAAAGGCGATGGTGTACACCGTGATGTATTTATCCTTGATATTATTACATATTTTGGTCATCAAAGTGTTGGCCTTGCCGGTGTTGCTGCCAATGTGCTCCGGATAGGTCGGGGATCTGGTATTCATGCCATCGGTCATCAGCACTATGACCTTGCGGTTTTTTTTGCGCTCGGCGCGGGTCTTGCCGTAAGGCTCGCCATCGGCGAACGGAATGCCGGCCGAGAGCGTGCGCCAGCCCCAGAGCAATCCGGTCGGGATATAGGTCATGCCGTCGGCGCGCATGGCTTTAATGGCCTTTAGAACCGTGTTGCGGTTTTCGGTCAGCCGCGTCAGGGCTCTGGGTTTGCAATTGTTGCGCTTGGCCAGCAGCCCCGGAACCCTGGTTGAGTAGGTATCGTCGCGGGTATCGAGCGGAGGATTGCGCGAGCCGACACAGCCATACCATTTGTATTTTGTATAGCTGACCTTCGGCGGGTAAGGCGTGCATTTCCTGACCGGTTTTCCCCTGCTGCCGGTGCAGGTTTTCGTGCCTTTCGAGGCGCCCTTTTTGCACCGGTAGGTTTTGGTCGATGTCACCCCGTCATTGACAACCGTTTTGGTGCATGTGCCCCAGTATCCCGGCGATCCGCCCGTCCATTTGCATTTGCGGGTGGATTTGGGATAGGTGTTGCGGCACCAGTTGCCGCCCGGCCTGACATTCTTGATGCTGTAATCATCCCGGACATCAATGCCCGGTTCCTTGCGGTGTTTCAGGCCGATATTGACATAATCGGCAAACGGCACCACGGCGATGCGTGTTTGCTCGTTATTGCCCGGTTTTGGCATCACGGCCTTGACGAGATCCCGGGCGGAATTTTTCAGCGTCGTAATTTTCCTGCCGCTCATGGAGCCGGTATTGTCAAGCACAAGGGCTAGTTCCAGCTTGGTGTTGGAAACGCCGATTTCGCTGAATACGGCAAGATCAATTGACGTGTAACCAATAACGGCAAGGAATGTTGTGTCCATCTTCGCGCTCACATCGACGCGGACACCCTCCTTGATCTTCTTGATGTCGAACTTGACCTTTTTGGCGAATATGGCGTTTTTGGCGTTTTCGTTAAAACTCTTGCGGGCCCTGATATTGTAATCTTTTCCATCTTCCGACAATATCCGCCCCCCCATCAGCGCGGCGGCGTCAGAGGCCTGCTGCAACTGGTTGCGGGTCTCAACCGCGCGGCTGTAATCGACACCGGCACCGGCAACCGCGGCAATGGGGACGAGCGAGAACGCAAATATCGTGCTGATATTGCCCCTTACACAGCGTCTGAAGGCGGTTTTGAGATTCAAAAAGGTTCTGACAATTGAAGACTGTCTGTACAACATATTAACGCCTCATACGGGATTCACCCAACTTATCAGCGAAAAATATATTGAAACATTGAAGACAATTTTAAGTTTATTAGTTAAGTTATTTGGTTAATTGCATTTACCTTAACACACACAGAATATTCTAAGTTAATATTACAACAATTATACCGGCGGTATTATTTGTCACTTATCGATTTTGGCGGTTTGACGGGGGGTGTTTTTACGCCGCTGTTAAATTCAAACAGCATGCGTAGAAATCCCGGCGCCAGGGCGGAGGCCGGATTGAGGGTTAAAATCGGGTGTTTCATCGGTCCTTGTATGCCGAAGGTAATGCCGATCAAGCCCTCGCCCTTGCGGCCGGACAAAAACCGCCCCAGTACAGGAATTTTGCCGAAAACAGCATTCAGGCCATAGGCGGGCACCAGGGTGCCGGCCATTTGCATGGTCTGGTTGACATGATTGATACGCCCTCTGGCCGTTGCCCCGATACTGGGCCCGGCAATCAGGGCATTTTCAATGGTTAAAACGCCGGGAATGCGTTTGAAGCTCAGTTTGAGCTTGTCGAAGGAAACTTTATCGGCGTTCCGGACACTTGCCTTTTTTGTATTCGGATTTGTTGAGCTCATAATGCTTTTTAGCGCCGGTTCCCCCACGATGGTGAACTTGTCCAACCTGACTTTGCCGCTCATGGCGCCGCCGGGATTTTTCATGCGGGCGTCAAGGTCGAAAACCCCGCCCCGCACCCTTGTATAATAATCCGCGCCGCGCAGGAGCGCCCCGCCATCTTTCGAGGTGATCCGCAACAGCCGGGTGGTTTTGTCGGCGCGTGATATTTTCACCCGCACGGGAAGCTTCGAGGCAAATTCCGCTGTTACCAAAAGGCTCTCCACCAGATCGCCCGCCGAGTGCAGATTAACGGATGTCTTGCCCAGCACGACCTTGTTAAACAGCAAGATCTCGTCAAAAGCCGCATCAAGCGATATGCTGCCCGCCGCCCCGTTCTTGCCCGGGGTATCGGGGGATGGCGGCGCTGTCATCAGTTCCTTGAGCAGCGGGCGGGCATCAAATTGTTTGCCCTTGGCCTTCAGGTGCAAAATGCCGTTTTTATCCCGCTTGCCGGAAAGGGCAAAGCGGGTTGCCCGCCCCAGAACCACCTGCCCCAGATCAAGTTTGCGGATGCGGCCCTTTTCATCAAACCGGATGGCGCCGGTAACCTTCAGGTTCTTGCCCTTGAGATCAAGTTTACGCAGCCGGGTCAGACCCTTGGCCCCAAACTCAAGAGAAAATGCCGCGGTGGCCGGAATACCGGGCGGTTTTTTCCATTTAATGTCCTCCTGCCGCAACTCGGCGCGTTTCAGATCGGCCTTGACATGCGCCGTTGCGATTTTGCCCCGGCGGGCGCCCGCAACCAGCCGGATTGCCGCCGGTCCGCGCAGAATATGCCCCAGATCAATGCCAAGCGCCTTTCGCGCCTTGCTGCCAAGGGTTGCGGTCAGTTCAAACCTTGTGGTGAGTTTATTGCCGCCTTTGAAACGCTCATTCCACTTCAGGGCGAAGGGAACGCCGTTGAGGGCAATTTTTCCCTTGGCTTCAAGGCCCTTGTTGTTCACGCTCATGCGCAAAGTGCCATTTGCAAGATCAACGCCTTTGTAGATTTGCGGGATTTTTGTCCCTTTCAGATCCGCCTTTATCTTTATGCCGATCTGCTCAAGGGTCAAATCGCGCTGCAAGGGGATGACCAGTTCAAGCTGGCCGGTGGATTTCCCGCCTACGGAGCGGGGCCGGATATTCATCATGGAGACATAGCCGAGCGGCTTCATATCGATGATCTCAAGCACCGCTTTTGTCTTGCCCGCAAGAGAGGCGGACACATAGCCGTTGGTCCTGCCCAGGGTGACGTCTTCATGAATCTTGGGGATTGTAAAACGCCCACCCTCTATCTGGACCTTGCCGCCCGACGGGGCCTTGACGAAGCCTTTCGTCAGCCGGATATCGAGACGATCACCCGCCAGAAGCCCGTGGCCGGCGGCGCTCTGAATGGGCGGCAGGCCTTTCAGGAAAGTAAATCTGACCTTCCGGGCATTGAAGCTGACCTGGATATGATCATCGGGGATGGGGGTTCCGGTTCTGGCTTTGGCGATCTCGCCGGGGGCAAGAGCAATTTTGAACCGGGCATCCTTGATATATCCGGCCGCGATATTGCTTCCGATCCATTCCCGCGTCCCCGGCGCGAGAGATGTCGGCCACAGGCGTTTGATAACATTAAGCGGGATGAGTTTAGCGCTGCCCTGAAGGCGAATTTCGGGAGAAAGCGGCGCATCACGAACGCTTCCCGTCAGGTCCAGTTGCAGTTTCTTGGTCCCCATTCTGGCCTTTTCAATATTAACGGAAAAGGGCGCGGGGACTATTTTCGCCTTTAACGTCGCCCAGGAAAACACAACCGGCTTTTTGGTTTCGCTGTCGAGGGCCAGGGCCAACTTTGACGAACTCAGAGCCAGATCATAGGTTTTGATGTTTCGCTGCGCATCACGGATCAGCCCGACATTGCCTGAATACACGATGCGGTTGTTTCCGGAAACAAACGTGGCCTGCTCGATGGCGATACTGTCGGTTCCGGCGTCAAAAAACAGCGTGATATCCGCCTCATCAACGAGAACGGAATTCCCCGCGCCGCCACCATATTCAAGCAGTCCCGCGCCGGCCTCGATATCGGCGCTGGCCCTGAGCAAAACGCCTTTGTTATCGAGGCTGAAAGACGCCTTGCCGCTCAAGGGCAGACTGGCGCCGCCAATTGCCGGATTGGCGGTCAGATGCGAGAATTCCGCCGGGTTCAAATCCTTGAACCGGGTGACGACATTGGCCGCGCCGCCATGCTCGAAAGAGGCGACGAAGGAGAGGGAGGAATATTCACCTTTTATCCTGAAGCGGGTTGCGGCGGTAAGGGTGTAGCCGGCCTTGGTCCGGTTCAGGGTCAGATTGGTATTGCCGGCGCGGACAATCGTGCCGCTGGTCTCGTCAATCACGATCAGACTGGCGTCTTTTACCCCGATATGGCTGAGATTGGATTGCGGACTGATATTGAGCTTTTCCAGCAGGTTGAACTGCTCCTCGGTAAACAGGGCGCTCCACAGGGCCTTGCTGCTCTGGTGCGGGGCGGATTTCACGGCGCGGGGCGGGGTTCCGGGCGCTGGCGCAGGTCCCATTTCGGCGGAAGGTGGGTATTTGATCGAATCAGCAATGCCGAAACTGAACTGCCCGCCGCGCCCGTGGCTCAGGGTGATTGTGGGGCGGATCAGGATCATGCGGGTGATGGCCGTCTTGCCGCTGAGAATTCCCCACGGGCTTATGGAAACCGCCGCCATGGGCGCGGCCGCCAATAGCTGATTATCCGCGCCGCGCACCTTGATATCCAGCAGCCGCAAACGTATGCCGCCATCCTTTTCCTTCATCATGACCGGGCGGGAAAATTCGGCGCGGGCATCGGAAAGCTCGGCGTTTATGGTGCTTTCGATGCGGTCGTGCAAAAACGCCAGGGATACGGGGCCTTCAGAAAGCCGCCACAACAACAGGCCAAAAGCAAGCAGCAGGCTGAAACCCAGACCGGCAATCACCTCAAGCGCGAACAAGACCGGACGCCGGGGAGATAAATGCCCCCCCTTCAACCGCAGTACCAATCGTTTAAGCGAGGACAGAATTGCCATGGTCATATCTGAAAACCGTGAATGCCGGTTTGTCAAAACTCCTGCGCGGTTGGTCTGAAACGGGTATTAGGCCCATGATAATAAATAAAATGTCTATCCGGTGGCAAAAAACAATGAACGATGCGCAATTTTTTAGCGAGAGAGAGCGCCGCGCCTGATGCGATCCGACACCGGCTAACTGCCTTAAATTTAGGCAAAACGCCCAATTTTAAGCCACAAAAAAAAGCGGCTCTGGCAAAGCGGTGCGGCCGGGTTTATGATTTGCGCCATTATTGCGGTGATTGCCCAACTGGCACACTCCGTGCTACATGCGAGGAAATAGGCGTGACAATACGCAAATGCGTGAGCGTAACTTTGCAGCAAGCGGCGATACCATAGAAGCGGGTGAGGACATATGAAAAAGATTGAAGCCATTATCAAACCCTTCAAGCTGGATGAAGTGAAGGAGGCGTTGCAGGAAATCGGCCTTCAGGGCATTACGGTGATCGAGGCCAAGGGATTTGGCCGCCAGAAGGGGCATACGGAGCTTTACCGCGGCGCTGAATATGTGGTTGATTTTCTCCCCAAGGTGAAAATCGAGGTGGTGCTGACGGAAGAATTGCTGGACAAGGCGCTGGAGGCCATTCAGGACGCCGCCAAAACCGGGCGCATCGGCGATGGCAAGATTTTCGTCTCCAATATCGAGAACACGATCCGCATCCGCACCGGCGAGACCGGACCGGAAGCTGTCTGACCCGGTCAGGCAAGACCGGAAGGAGACGGCCCTTCCCTCCGGCTCGAGGAAAAATGGCCATGGGCCTTTAAATTGCATCAACTTACTCTAAAGCAACAGGAAACTTAACATGTCCGAACTTAAGAAACTCATGCAGACGATCAAGGACAATGATGTCAAATTCATTGATCTGATGTTCACCGACCCCAAGGGCAAAATGCAGCATCTGACCATGGATGTCGCCGCCATGGATGAAGATGCTTTTAAAGAAGGCATTATGTTTGACGGCTCTTCCATTGAAGGCTGGAAGGCGATCAATGAATCCGACATGACGCTGATGCCGGCACCGGAATCGGCCTATATCGACCCCTTCTTCGCCCAGACCACCTTGAGCGTGTTCTGCGACATTCTCGACCCGTCCACCGGCGAGGGCTATTCGCGCGACCCGCGCATGACGGCCAAGAACGCAGTGGCCTATTTGCAGCAGACCGGCATTGGCGACACCGCCTATTTCGGCCCGGAAGCCGAGTTTTTCATGTTTGACGATGTGCGCTTTTCAACCGATCCTTACGATATGGGCTTTGCGCTCGACAGCTCCGAGCTGCCGTCAAACACCGGCACCCATTACGAGATGGGCAATCTGGGCCACCGGCCGCGCACCAAGGGCGGTTATTTCCCGGTTCCGCCGGTCGATTCGGCCCAGGACATCCGCTCCGAGATGCTCTCCACTATGGCGGAGATGGGGGTTGAGACCGAGAAGCATCACCACGAAGTCGCTGCGGCGCAGCATGAGCTGGGCATGAAATTTTCCGATCTGGTAAATGTTGCCGACCGCTTGCAGATTTATAAATATGTCGTGCATCAGGTGGCGCATGCCTATGGCAAAACCGCGACCTTCATGCCAAAACCGGTTTTTGGCGATAACGGCACCGGCATGCATGTGCATCAGTCGATCTGGAAAGACGGCAAGCCGGTTTTTGCCGGCAACCAGTATGCCGATCTGTCGGAGACCTGCCTTTACTATATCGGCGGCATCATCAAGCACGCCAGGGTTCTGAACGCTTTCACCAATCCGAGCACCAACTCCTACAAGCGTCTGGTGCCGGGCTATGAAGCGCCGGTGCTGCTGGCTTATTCGGCCCGCAACCGCTCGGCCTCGTGCCGCATCCCGCATGCCGAAGCCGCTGCCGGCAAGCGCGTGGAAGTGCGTTTTCCCGATCCGACCGCGAACCCGTATCTGTCCTTCGCCGCCATGCTGATGGCCGGCCTTGACGGCATCCAGAACAAGATCCATCCCGGCGAGGCCATGGACAAGGACCTTTACGACCTGCCCCCGGCGGAGCTCAAAGAAATCCCCACC
>CAZIVB010000078.1:0-10762 GCA_964542565.1 uncultured Hyphomicrobiales bacterium | reverse complement strand
GGGGTGCCGCCGAACATATCGGTCAGGATAATCACCCCCTTGCCGCTATCAACCTCATCCACGGCGGCGGAGATATCCTTGCGGCGCTTTTCCATATCATCATCGGGCCCGATGGAAATCATTTCAAGATTTTCAACCGGGCCGACAATATGCTCAAGCGCCGCGCCGAACTCGCGCGCCAGATCTCCATGAGTTACCAGCACCATACCAATCATTTTTTCACCCTAAAATGATTTACCCGGCAACGCCATATCTGTTTTATCGCCATATCCAAATTTATCCGTTGTGACCCGGTTGCCGCAAAAGAGACACCGCCATCCTGATTTTGGCCACTGCGGAGGCCTCAAACGGGTTCAGGCGCAGATGCGGCAGTTCCACATCCCTGACTATGACGCGGTTTTGGGGAAATTCCGGCGCCCTTTCAATATCGCCCCCCGCGGCAAGATCGACCACCAGCCCCAAGACAACGCTGTCGCAAACCGGCATTTGCACCAGTCCGATGCCGCGCACCTCAAGATATCCGCGAAGAACCGCAGGGGCCGAGGCAACAAGCCGCCCCTGCTGCTTTGCAAGCACAACCCGGTCATCAGCAACAAGCCTGGCCGGATATGAAGCATTGTCCTCAAGCAGCCGCAGCGCAAGATCGGATTTGCCTGCCCCTGATCTGCCGCGCAGCAATACGCCAAGACCCGCGATATCAAGACATGTGCCGTGCAGTGTGTTCATGACCCGGCTTAACTCTCCCTCGCTTTTAGGGGCAGGGCGGGCAGATGAACCACAAACCTTGCGCCCGAGTTCAGGGTCTGACCATCAGCGTCCTTGCGGTTTTCAACAAAAATTTGTCCGTCATGAGCCTCGATAATCTGTTTGGAAATGCTCAACCCCAGCCCTGAATTTTGCCCGAACGCGCCTTCTTGCGGCCGGTCGGTATAAAACCGCTCAAAGATCCGGCCGCGCATATCAGGATCAACGCCGGGCCCTTCATCCTCAACCGCAATTTCCAGAATTTCGCCATTTCTGCGGATAATGACGCGAACCGGCGCATCATCAGGCGAGAAGGAAAGGGCGTTGTCGATCAGGTTGCGCACCACCTGCCCCAGACGGGCGCCCTGCCCCATGACGCAAAAGGCATTTTCAGCCGCGGTTTGCCGATTTACGATTTCAAGCTCGATACCGGGGCCTGATTTGCGGGTTTCATTTGATGTTGAAACCACGCTGGAGAGCATTTGCGCCATATCAACCGGCGCCATTTCCTCGCGCGAGAGCTCCGCGTCAAGGCGCGAGGCGGCCGAGATATCGGTGATCAGACGATTCAGCCTTTGCACATCGAACTGGATAATCTCAACCAGACGTTTGCGCGAAGCCTCGTCCTTTGCCACCGGCAGGGTCTCGACCGCGCTGCGCAGGGAAGTCAGCGGGTTTTTCAGCTCATGCGCCACATCGGCGGCAAAGCTCTCAATGGCGTCAATCCGGTCATAAAGGGCTGAAGTCATATCCCTGAGCGCGCCGGAAAGATGGCCGATTTCATCGCTGCGATAGGTAAAATCAGGGATTTCCTCGCGCACATGACGCCCCTTGCGCACCCGCTCGGCCGCCGCCGCCAGACGTTTTACCGGCCCGACAATGGCGCTGGCCAGAAGGAAAGACATTAAAATCGTCACCCCGGCGGCAACCAGAAACACCCTTAAAATGCCCCAGCGCTCGGCGCTGACAATGGCATCGATATCACCGCCCTTGGTGGAAAGAACCAGCGCCCCCAGAACCGCCCGGAAACGCTGCACGGGCACGGCGACAAACACGATCATCTCGCCCCTTTTGTTCACCCGGACCACCGAAACCGAAGCGCCGGACAAGGCGGCGGTGACTTCGGGGTATTTCTTGCCCTCATCAGGGCCGTATTCCTTGAAAAGCGGCAGATCGCCGCGGCGTAAAAAGGCCTTGATGCTGCGCCAGATTTCCCTGAACAGGCTCGTGTCTTCCTCGCCGGGCGGCGGCAGGTCATAGCGCAGGATCTGGCCGCGGGTGAACAGATCGCGCGTATCAACCACAATGACCCCCTCGCGGTCATAGATACGCGCTCTTGCCCGCGCCGGTTTTATCAGCCGCCGCAAAACCGGTGCGGCGCGTTCCGGATTAATGGGAAAATCCAGTGATTTGATCTCTTCTTCCGCCGGTGAGAGGCTCTCGCCCGGCCGGAGCGACAAAAGCGCTTCGGGGTCTATGCTGAGCAGATCCGAATCGATGGTCGCCGACGAGGCGATGGCGCTGGCGATAATCTCGCTCTGGGTGCGCAGCGACTGGACCTTGGCGTCAATCAGCCCGGCCCGGAACTGGTTGAGGTACAAGATCCCGGCCACGAGCAGGGCAAGGGCGACCAGATTTAAAATGACAATGCGCCGCGTCAGGGACGAGAACCAGGTGTTCAGGGCCCAGCTGCTGCGTTTCTTGCGCGCTTTTTTGCTTTTGACGCCTTTGCGGGACGCCGATGCCCGCGCCATCCCGGCGCTGTCATGTCCGGCCTCAAGGGTCATGGCAATACCCTAGGCCTCCTTGAAACGGTATCCGACGCCGTAGAGCGTCTCGATGGAATTGAAATCCGCGTCAACCGCCTTGAATTTCTTGCGCAGCCGCTTGATGTGACTGTCGATGGTCCGGTCATCGACATAAACCTGATCATCATAGGCGGCGTCCATCAGCGCATCGCGGCTTTTGACAATTCCGGGGCGCTGGGCAAGCGATTGCAGGATCAGATATTCGGTGACCGTGAGCGTCACCGGCACCCCGTCCCAGGTGCTTAAGTGACGATCCGGGTCCATCACCAGCTTGCCGCGCTCAAAGGATTTTCCGCTTTGCTCCGTCATGCCGGAAATCTGCTCGCGCGGCCGCGAACGGCGCAGCACCGCCTTTACCCTCTCCAGCAGCAGGCGCTGGGAAAACGGTTTGCAGATATAATCATCCGCGCCCATTTTCAGACCGAATAACTCGTCGATCTCATCATCCTTGGAGGTGAGGAAGATAACCGGCAGGTTGGATTTCTGCCGCAGCCGCCGCAAAAGCTCCATACCATCCATGCGCGGCATCTTGATATCGAATATGGCGATATCGGGCGGATTGTCCTGCAAACCCGAAAGCGCCGTTGAACCATCGGTATAGGTGCGCACCTCATAGCCTTCCGCTTCCAGGGCCATGCTGACCGATGTCAGAATATTGCGGTCGTCATCGACCAGTGAAATACTCGCCATGTCTTGGCACTCCAGCTTGTTATTTTCGTGCAGATGAGATCGGGTTACTTATAAATCGGATCGAAACGGGACTTTGACAACCGCACATGAAAAATGGCTTTTCTGGCCTCTGTATAGCACAGTATCGCCGTCCGCCCATAGACCTAAGCGCGGTTGGATCATGGAATGAGACTTGCGATTTTTGTCACATCCTGTAGGTTCGGCGCGAAATCATTAACCATTGTTATCGCTTCATATGTTTTGCTGTTTTGCGCCGCACGCGGCGGTGCTGAACATCTCCATTGAATGCCCGAAAAAGAGGAAAACCGCTTATGAGCATTTCACATGACGGCGCCAGCCGGACCAACAACAAGGAACTGTTAAACTGGGTCGATGAAGTTGCGGATATGTGCCAGCCCGACAGCATCATCTGGTGTGACGGCTCGCAGGAAGAATATGACCGGCTGTGCCGCGAACTTGTCGATGCCGGTGTCTATACCAGGCTGAACCCGGAGCTGAGGCCCAACAGCTTTCTGGCCCGCTCCCACCCCTCCGACGTCGCCCGGGTGGAAAACCGCACTTTCATGTGCCATGAAAAAGAAGAGGATGCCGGCCCCACCAACAACTGGATGGCCCCGGCCAAAATGAAGGCCGAGCTGAAAGCAAGCTTTAAGGGCTGCATGCGCGGCCGCACCATGTATGTCATTCCCTTTTCCATGGGCCCCATCGGCTCGCCAATTGCCCATGTCGGCATCGAGATCACTGATTCGGCCTATGTGGCCACCAACCAGCGCATCATGACCCGCATGGACCAGAAGGTTCTGGAGACCCTGGGCGAAGACGGCGCGTTTATCAAATGCCTGCATTCGGTCGGCGCGCCGCTTGCGCCGGGCGAGAAAGACGTGCCCTGGCCCTGCGAGGCTGATATCGAGAAAAAATATATCTCGCATTTCCCCGAAACCCGCGAGATCTGGTCCTATGGCTCCGGTTATGGCGGCAATGCGCTGCTGGGCAAGAAGTGCCTGGCGCTGCGCATCGCCTCAAACATGGCGCGCGAGGAGGGCTGGCTGGCCGAGCATATGCTGATCCTTGGCCTGGAATCGCCTTCGGGAGAAAAAACCTATGTGGCCGGGGCCTTTCCCAGCGCCTGCGGCAAAACCAATCTTGCCATGATTATTCCGCCTGAGCAGATGGGCAACTGGAAAGCGCTGACCGTGGGTGATGATATCGCCTGGATCAAACCGGCCAGCGACGGCACATTGCGCGCCATCAACCCGGAAAACGGTTTTTTCGGCGTCGCGCCGGGCACCTCCTACAAGACCAATCCGATGGCCATGGACTCCATGAAGGAAAACTGCATCTTCACCAATGTCGCCCTCACCGATGAGGGCGATGTGTGGTGGGAAGGCATGGGGCCGCCGCCCGCCCACGCCATTGACTGGAAAGGCGAGGACTGGACGCCGGATATGGATCATCCCGCCGCCCATCCCAATTCGCGCTTCACCGCGCCCGCCGGCCAGTGCCCCAGCATCGATCCGGCCTGGGAAGACCCCGAGGGCGTGCCCATCAGCGCCTTCTTGTTCGGCGGCCGCCTGTCGAAAACCTTCCCGCTGGTTTATGAGGCCCTGTCGTGGAATCACGGCGTCTTCCTCGCCGCCAGCATGGGCTCGGAGGCCACCGCCGCCGCCATCGGCGTTTCCGGCATTCGCCGCGATCCTTTCGCCATGCTGCCCTTTGCCGGCTACAATATGGGCGATTACTGGCAGCACTGGCTCGACATCGCCAAAATCGAGGGGCTTAAATTGCCCAAAATCTTCCGTGTCAACTGGTTCCGCAAGGATGAAGATGGCAACTTCATCTGGCCCGGCTTTGGCCAGAACATGCGGGTGCTGCAATGGGTAGTCGAGCGTATTCAGGGCCAGGCCAACGGGCAGACAAGCCCGTTTGGCGTCGTGCCCGGATATAAGGATATCAACTGGAAGGGGCTTGATTTTCCTGAAGAAAAATTCACCCTCCTGACCGAAATCAGCCGCGCCGAAGGTCTGGCCGAGACCGGCGATCTGGCGACCTATTTTGCCAAATTCGGCGACCATTTGCCGCCAAAAATCGCGGATGAGCGAAAAGCGCTTGAAGAGCGTCTGAACAAGGGCCCGGAACTCTGGCGCGCCGATTCGGCCTGAATTTAGGCGGAAATCGGTATAAGTTCTTGTATTGTTCTTGCGCCGCGCCCCTCTTTACGCTACTCTCCGGCACCGGCAATCATGAAAATGATCGCCGGGTGCCTGAGGGGAGACGCTTATGGTTGCGCATGTAAACACGGTGGCGTTTGAGGGCGTTGAAGCGCGCCATGTGGATGTGCAGGTTCACATTGCCGGCGGCCTGCCGGCCTTTACCCTCGTGGGTCTGCCGGACAAGGCGGTGGCGGAAAGCCGCGAGCGGGTCCGCGCCGCCCTGCACGCCATCGGCATCGCCCTTCCCGCCAAGCGCGTCACCATTAATCTGGCGCCGGCCGATCTGCCGAAAGAAGGCTCGCATTTTGATCTTCCCATCGCGCTCGGGCTGCTGGTTTGCATGGGCGCGCTGCCGGGCGATATGCTGGAGCGCTATGTCGTCATCGGCGAGCTGGGGCTTGACGGCGCCATTGCGCCGGTGACCGGCGCGCTGCCCGCCGGGATTTACGCCAACGGGCGCGCTCTGGGACTGATCTGCCCGGCCGGTTGCGGCTCTGAGGCGGCCTGGGCCGGTGAAGATGTCGATATCCTGGGACCGCGCAATCTGATCACGCTCATCAACCATTTCAAGGGCACCCAGGTTCTCACCCGCCCGCTGCCCCTGCGCGCGCAAGAGCCGGCGCATCTGCCCGATCTGCGTGATATCAAAGGGCAGGAGAGCGCCAAACGGGCGCTGGAGGTCGCCGCTGCCGGCGGCCATAATCTGCTGATGAACGGTCCGCCCGGCGCCGGAAAATCCATGCTGGCGGCGAGATTGCCTTCAATCCTGCCCCCCATGCGGCCGCGTGAAATGCTGGAAGTCAGCATGATCGCCAGTATCGCCGGCGCTCTGGCGCAGGGGCGCATCAGCCGCGCGCGCCCGTTCCGCAACCCGCATCATTCCGCCTCCATGCCGGCGCTTGTGGGCGGCGGCATGCGCGCAAGGCCGGGCGAGATCTCCCTTGCCCATCGCGGGGTGCTGTTTCTGGACGAGCTGCCGGAATTCCCGCCGCGGGTGCTTGATTCGCTGCGTCAGCCGCTGGAAACCGGCGAAGCGGTGATCGCCCGGGCCAACCATCACGTGACCTATCCGGCCCGGTTTCAGCTCATAGCCGCCATGAACCCGTGCAAATGCGGCCATGCCGGAGAACCCGGCTATAGCTGCCGCCGCGGTCCGCGCTGCGCGGCGGATTATCAGGCGCGGCTTTCAGGGCCGCTGCTTGACCGTTTTGATCTCTTCATCGATGTTCCGGCTCTTAATGCCTCCGATCTTGCCCTGCCGCCCCCGGCCGAGGGCTCGGCGGCGGCAGCGGCGCGCATCGCCCGGGCGCGCGAGCGCCAGATTGAACGCTTCACTGCCCTGGAACGCGAGGATGTTCTGTGCAATGCCGAAGCCGACGGAAAGCTTCTGGAGCAAATCGCGAGCCCCGATGCGCCGGGCCTCGCGCTGCTGCATGACGCCGCCAACGCCATGCGCCTGTCCGCCCGGGCCTATCACCGCGTGCTGAAAGTGGCCCGGACCTTGTGCGATCTTGCCGGGCAGGAACAAATCTCGCGCACCCATATCGCCGAGGCCTTGAGCTACCGCTCGCGCAGCCGCGCCGCGCGCATGGCGGCTTGATGCTTGCCCAAGCTTATGCGAGGGCCGCTTTTGCGCCTTCCAGCGCCGCGAGCAGCTTTTCGGGCTCATCGGTGCCAAGACGAAAAAGGCGGCCGTCTTGAAGGCGGATTTCAACCGCGTTCAGCCCGGAGACAGTATACAGCCAGCCCCTGCCGGTATATCTGATGCCCCAGCCATAAAACCAGCGATTCCTGACAATCGCGCAAGATGCAATATCGGCCAGATTGACGCTTTTCTTCCAGAAACCAAAAGCAAAATGCCATGAAAGCCGGGCCTTATCGATCATAATGGTCAGGGAAGAGAACAAGATGCCCGCGGCGGCAATCAGAATCATCAGCACGATGACCAGCGCCATCCAGTAGGCGCTGAGAAGATCATTGAAAAAAATAATACCCAGGACGAGCAGATCGACAACAACAAAAAAGGCAAGCCCGAAGATGATAATCGTAACAAAACCCGTTTGTTTGTGCCGGTAATTCATTTTTCTCGCCCTGCGGCAGCAAGCGGGCCGACGCCGGTTTAACCTGACAGGCAATGAGCCTTACGCGGCGTTCGAGGCGGCCGGTTCGGTTAAAATGGCGTAAATGCTTCTGGCGTCATTGGCGTAGCTGATCTTGTCCAGCATGGCCTTGTCCTTGACCAGACGCGAGATAAGGGCCAGCGCTTTTAAGTGATCCGCCCCGGCGTTTTCCGGCGCCAGCAGAAGAAACACGATACTGACGGGTTCTTCATCCACGGCTTCAAAATCCACGGGCGAGGAAAGCCGCGCAATAATTCCGAATATACGATTGATGCCGTCAATTTTGCCATGGGGGATCGCCACCCCGTGGCCGATTCCGGTGGAGCCAAGACGTTCACGCTGCAAAATGGTCTCGAAAATATCGCGCGCATCCAGGCCGGTCAGCTCCTGGGCCTTGTTGGCAAGCTCCTGCAAAACCTGTTTTTTGCTATTGGCCCTCAAGGGGCAAATAATCGAATCCGGCGCAATCAGATCAGTTAGATCCATCTGCTCATCCTCAAGATTACAATTCCGTCATCAGGCCGGGGGATTGACCGCTGGAAGCCGTCACGATTTGGCGGGTTCGGGATCGATCCAGCCGATATTCCCGTCAGGCCGCCGATACACCACATTGATTCGCCCATGACCTGAATTGTGGAATACAAGCATGGGAGATTCCACCAGGTCAAGCTGCATCACCGCTTCGCCAACCGTCAAATGGCGCAAGGTGGTCCGGGTTTCGGCGATAATAACCGGGTTAAGTTCTTCTGGTTCCGGCTCTTTTTCATTCTCCGGCGCAATCACGTAAGACGCGGCGTCAAAGCCCGGCTGGTTTTGATTGTTCCGCTTTGAGTGACTGGAAAGCCGTCTTTTATAGCGCCGCAGCCGTTTCTCCAGTTTCTCGGCCGCCTCGTCAAAGCTGGCATAGGCATCGCCGGCCTGGCCGCGCGAATGCAGATCAATGCCGCTGTCTATATGCATATAGCATTCCGTGCGGAAATCATGCCCCTCCTTGTCGAGAGAAACATGGCCATGAATCCGGTCGCCAAAATATTTGGTGCCGATCTGGTCAATGCGTTCTGCAATATGAGAGCGTAAAGAATCGCCAATATCAAAATTCTTGCCGGTAATTTGAACCTGCATTGTTCCCGCCAGTTTTTAGTTGTTCCAGATAAATGTTACTTATAGATGAGCTGTGCTCGCAGCTTACGTCAAAACCGTCAGACTTTGCTGTTCTTTGGATCCGTCCGCCATCAGCCCTGAAGCGTCGCGAACCTAGTCGCCACTGAATAACAAGTCAACATAGCGGCCGTATTTTAGATCATTTTCTTGGTTTTTTATAGGGGCTGTATCCCTGTTTCTGGACAAATCGGCTGCAGCTTCGGGCAAAACCCGCGCCGGAGAGCAAATTTGCACCCACAGGATCCAGTAAACGGCTGTCGCCAGCGGCGGAGAACCGGCCCCGCACCGCTTCAAATCGGATTTCGCTTTTCCCGGCGGCGCTGCACGGATGAGGGGATTTTCAAGGCTTCACGGTATTTGGCGACTGTGCGCCGCGCGATATCAATGCCCATATCACGCAACAGTGAAACCAGTTTGTCATCGGAGAGGACGGCGTCGGGCGATTCAGCCTCAATCAGCGCCTGAATCCGGTAGCGCACCGCTTCGGCGGCAAAACTCGCGGACCCGTCAGTGGCGGCAATCGATGACGAGAAGAAATATTTAAGCTCGAAAACGCCGCGCGGGGTCGAGATATATTTGTTTGAGGTGACACGGCTGATGGTCGATTCATGCATGCCGACGGCATCGGCCACCATTCGCAGATTCATCGGTTTGAGATATTGAACCCCTTTGGTGAGAAAACCGTCCTGCTGCCGCACAATCTCCCGCGCCGTCTTGAGGATGGTTCTGGCGCGCTGATCAAGGCTTTTCACCAGCCAGCTTGCATTGCTCAGACATTCCGACAGATAGACCTTATCGTCCTTGTTTATTGCCGAGCTTGAAACCGTGGCGAAATACTGCCGGTTGACGAGCACGCGCGGCAGGGTATCGCTGTTGAGTTCAACCAGCCAGTTGCCATCGGGTCCCTCGCGCACAAAGACATCGGGAACCACGGGCTGGATAATGGCGGTTCCGAAAATATGGCCGGGTTTCGGGTTCAGATTGCGAATCTCATTGACAATTTCGATCAGCTCGGACTGGCTCAGCCCGGTGATCCGGGTCAGTTTCGCCAAATCGTGTTTGGCCAGCAAATCAAGATTGTCAAGCACCGAACGGATGACCGGATCAAGGCGGTTTTGCTCCTTGAGCTGAAGCGCCAGACATTCGGTCAGATCGCGGGCAAAAACCCCGGGCGGATCAAACTCCTGCATTTGCTTCAAGGTTGCCTCGACAAGCTCAAGCGGCGCGCCGAGTTGCTGCGCCAGGGCCTCAAGATCGCCGCGCAAATACCCGTCCTCGGACACCATATCAATCAAGAACGCCCCGATCATTTGCTGAACCGGATCGGTTATGGAAACCTGCAACTGGGCGGTAAGATGCCCGGTCAGGCTGGGCTGCTCGCTGATCGTGGCCTCAAAACCCTCACCATCGGAAGAAGGGCCGGCGCCGCGATGGCTGGGACCAAGGGATGTCCAGCCCGAATCCTTCAGCTCCGGCGCTGTTGATGTGGTGCCAGTGGGGACCGGTTGATCATCGGGGAAGACATTCTCAAGGCTGGTGTCGAGTTTGCTGTCAATGTCCTTCAGACCGGCCGCATCGCTCAGATCAAGCCCTTTTGGTTCGGTTGTATCGGCCCCGTTTCCACCGCTGGTTTCCGCCGCCTCCAGGTCCCGGGCGTCCTCGTTTTTTTCATCGCGCTCAAGCAGCGGATTGCGTTCCAGTTCATTTTCCACATAGGCGCTCAAATCAATATTCGAGAGTTGCAGCAGTTTGATCGCCTGCTGCAATTGCGGCGTCATGACCAGATTCTGGCCCTGCCGCATTTCCAGTTTGGGGAAAAGCGCCATGGCTTACGCCGCTCCCGCGGATCTTGACGCCAAAGCGGCGAAAGCGGTGTTACAGTTTGAACTGCTCACCGAGATAAAAACGCCGCACCTTTTCATTGCCGACAATCTCGTCCGGCGTGCCCTCGAACAGAACATGCCCGTCATGAATGATAAGCGCCCGGTCGATAAGCTCCAGGGTTTCGCGCACATTGTGATCCGTGATA
>CAZIVB010000077.1:0-10819 GCA_964542565.1 uncultured Hyphomicrobiales bacterium | reverse complement strand
GAGGTGGTGGCGGCGGCGGCGTACCTACGGCGCCCTGAACGGCTTTGCGGGGGTGGGCGTAAAATGTATCGGTTAAGGTTACGCCGCTGCTGAAAAGGTCGCCTATGGGGGATGTGTATTCATAATTCACCTCGGCGATCACCAGGGAGCTGTCCGGCAGCATCAGGCCGCCGGGAACCGTGTTGATGACCTGGCCCTTGTAATAGGGCGTCATGTCCGGGCCATGGGCAAAGCTCCAGTCCACCTTGATCTTGCCGTCATCGGTATCGAGTTTGACCGCCGAGAGCCTGAATTTGAGGGTTGAGGTATCATAGGGCGCCAAAATGGCTTCGGCGGCCTTGACGGCGTTTGCGGCCTCTGTGGCGTCAAAAAGCGGTGAGCGGGCGGCAAGATCGGCAATCGTGCTGGTGGCGCGCGTCATCTTGCGGTCGGCGGTGAGAGCCTGGGAGAGTTCGACCACGCCTAAATAGGCGGCCAGCATGACCGGAAGGATCAGGGCGAATTCAACCGCGACTCCCCCCTTGTTGTCTTTGGCAAAAACCGTATTGCGCAGAAAAGCCGCTGATTTTTCCACAATACTCCGCTTTGAACCCGCCTCTTCCGGCGTGTTCTCAGGGGGCGTTGGGGGCGGGTTATCTTTGATCATCGCGCAGTCATGGTCGAATCGCTATCGTTGAAGCGGTTGGAATATTCGACATATAGCGGAAAACTTGCGTTGCGTGAAGCGCATCCTATGGTGGAAACGGCTCGTTCTTGAACACAGCAGCGGCGGTGAGCAGGCGTTTATTGCCGTTCATGTTGCTCAAACCCAGGCCGGGAATGCCAAGGATCAGGTCCCAGGCGTAAAAAACCCGCACAACCACCGTTTCATTGGGCGCGCCGGGCGAATAGGTGTAACTGTTTTTCAGATCCCCATTGACATCGAGGGCCGGCGGCAGGCTGATGGCCGTTGCGTCGGGGAAACTCAGCACTTCGATCTTGAGCGCATTTGAACAATCAACAAGGCCACTGATGGAGGCGCACATTTTGCTGCGAAAAGCACTTTGGTCCCATCCGCCCTTTTGCGCCTCTCCGGTCCGGATCATGCGGGCGGCCTCGGCCATGGAGCCGTCCATGGAGGTCTGGGCGTAAAACACCATGCCGGTTTCCAGTATGGCCATCAAAAGGGCGAAAAACGGTACGCCGACAATGGCGAATTCAACCGCGGTTGCGCCTTTTTCATCCGCCGTAAAAGACTTTTTGATAATCCGGGGGAGAAAAGAGCCTCCCCTGATATGCCGCGTTGTGATTGCCATGGTCGTTCCGGCCGCTGTCCTTGCAGCGTATGATTGCAATTGCCCCTGATGTTATTCACACATAGGCAACAATATCTAAGGATCGGTGAATTTTTTCCTTAATATCTGGTGCAAAAGGCGCGCTGCTGCATCCTGGCGCAGCCTGGCCCATGGTGGCGCTTGCGCCTGATTATTGCTATGCTTTGTCAAATAGCGGCTGTGTGGAGGGGTGAGCATAATGAGTTCGGGAATGAAGCTTTGGCAAGGCAAGCCGGCCGGGGTCAACCGCAAGCCCAAACGCCTGAAACGCGACAAGAACGCGCCAAAACCTCCGGAGCTGCCCATGCAGTGCTACAAAATCTGGGACGGGGCGCAGGACATCCGCCCCGGCGCGCCGCGGCGCGACTGGATGGAGAATTTTCCCGGCCGGCACCCCTACAGATGCCTGCCCATGGCAATTGCCAACAATACCGGCTGGGAACTGGTCTGCCCCACCACATTCACCATCCGCTGGAACGGCGGCATGAATGTCGATGATATCACCTTTGAATGCGAGGATGACTACCCTTATTTTGACCGTTTCGCCGCCTCGCATTTCTCGCGCGGGATCGTGACTTTTCCGGTCGATTATATCATCCGCACACCGCCGGGGTGGCATTTATGGGTGGGCGGGCCGCCCAATATGCCGCGTGACGGGATTTTTGCCCTTAACGGCATCGTGGAGACAGATTGGCTGCCCTACACTTTCACCATGAATTATATGCTGACCCGGCCAGGAGCGGTGCGATTTGAAAAAGGCGAGCCTTATTGTTTTATCGTCCCGGTTCAGGCCAGCGCGGCGGCGCGCATGCAGCCGGAAATTCTCGATCTGGCCGATAATCCCGAGCTGGCGCAGCGTCATGAGCTGTGGGCCGGGGCGCGCGCGGCGCATCAGGCCAAAGTGGCGATGGGGGATGAGGCGGCGATCAAAAAAGCCTGGCAGCGGTTTTATTTTCACGGCAAGGGGCCCGATGGCTGGCGGCCTGATGTGCCCCACGCCCATAAGCGGCGGATGAAAAAACCGCGTTTCACCAACCCGGAAACGGCACTGCATGAAGAGGCGGCAGGTGAGGGTGCGCCTCATTCTGAGGGTGCGCCTCATTCTGAGAGTATTGCCGAGCCGGGCGATGGCGCTGTGGGAACTCTGGCCGCCGCCATGCGGGAAATGAGCAATATGGGCCAGACGACGCAAATCTGCCCGGTGCATGCCCAAAGGCTGGCAACAGCTTTGGAGAAAGAGGGAAAATCCGCCCAAACTTCACATGGCGCGGCCAATATCGAGATTATAACAGAAACCGGGGCGGAAGATAAAGCCGCCGGCAAGGGCGGGCCGGCAGAGCCGCATTATATGGATTACCGCCCGGTTTCGCAGCCTGAAGAGGGGGCCGATTTTTACATCGAGCCGGATTTTCTTTCGCCCGAGCAATGCGATGCGGTGATTGACGCCTATCGCCGCAATGAACACAGGGCGGAAAAATCAATCACCGAAGATGATTTTTTTTCGGGCCGCTTCATGTGGATTTCATCCCTGCCGGAGGAAGAAAGCTATATCAAGCGGTTGATGAACGATGTGCGGGCGCGGGCGGCGCAGCGGATCATGGCGTTTTACCAGCTTGAAAAGCCGGTATTTGCCGATACGATCCAGATCGTGAAATGGCCGGCGGGATGTGCGATGCCGGCCCATGCCGATAACGCCCATCCCGATGGCTCGGCGCATCCGACCCCGTTCAGGTCATATACATCGCTTGTCTATCTCAATGATGATTTTGAGGGCGGCGAGTTTTATTTCGACAACCAGAAAGTCAGGCTGAAGCCCAAAAAGGGCCTGTTCGTCTGCTTTACCGGCGGGATGCGCCATTTCCACGGGGTGGGAAAGGTTCTTTCCGGTGAGCGCTTTACCATGCCGGCATGGTATTCAGAAGATATCGCGCATCTTGACCCAGGTTACCGGCAGTTGTTTTGATGAATAACTCCAATGGCCCTGGAGTTCAGCCCATAGGCAAATCAACCCCGTCATACCGGCGAAAGCCGGTATGACGAGGAGTGGGTATGAGGGAAAAATTAATACCGTCGATAAAGTTATCATGAATTGTTGTTACTATTCATTAACGGATTGGTCAGGTTAATACCAAGAATTTTAGCCATAGTTTAAATATTACCTGATCATTTACGCTTTCATGCTGATATGCACAGGTGCGAAAGGGGCGCCTTGAACCTGTCAGTGGAAGAGCTAGATGTTTCCGCAAGTCAATCCGCAAATCAAATCCGGCCTTGTGAAAAGGGGCATGGATATTTTCCGTAAAGGCCGGTTGGCCCGTTTTCGGTGTGACAGGCGCGGCAATATCGCCATGATTTTCGCCCTGACGCTGATCCCGGTCATGCTGGTGATTGGCTCCGCCATTGATCTTTCGCGGGCCTATATCGTCAAGAACCGTCTTGGCGAGGCGCTTGATCATGCCGCATTGGCGGTGGGGAGCAATCATTATCTCACCGAGGCCGAGATGACGACGATTGCCAATGATTATTTCAACGCCAATTACCCGGCCGATGAGCTTGGCGCGCCCGGCGCGCTGAGCGTAACCTTTACGCCCTCTTCGGTAACAATCTCGGCCCAGGCGGATTTGCCGACAACTTTCATGGCGCTGGCGGGGATGAGCAACATCACCGTGGCCTCGTTATCGGAAGTTTCCCTCGATCAGCAATCGCTTGAGGTGGCGCTGGTTCTTGACAATACCGGTTCGATGTCCTCGGGCGGCAGGCTGGACTCGCTGAAATATGCCGCCAAGACCTTTATTGACATGCTCTATGTCAATCCGGCGGTCTCCGCCGGCATCAAGGTGTCGCTTGTGCCGTTTTCCGGCTCGGTCAATATCGGCGCAAACAATATGGCCTGGATGGACACGGCGGCGAATTCCTCCATTCACGGCGAGAATTTCATATCCGGCACTAATGTGTTCACGCTTTATAACCAGATTTCCAACCGCAGCTGGAACGGCTGTGTCGAGGCGCGGCCCTCGCCGCTGGATGTGAACGATACGCCGCCGGGCAGCGGCGATACCCGATGGGTGCCTTATTTCTGGCCCGATGAGCCCGATACCGGCGCGCCCTACTGGTATTCCTACGCCGCCGACGGGGTTTCAGGCTCGGCGCAAACCCGCCAGATGGCGACCGGAAAATATAACGGCCTGACCATAAGCAGCTCTTATGATCCTTCCCTGGGCTGCCGGATTCAGCCGATAACGCCGCTTTCCAACGACAAGAACGGGCTGAAAAACAGCATTGACGCCATGACGGCCCATGGCACGACGGTCATTCCCATCGGTCTGGCCTGGGGCTGGCGGACCATCTCGCCCGGTGAGCCGTTCGCGACCGGCAAGGCGTATTCCGATGCCGCCAACACCAAGGCGATTATTCTGCTCACCGACGGCGAGAATGATATCGCCGCGATTGCCAATCACAACAAATCGGCCTATTCGGGCTATGGCTATATCGCCGCCGGGCGGCTGGGTACGACGAGCCATTCAACCGCGATGGCAGAGCTCAATACGCGGACCCAAAGCGTATGCAACGCGATCAAGGCGAAGAATATTTTGCTCTATACCATCACTTTTCGCGCCAATTCCTCCACAATCAAGACCCTGATGCGCGGCTGCGCCAGCGAGCCGCATAAATATTTTGACTCGCCCTCAAATTCCGATCTCGACAAAATCTTCAAGGAGATCGCCAAGGATCTGCTGAATGTCAGGATCAGCAAGTAGTTTTCGTGTCCATCCCGACGTAAAAAGGCCCGTTCCCGCGGGTCTTTTTCATGCGCTTGACTTCTGACATTGATATCAGGCCAATTCCAGCCTAAAAGCGCATCCCCGGTCATTCATTGTTTATGAGGCGAAAATGCAGACTCCTGAAAAAAACAGGCAGGCGGAACCCGAGCCTTCCGCTTCCATTCTGGCGCGGCGTCATTTTGACGGATTTGTTTTTCTCAGCGCCGGTTTCCGGCCGTTCTTTTTTGGCGCCGGGGCCTGGGCCGTCATCTCGCTGGGCGTCTGGCTGCTGGTGCTTGAGGGGTTTATGGAACTGCCGGGGCTTTTTGATGCGGCGGCCTGGCATGCGCATGAGATGCTGTTCGGATTTGCCGCCGCGGCCATGGCGGGGTTTCTGCTCACCGCGGTTCCCAACTGGACCGGGCGTCTGCCGGTGCGCGGCGCGGCGCTTGGCGGGCTGGCGGTGTTGTGGCTGGCGGGGCGTATTGCCGTGTTGTTCGGCGCGCAGATCGGTGCGGTGTTGACCGGGGTGATTGATGTCGCGTTTCTGGCTGTTTTCTTCGCCTTTATCATGCGTGAAATCGTCATCGGCAAGAACTGGCGCAATCTGCCTATAGCGGTCGTTATTTTTAGCTTTATGATTGCCAATCTGATCATGCATCTCGATGCGGCGCAGATGCTGGAAACCGATGGCGCCGGGTGGCGGCTGGGGATTTTTACCATCATCATGCTGATGAGCCTGATCGGCGGACGCATCACCCCCAGCTTTACCCGCAACTGGCTGGCCAAGAGCGGCTCCGAGGCGCGGCCGGCCGGGTTTGGCTGGCCCGACAAGGCGGCGCTGGCGGCAACGGGGCTCGCGGCGGTGTCCTGGGTGGCGGCGCCGGATTTAACCCTGACCGGCGGGCTGCTTTTTGCCGCCGCCATTTTGCAATTTTACCGGCTCTCGCGCTGGTGCGGGCATCTGACATTCAAGGAGCCGCTGGTTCTGGTCTTGCATGCGGGCTATGTATGGATCCCCCTGGGGCTGGCGCTGCTGGGCCTTTCCATCGTGACCGATCTGCTGCCGTTTAAAGATGCCCTGCACGGTCTCACCATCGGCGCGGTTGGCACCATGATCACCGCTGTTATGACCCGCGCCTCCCTGGGGCATTCGGGCCGCCCGCTCACCGCGGGCTGGGGAACCCGGATCATTTTTCTGCTGGTGATTTCGGCCGCCATCACGCGCATCCCCGCCGCGGTGGGAACCGATAGCTATCTGCTGCATATTTATGTCTCCGGACTGGAATGGATGGCGGCCTTCGCGCTCTTCCTTGTTCTTTACGGACCGCTTTATTTCAGCAAGCGGCGCTGATTAATAAAAAGCGCCCCGGAGAAAACTCCGGGGCGCTTTGCCTGTTTCCCGAAAAAGAGTTGATCTAGAATTTCCAGGTGATGCCAGCCGCAACTTCAGCTTGCCACATCGTGTCGGTGATGGTCTGGGTAAAGGCCGGGGCCGCAGTAACGACAGTCCCTTGCGATTTGCTTGAGGGGGCGAACATACCGGCAAAATCAAGCGTTACTCTTTCAGAGATGTCATAGCTGAAACCGCCGGTGAAGTGATGTTTCACCACTGCGGGGGCGAGGATATTGAACATAACCTCGGAGTCGCCGATCGGATTGTTGTTATATGAATACCCCGCGCGCACTGTCAGTTTGTCGTTGACGTCATACTGAGCGCCAACGGCGAAAACATCGACATCTTTCCAGCCAAAACCTGCGCCGTTATTGGCTCCCAGGCCGCCGGTTAGAGAGCCGGCGTTGCCGATGGATTTTACCTTGGAGTACCAGACATGTTTATAGCTGCCTGTCAGGGTAAGGGCGCTTGAAGGCTTAAAGGCTATGCCGCCGCCTGCGGAAGCGGGAATATCAAAATCACCCTGTTCAGCAAACAGACCGCGGTATTTCTTGAATTTCGACATGTAAATGCGGCTCTGGTAATAGGCACCAAAGGAGAACATCTCGCTTGGTTTGACCTGAAAACCGGCGCGGCCACCCACACCGAAAGCCCAGTCATACCCACGGTTGGAAAGGTTTGCCGCATCCGTCGAGCCTGCGCCGAATGCCGCCAGCCCCTCGGCCTTGAAGCGTGAGATCGAGAAAATGGGAGCAATGCCGACAGACAAGACATCCGAAATTTTATAGGAGAGAGCGGGAGAAAGACCAACCTGCATCAGATCGATACCGGCCTTGCCGCCGCAGAACACACCACTCGTTGATGGCATGCCAGGAGCAAGACAAGATGGCCTGACAGCGCCGGCACTGTATGTGGTGTTCATACCGCCAGCGGCATATAATGCAAAGCCCACGGTCACCCGGTCACTCAATTTTTTTGATACACCGAAATTGGGAATGGCGAAAAGGGTCTTCTTGCTGGTTCGGCCTGCCGGATCGACAAAACTGAAACCGGCGCCGGGAGTGGCGCTGTATTTCCGGTTGGGGCTGAAGGCGGTGACGCCGACATTGAGCTGGTCATCCACATCGGAAAGGCCCGCCGGGTTGACGGCAATGGTCATGGCGCTCTGGGCAAAAGCCACGTCAGAGCCGGCCATACCTTTGGATTTAAGGCCAAAAGCGTGCGGGAAATAGCCCTGGGTCGCCAGAGCCGGACCGGCCAGCATGGTTGCGCCCAGCAGGGCCGCGCCTGCCATTGTCAGTTTTTTGCTCGATAGTTTCATTTTTCCCCCGGATCAATGATCTGCGCCTGAAAAAGACGACGTGGATGCGTTCCCACAAAATTCTCTCAATGCTTTTCTAGCTTAGAATCATGTCACGGAGCAATGTGACTTTGTCTCTTGATATTCATTTATTCGCAACTGTGGCGTTAATGTTACGTTGCAATGTTGCGATATTTGCAACGACGCAACGGTTTAGAGGGGTTTTCGTCATGAAAACAAAGCTAGTATTTGACTTTTTGGCCATATCTGATGAGATAACCGGGAGGGTTTAGTTCAGGGCTTTGACAAAAACGGGGATTTTTTATGAGTGTTCCGGCGCCGAGCCTGACAATGGGGATTGAGGAGGAATACCTGCTCGTCGATCTGGAAACGCGCGATCTGGTGCGTGCCCCGCCGGATGAATTCTTGAAGAACTGCGTTGAGGCCTGCGGCGAGCAGGTCACCAACGAGTTCATGAAATGCCAGCTGGAGATCGGGACCAGGGTCTGCTCCACGATCGGCGAGGCGCGCACTGATCTCAAACGCTTGCGCAGGGGGGTGGTCCGTGTGGCCGGGGCTTATGGCTGGGCGCCGATTGCGGCGAGCACGCATCCCTTTGCCCGCTGGGAGCAGCAGCAGCATACGCAAAAGGCGCGCTATGAAACCCTGGCGCAAGATCTTGGCGCCGCGGTGCGGCGGCTTTTGATCTGCGGCATGCATGTCCATCTCGGGATCGAGGATGAGGACACGAGGATCGATCTGATGAATCAGGTGATGTATTTCCTGCCGCATCTGCTGTGCCTGACCACCTCCTCTCCCTTCTGGCAGGGCCGTGATACCGGGCTGAACTCGTACCGGCTTACGGTTTTTGACGGCCTGCCGCGCACCGGCCTGCCCGATGCCTTTGACAGCTATGGCCAGTATCAGCGCATGGTGGCGCAGCTGGTCAAGGCGGGCGCGCTGGAGGACGGCACAAAAATCTGGTGGGATGTGCGCCCTTCGGCGCGCTTTCCCACCATCGAGGCGCGCATGATGGATGTGTGCACGAATCTGGAGGATGCCTTGAGCATAGCGGCGCTGTTCCGCTGTGTTGTCTCCATGCTGTTCCGCCTAAGAAAGCGCAATCAGCGCTGGCGTATTTATCCCCATACCCTGATCAAGGAAAACCGCTGGCGGGCGCAGCGCTACGGGCCGCGGCGCGAGCTGATTGATTTTGGCGCCGGCGAGATGCTGCCCGTGGGCGCCTTGATTGATGAGTTGATTGAGCTGATACGTGAAGACGCCGTCCGGTTTGGCTGTGTGGCGGAAATCGAGCACAGCCGGGAGATTGTCAAATCGGGAACCAGTGCGGAAAAACAGCGGCGTGCCTATTCAGAAGCGGTGGATGCGGGCGCATCAAGGCATGAGGCGCTTTGCGCCGTGGTTGATTTTCTGGTTCAGGAGACCGCTGCGGGACTATAGGTCGCAGATAAAGGCGGTTGAAAAACACCGGGAGAATAGCAAGATACAAGGGGAAGTGGTTTGGACGGAGACCGTTTAAGAAGGGAGGCTGATCATGCGTTACACTGATATTCTGGTTTATCTGGACGATTCCGAGGTTTGCGAATCGAGGGTTGCCACAGCGCTGGCCATGGGCGAGGCGCATGGCGCGCATGTGGTTGGCGTGGCGCTGGCGATCGAGCCGACCATCCCGGCCTATATTGGTGCGGAACTGCCCATTGAAGTGCGCGATATTCAGCGCCAGGCGGCGGAAGAGAGCGCCAACAAGGCGGCGGAGGCGTTTATGAAGGCGGCCGAGCTTGCCGGGGTCAGCGCCGAGACGCGGGTCGTCAATGCCTATGAAACAACCGCCGGTGAAACGCTCGCCTTTCACGCCCGCCATGCGGATATCTCGATTATAGGGCAGTCCAATCCGGACAGTCCCTTTGCCCATCTGACCGCGACCCTGGCGGAGGAATTGCTGTTTTCGTCCGGACGGCCGGTCTATCTGGTGCCCTATATCGGCATCAGGTCCGACGCGGTGACGAAGGGCAAGGCGATTATTGCCTGGGATGGCGGCCGCGAGAGCACCCGCGCCGTGCATGACGCCCTGCCGATACTTGAAGATATGGACGAGGTTATCGTGCTGGTGGTCGATGCGGGCAAGAACCGTTATTCGCACGGGGCCGAGCCCGGCGCGGATATTGCCACCCATCTTGCGCGGCACGGAATCAAGGTGCGGGTCGAGCGGGTGCAGAGCGCCGGTATCGATGTTGCCGAGGTTGTGCTCAACATGATTGCCGAGAGCGGCGCCAATCTGCTGGTGATGGGCGGTTATGGCCATTCAAGGCTGCGCGAGCTTGCCCTTGGCGGCGTCACCCGCACGATCCTCAAGGAAATGACCGCGCCGGTGCTGATGTCGCATTGATCCTGTTGGCTGCCGTTTTGCTTCGAAAAGCAAAAAAACCTATCTGACGCGGAAGCTGTCATGGCAGCTGCGGCAAAGGGTGGTGATGTCGTTTACGGCTGAAAACAGCTTTTTGTAATCATCCGCCGTGGGCGGAGTTTTGGCGGCTCTGGCGGTGTCGGCAAGATCATAGGCCGCCTTGTGCATTTCCTGCCCCATGGCGCGCAGCTCCTCGGGCATGAACTGGCCGACACCGCGGGGCTGGCCTTTGCCGTGCAGGGCTTTTGACAGGTTGATGTCCTCATTTTCTGTCATTTTACGCACCTTGGCGATGAATTTGGCGATTTTTTCATCTGATGCACCGTTCTCCTCCATCATCTCGATGCGCTTGTGAGCAAGCCCCATGCGCCGTTCTGCTATACGGGCGGCCTCTTCAAAACTGCCCTCGGTAATGGCGCCTAACAGGTCGTCGAGATGAACCAGATCCTGTCTCATTTCAGCAAGAAAATCGTCAATGATATCTGGTGAGACTCTAACGAACTGGCGGTTGTCCTCAGCGGCCAGCGCTTCCCCGACGGAAGTTGCAGGAACGGTAAATGCGGTGAAAGCGATGGCGATTGCGGGGATCAGGAATTTTGTATTGATCATTGGGGTTCTCATCTT
>CAZIVB010000076.1:0-10967 GCA_964542565.1 uncultured Hyphomicrobiales bacterium | reverse complement strand
CCGGTATAGGTGGCCGGGTTGGAGCGCGGCGTGCGGCCGATGGGGGACTGGTCGATATCGATGATCTTGTCGATGAACTCCAAACCCTCGATGCGCTCATGCTCGCCGGCGACATGGCGGGCATTGTTGAGGCTGCGCGCCACGGCGCGGTAGAGGGTGTCGATGAGCAGCGAGGATTTGCCGCTGCCCGAGACCCCGGTAACGCAGATGAATGTGCCAAGGGGGAAGGCGGCGTCAACATTGTGCAGGTTATTGGCTTTTGCGCCGATCAGTCTGATGCGGCGTTTTGTTACCGGGCGCGGCGCCGGGCGCACCGGGACCTGGCGGATGCCGGTGATATATTGCCCGGTCAGGCTTTGCGGCGCCGCCATAATGTCGCCGGGCAGGCCTTCAGCCACGACCTCGCCGCCGTGGATACCGGCGCCGGGGCCCATATCGACCACATGATCGGCGCTTAATATGGCGTCTTCGTCATGCTCGACCACGATCACCGTATTGCCGAGATCGCGCAGATGTTTCAGTGTCTCCAGAAGGCGGGCATTGTCGCGCTGGTGCAGGCCGATGGAGGGCTCATCCAGCACATATAAAACGCCCGTCAGGCCCGAACCGATCTGGCTGGCGAGCCTTATGCGCTGGGATTCGCCGCCCGACAAGGTGCCGGAATTGCGCGACAGGGTGAGATATTCCAGCCCGACATCATTGAGGAAACGCAGGCGTTCGCGGATTTCGCGCAAGATGCGGCGGGCGATTTCGATCTGTTTTTTGCTCAGGCGCTCTTCGAGCGAATCAAACCATTTCTGCGCCTCCAAAATTGACATTTCGCTGATCTGGCCGATGTGAAGCCCGTCGATCTTGACCGCCAGCGCCTGATCTTTCAGCCGGTAGCCGCCGCATTTGCCGCAGGGGCGGCGCGACTGAAAACGGCCCAGCTCCTCGCGCACCCAGCTTGAATCCGTCTCGCGCCAGCGCCGTTCAATATTGGTGATGACGCCTTCAAAGGGCTTTTTGGTGCGAAACGAGCGCTGGCCGTCATCATAGAGGAATTCAATTTCCTCCTCGCCGGAACCATAGAGAAGGATATTGCGGGTTTTGGGCGGGATTTTGTTCCATGGGGTGCTCATGGAAAAATTATAGTGATGCGCCAGCGCCTCAAGGGTCTGGTTGTAATAAGGCGAAGAGGCTCCGGTGCGCGCCCAGGGCAGAACCGCGCCTTCGCGCAGGCTTTTCTCCTGATCGGGGATCACCAGATCAGCTTCAAACTCAAGCTGGGTGCCGAGCCCGTCACAGGCGGGGCAAGCGCCGAAGGGGTTGTTGAAGGAAAACAGGCGCGGCTCGATCTCGTCAATGGTAAAGCCCGATACGGGACAAGCGAAACGCTGGGAGAAGATAATGCGTTCAGCTTGCGTCTCGCCCTCCTTGAGAGTGGCAAATTCGGCAATGGCCAGGCCATCGGCAAGCTCCAGGGCGATTTCGAGCGAATCAGCCAGCCGCGAGCCCAGATCGGGGCGGATGACGATGCGGTCCACCACCACGTCGATATCGTGCTTGAACTTCTTGTCCAGAACCGGGGCTTCGTCGATCTCGTAGAACTGGCCGTCCACCTTGACCCTTTGAAAGCCGCGTTTCATCAGATCGGCGAATTCCTTGCGGTATTCGCCCTTGCGGCCGCGCACGATGGGGGCGAGCAGATAAAGCCGGGAACCTTCTTCAAGAGCCAGCAGGCGGTCCACCATCTGGGTGACGGACTGGCTCTCGATCGGCAGGCCGGTGGCGGGGGAATAGGGGATGCCGGCGCGGGCAAAGAGCAGCCGCATATAGTCATAGATTTCGGTGACCGTGCCCACGGTGGAGCGCGGGTTGCGCGAGGTGGTTTTCTGCTCGATGGAAATGGCCGGGGAGAGGCCCTCGATCTGGTCCACATCGGGCTTTTGCATCATCTCCAGAAACTGGCGCGCATAGGCGGAAAGGCTTTCGACATAGCGCCGCTGGCCCTCGGCATAGATGGTGTCGAAGGCCAGCGAGGATTTGCCCGAACCCGACAGGCCGGTGATCACCACCAGCTTGTCGCGCGGCAGATCGATATGCACATTTTTCAGATTATGCTCGCGGGCGCCGCGGACTGAAATTGTGGTATGAGGCGAGGGATTTTGTTTATTTTTCATATGGGACAAATGTAGTACAAAGCCGGGGACGATTAAAGATGCCAGTTGCAGTTTTTTAACAGGGCGAAGCGCAGGTCTTCATACCAATAACCCATACAGGCGCGGTCGCAATTGTGGTATGGCTGTCTTCGCGGGAATGAGATTAACTGACTTTATGTTCATAATACTGATCGGGTGGCATGTTTAAGAAAATATTGATCGCGAATCGTGGCGAGATTGCCTGCCGGGTGATCCGCAGCGCAAGGGAAATGGGGATTGCAACGGTTGCGGTCTATTCCGATGCCGATGCCCAGGCCTTGCATGTGCAAATGGCGGATGAGGCGGTGCATATCGGCCCGCCGCCAGCAGCGCTCTCCTATCTCGATATTGATAAAATCCTTGCCGCTATTCAGCAGACCGGGGCAGAAGCGGTGCATCCGGGTTATGGCTTTTTGTCGGAAAACAGCGCTTTTGCCACGGCGCTTGCGGCGGCCGGGATTATCTTTATCGGCCCGCCGGTAAAAGCCATTGAGGTGATGGGCGATAAAATCCAGTCCAAACTGTTTGCGCAAAAAGCCGGAGTGAATGTCATCCCCGGCTATACGGCGGAAGTCGCCAATGCAAAAGATGCGGCGCGCATATCAGGCGATATCGGTTATCCGGTGATGATCAAGGCATCGGCCGGCGGCGGCGGCAAGGGGATGCGCATTGCCTTTAACGAGGCGGAAGTTGAGCAAAGCTTTGAATCCTCGCGCTCGGAGGCCAGGGCCTCGTTTGGCGATGACCGTATTTTTATCGAGAAATACATCGAGCAGCCGCGCCATATCGAAATCCAGGTGCTGGCGGACGGCTTCGGCAATGTCATTCATTTGAATGAGCGCGAATGCTCCATCCAGCGCCGCAACCAGAAGGTTGTGGAAGAGGCGCCCAGCGCCTTTGTCGATGCGGATATGCGCGCCACCATGGGGGCGCAGGCGGTGGCGCTGGCAAAGGCGGTGGATTACACCAGCGCCGGGACGGTGGAGTTTATTGTCGATAAGGAGCATAATTTTTATTTTCTGGAAATGAACACGCGGCTTCAGGTGGAGCATCCGGTGACCGAGATGATCACCGGGGTGGATCTGGTGCAGCAGATGATCCGCGTGGCGGCGGGCGAGAAATTGCCGCTTGCGCAGGAGGATATCGGCATTTCGGGCTGGGCGATCGAATCGCGGCTTTATGCCGAGGATCCCTATCGCGGCTTTTTGCCCTCAACCGGGCGTCTGGTCTATTACCGCCCGCCGCGCGAGGGGCTCGCCAGGGGGGTAACGGTCCGCAATGATACCGGCGTCTATGAGGGGGGCGAAATTTCGGTTCATTATGATCCGATGATCGCCAAATTATGTGTTCATGCGCCGGACCGGCTTTGCGCCACCAAAGCCATGTCATATGCCCTCGACAGCTTTACCATTGAAGGTATTGGTCACAATATTCCGTTTCTGGGGGCGCTGATGCGGCATGAACGGTGGCGCAGCGGTGATATCAGCACCAATTTTATCGCCGAAGAATATGCCGATGGCTTTCATAACGCGGAGCCCGATGCGGATGAGGCTGCTCGCCTTGCCATGGTTGCGGCGCATATGAGCCGGGTTCTGGGCGACCGCCGCCGCCATATCTCGGGCCAGATGCGGGAAAGCGATTTTTCCTTTGCCGACAGCCGGGTGGTTGATCTTGATGGCAAAAGGCTTGAGATCGGGATTGAGTTTATCTCGCCCGGGCAATGGACGGTGAGCTGTGAGGGATGCAAAACGCCCTATATGCTCAAGAGCGACTGGAGGCCGGGCGATTTGTTGTGGAACGGGCGCATTGATGGCGAAAAAATCGCGGTTCAGGTTCGCAGCCTTCCGGGCGGGTTTTGCCTGAGCCATGGCGGCTTGCGGGTTGAAGCGCGGGTTTATAACGCCTTTGAAGCGCAGATGGCGGCGCTCATGCCGGTCAAGGCGGCGGCTGATATGTCGAAATATCTGCTTTGTCCGATGCCGGGACTTGTGGTCTCCATTGCGGTCGAGGTGGGGTATGAGGTCAAGGCCGGACAGGTTTTGAGCGTCATTGAAGCGATGAAAATGGAAAATGTCCTGAAAGCCGAACGCGACGCGGTGGTGGCGAAGATCAATGTCAGCGCCGGTGATAATCTGTCGGTGGATGAGGTTATTCTGGAATTTGAATGACCGGGTCTGACCGGTTGAGAGATTGATTCAACGCCTTGGCAAAATGATTCCGGTTTTTGGCGCAACTTACTGTTTTGGCTCACGAAAGCCGTTGGTGATCGGGTAGCGGCGGTCGCGGCCGAAATTGCGGGTGGAGATTTTGACCCCCGGCGCGGCCTGACGGCGCTTGTATTCGGCGATATAGAGCATGTGGTTTATGCGGCGCACGGTGGCCTCGTCATGGCCCTTTGCCACGACCTCGTGGACGGATTTTTCGCCCTCGATCAGATCGTGCAGGATAGCGTCGAGGATTTCATAAGGCGGCAGGGTGTCCTGATCCTTCTGGTTGTCGCGCAGCTCCGCCGTGGGGGGCTTGGTGATGATGTTTTCAGGCATGACCGGGCCTTCGGGGCCAAGGCAGGTTTTGGGGCGGATGCGGTTGCGCCTATGCGCCAGCTTGAAAACTTCGAGCTTGTAGATATCCTTTATCGGATTGAAGCCGCCGTTCATATCGCCGTAAAGGGTGGCGTAGCCCACCGACATTTCGGATTTGTTTCCCGTTGTCACCACCATATTGCCGCCCGCATTGGAGAGCGCCATTAATGCCGTGCCGCGGGTCCGGGACTGGATGTTTTCATTTGTGATGCCGGTATCGAGCCCCTTGAGCAGGGGGCAGAGCATTTGCGTAAAGCCCCTGACGGCAGGTTCGATCGGCAGGATGTCATAGCGCACTCCCAAAGCCTTGGCGCAAAGAGCGGCGTCATCAAGGCTCTCATCGCTGGTAAAACGATATGGCAACATGATGCAGTGCACCCGCTTTGCGCCCAGCGCGTCAACCGCCATGGCGGCGCAGACGGCGCTGTCGATGCCGCCGGACAGCCCCATGACAACGCCGGGAAAACGGTTTTTTTCCACATAATCGCGCAGGCCCGTGACACAGGCCAGCCAGATGGATTCAAGCCCTTGCTCAAGTTCAGCCTGAAGGCCGCTGTCGCATTTCCAGATATTCTTGTTGCGGCGCCATGTTATCATCTCGACAATTCGTTCCCATGCGGGCAGTTGCACCGGGCAGGCGCCGCCGGGCTCAATAACAAATGAAGCGCCGTCAAAAACCAGCTCGTCCTGTCCGCCAAGCTGGTTGACGTAAAGGACGCTGAGGCCGGTTTCCTCGCACCGGGCGCTTAAATGCCGTTTTCGCTCATTGATTTTATCGCGGTTGAACGGCGAGCCGTTGGGGGTGATGAAAATTTCCGCGCCCCTGGCTTTTAAATGCCGGGCGATATCCTCAAACCACATATCCTCGCAAATCGGCACCCCGAGCCGGGCGCCGCGAAAACTGACGGGATCGGGCCGGGGGCCGGGGGTAAAAAGCCGGATTTCGTCAAAGACGCCGTAATTGGGCAGATGAACCTTGTGGCGGATGGCGGCGATTCTTCCGCCGTCAAGCAGCAGCACGGAATTGTGCAGATTGCCGTTTTCCACATAGGGCGCGCCGATGAGCATGGCCGGACCGCCATCGCCGGTTTCATGCGCCAGTGCATTGAGCGCATCACGGCAGGCGTCGAGAAAGGCGCGTTTGAGCACGAGATCTTCGGGCGGGTAGCCGGCGAGAAACATCTCGGAGTAAACGATCAGGTCAGCCCCGGCGCGTTTTGCCTTTTTCCGTGCCTGGCGCGCCATTTGCGCATTTGCGGCGATATCGCCGACAACAGGGTTTAACTGGGCGATGGCGATTTTGAGACTGTCGGTTTTCATGCACCGGTTTTAGCGCGGCTGTGAAGTTTTCGGCAAGTCCTGAGATCTGTTCAGGTAAATGAATATTTTATGAACGACCCGTTCCGCTTGCCTTCAGGCGCGCGGGTGTAGGTTTATTTCATGTTCACGCAAGCAACGCTTAGCACCCAAAGCCCAAGGAGATTTGACATGTTCAGGAAAACCGCTCTTATCGCTGCTGCATTTGCCACCACGATCGCCTTTATGCCGGCTCAGGCGGATGCGGGCTCCAAAACCCGTCACTTCATCGGCGGCGTCGCCGCGGGCGTCGGGGGGTTGCTGCTTCTGGATGCGCTGAACCGGCCGCGCCGCGTTCGCTATTATCAGCCCGCGCCGCGTTATTACCGCCCCGCGCCGCGCTATCGTTATTATCAGCCGGTAAGAACCTGCCGCTCGACCCGCTCGGCCTTGCGCAAACTGAACCGCCGCGGGTTCCACAGCTTCTACGGCATCCGTTACAAAGCCTATACCACCAAGGTCAAGGCGTGGAGAGGCGGTATCCGTTACAAGATCAAGCTCAACCGTTGCAGCGGCAACATCATCTGGAGCCAGCCGATTTAAGGGCGCAAACCTTTGAAACAACGGCGCAACAAACAACAAGGCATGTACAAGGCCCCAAGCCGTTAAAGGAAAAAGCCCGTTACAGATAAAACCCGCCCGTATCGCTCCGGGCGGGTTTTGTCGCGTTTGTAGCCAGAGTTACAGGCCGGGGGAGAAAAGCGCCGGCGAGGGGGCGCTTTCACCGTCAATCTGCACAATATTGCCGACAATTCTGGTGCGGCCTTGGGCGACAAGGCGCAGGGCGTGGGGGTAGAGTTTGTGTTCGGCCTGCAAGACGCGGGCAGCCAGATCGCCGGGCTCATCATGGGCAAGAACCTGCACGGCGGCCTGGGCGATGATGGGGCCGGAATCCATCTCGGTGCGGACAAAATGCACCGAGCAGCCGGTTATTTTGACCCCTTCGGCGATCGCCCGTTCATGGCTGTGCAGCCCCTTATAGGCGGGCAGCAGGGAAGGGTGGATATTGATCTGGCGGTTGTGCCATTTGTCCACGAAGCCCTTGGTCAAAAGGCGCATGAAACCGGCGTTGCAAACCAGCTCTACGCCGTGATCCTCAAGGGCGGTGTGCAGATCGACCTCAAAAGCGGCGCGGCTTTCATAGGCCTTGTGATCAACAACAAGCGCCGGAATGCCGCAATATCTGGCATATTCGAGCCCAAGCGCGTCGGGGCGGTTGGAGATCACCACCGCGGCTTCGGCCGGGTAGTCAGGAGCCTTGCAGGCTTCAATCAGCGCCTGCATGTTGGAGCCGCGGCCGGAGATAAGGATGCCGATTTTCACGATTTCAGCTCCAGTTTACCGCTATAGTGCACCCGTGACGGGCGAGAACCTTCTATAACTTTGCCAATGCGTTGAGCGTGTTCCCCGGCGTTTTTCATAATTTGCATGATGTGAGCGGCTTCATTTGCGCCGGTGATGAGCGCCATGCCGATGCCGCAATTAAACGTGAGGAGCATTTCTTTTTCCTCGATCCCGCCAGCCTCGCTGAGCCAGCCGAAGACCGGTGCGGGGGTGAGCGCCGACAGATTGATGTGCGCATCCAGGCCATCGGGGAGGATGCGCGGGATATTCTCGGTAATCCCGCCGCCGGTGATATGGGCCAGCGCCTTGATGCCGGTTGTGTTGCGCAGGGCTTCAAGCAGGGGTTTGACATAAATGCGGGTCGGGGTGAGCAGGACCTCGCCAAGGGTGGAGCCGGGCGCAAAGGGGGCCGGGTCAGTATAGCCAAGCCCCGAGATTTGCACCAGTTTGCGCACCAGAGAGAAGCCGTTGGAATGAACGCCCGAAGAGGCCAGCCCCAAAATCACATCGCCCTCGGCAATATTATCGCGCGGCAAGAGGGCATCGCGGTTCACCGCGCCAACGGCGAATCCGGCCAGATCATATTCGCCTGCATCATACATGCCGGGCATTTCGGCCGTCTCGCCGCCGATAAGCGCCGCACCGGCAAGTTTGCAGCCCTCGGCAATGCCGGAGATTACTGATTCGGCTTCCCCGGCCTCAAGTTTGCCGGTGGCGAAATAATCGAGGAAGAAAAGCGGTTCGGCCCCTTGCACCACAAGGTCATTGACGCACATGGCGACAAGATCAATGCCGACGCTGTCATGCTTGCCGCAAGCAAAGGCGAGTTTGAGCTTGGTGCCGACCCCGTCATTGGCGGCGACCAGAAGCGGGTCGTTGTAACCGGCGGCTTTTAAATCAAACAACCCGCCAAAACCGCCCAGCCCGGCCTCGGAGCCCGGTCGCGCCGTTGCCCGCGCCATGGGGCCGATGGCTTTGACCAGCGCATTGCCCGCGGCAATATCAACCCCGGCCTGTTTGTAAGTGAGGCCGTCCTTGGCCTTTGGTGTTTCGGTCACGATCACATCCGCAAATTTCTTTATGAAAACTTCCTCTCGGGGTGTAAACCAGCCCTTGTGCGCGTTCAAGGCTGTTAATCGGCTTTGATCTTGTATCGCACAAGAAACGGGCATTCATTCCGGCCCGCATCAAGCCACCGGGAGTCAAAGGAGACAAATAAACATGAGCGCATCCAACACGCGTAATCAACCGCTGGGCTTTGCAACCCGCGCCATCCACCACGGATACAACCCGCTGGACTATCACGGCAGCCTGAACCCGCCGGTGTTTTTCTCCTCGACCTTTGCCTTTGGCAGCTCTGATGAAGGCTCGGCGCGCTTTGCCGGAGAGGCGCAGGGGTATGTTTATCACCGGGTGGGGAATCCGGGCGTTTCGGTGCTTGAAAACCGGCTTGCGGTACTTGAAGGGGCCGAGGCGGCGCTTGTGACCAGTTCGGGCATGGGGGCGATTACCGCTACATTCTGGACCTTGCTTGCGGCGGGGGATGAGATTCTGGCCGATAAAACGCTCTACGGCTGCACATTCTCGCTGTTGCAGCATCATGCGCAAAAATTTGGCATCAAGCACCGCTTTATCGATATGTCGAAGCCCTCAGAACTCGAGGCGGCGATTTCGGAGCGGACAAAGATTGTCTTTTGCGAAACGCCGGCCAATCCCAATATGCGGATTATCGATCTGGAGGCGATCGGCGATATCTGCCGCAAATCAGACGCCGTGTTTATTGTCGATAACACCTATTGCACGCCTTATCTGCAACGGCCGCTGGAGTTCGGGGCCGATCTGGTTATTCATTCGGCGACCAAATATCTTGGCGGCCACGGTGATTTGCTCGCCGGGGCGGTTGTCGGTTCACAAGAGATGGTGGACCGGATCCGGTTTGAGGGCATCAAGGAGCTGACCGGGGCGATGGTTTCAAGCTTTGATGCGTTTTTGATTTTAAGGGGGCTCAAAACCCTGCAACTGCGCATGGACCGGCACTCGCAAAGCGCGCAAAAACTGGCGGTTGATCTTGAAGGGCACGGCGCGGTTGACGAGGTTTTTTATCCTGGTCTTGCATCCTCGCCTGATCATGAGCTTGCGGCGCGCCAGATGGACCAGTTCGGCGGTATGATCGCGCTGGAGCTCAAGGGCGGGCTTGAGGCCGGGCGGGCCTTCATGGACGCTCTGGATATTGTCACTTCGGCGGTCAGTCTGGGGGATGCCGAAACCCTGGTGCAGCACCCGGCCAGCATGACCCATGTGACCTATGCGCCCGAAGAGCGGATCAGGCACGGCTTCACCGACGGGCTGATCCGGATTTCGGTCGGTCTGGAGGATTATGAGGATTTGAGAGCCGATATTTTAGGGGCGCTGGACACTCTTGCCTGAAGTGTGCAGAATTGAAGGCGGCTATAACACGTTGGGTTTTGCCGCCCATGGTTTATAGTGCAGCTTGTATTGAACGGGGCGTTGAATTTGAGGGAAGTTTACCGTTATGTCAGCTGTTGATGTTTACAGGGCGTTGCGCGGCGTTCGCCGGGGGGGGCTTGCTGCTACCGCCTGTTTGCTGCTTGTCTTGTCTTTCGGGACCGCGCCGCTCAGGGCGGACCCGTTTACGATCTCGAATGTTCCGGTCAAGGCCACGGCCAAGGATGCCTCTGCCGCCAAGACGGTTGCGCTGGCCAAGGGGCAGAGGGAGGCTTTCAGGCGTCTCATCAGCCGTCTCACCCGGGCGGCGGATGGCCAGTATCTGCCAAAGGCGAAAGATGAGGATATTGAATCGCTTGTGGCCGGTTTTTCACTTTCCGATGAAAAGCCGAGCCCGAAGACGTATCAGGCCAGAATGACGGTGCGGTTTATCGGCGATAATGTGCGCGAATATCTCAAGACCTACGATGTTCCCATCGCCGATGTCACCGCGACGCCGGTTTTGCTGATCCCGATTCTGGTTGAGGACGGCAAGGCAGTGCTCGATCCGAACACACCCTGGCACGAAGCCTGGAGTTCGCTTGATCTGGAAAACACCCTGACGCCGATCCTGCTTCCCGTCGGCGATGCTAGCGATCTTTCCATAGATGCCGCGACACTGGAGCAGGGCCGGCCCGAGGATATGGAAATGCTTAAAGAGCGCTATTCGGTATCGGGGGTTCTGGTGGCCATTGCCAGACCGCGCGGCGCCAATGAAGTGCATGTCTTTTTAAAGGGCAATTCGCCGCTGGGCCGGGTTGAGTTTGACAATATCTACACCGGCAAACCGGGCCGTGAGGACGCCTTTCGCGCTGCGGCGCGCGGGATTGTGCAGCGGCTTGAAAACCGCTGGAAAAATGCCAATGTATCTGGTGATAACGGGCCGGGAGAGACGCTGGTCATGTCGGTGCCGTTTCGCGGCCTGAATGAGTGGATTATTATCCGCAAGCGGCTCGCCGCCATTCCCGGCGTTTCCAAAATGGATATCCGCGCCATGACG
>CAZIVB010000075.1:8682-11014 GCA_964542565.1 uncultured Hyphomicrobiales bacterium | reverse complement strand
CCATCGCCAAACGCCTCTCGCATCAGGCCGGCGCGGCGCTGATTATCGATTACGGCCACATAAAAACCGCCCCCGGCGACACTTTTCAGGCGGTGATGAAGCATGAATACGCCAACCCGCTGGAAAATCCCGGCAGGGCGGACCTCACCTCCCATGTCGATTTTGAAACCCTTGGCCGCATCGCCCGCGCAAATGGCGCCATGGTCCACGGCCCCATCACCCAGGCGGGGTTTTTGAACGCTCTGGGCATCGAGGCGCGTGCCGCTATATTAAAAAGCAAGGCGGGCGAAAAAACAGCAGCCGGGATAGACGAGGCGGTAAAGCGCCTGACCTCGCCCGGGCAGATGGGCGATCTCTTCAAGGTGCTTTGCCTCACCTCGCCAACCCCGCAGGCGCCGCCGCCTTTCGCCTGAAACCAGGAGATGACAATATCATGATCAAGTCCGACAATCTAACCGGTCTCAAATCGATAAATCACGGCTTTTTCACCCGCGAGGGCGGCGCGTCCGAAGGGGTTTACGCCACCAAAAATTGTGGTTATGGCTCGGATGACGAACGCGGCGCCGTGGCTGAAAACCGCGACCGCGTGGCGCAGCAGCTTGGCGTTGAGCCCGCCAATCTGATCACTCTTTATCAAATCCACAGCGCCAGAGCGGTGCCGGTTACCGCTCCTTTTGCACCAGATGAGCCGCCGCGCGCCGATGCGCTGGTCACCAACACCCCCGGTCTGGCCCTGGGCATTTTAACCGCCGATTGCGCCCCGGTTCTTTTTGCCGAGCCGCAGGCCCGTATCATCGGCGCGGCCCATGCCGGCTGGCAGGGCGCTCTGGGCGGGGTGCTGGAGCACACCGTGCTGGAGATGGAAAAGCTCGGCGCGAAGCCCTCGCGCATAATCGCCGCCATCGGCCCCGCCATTTCCCTTGCCGCCTATCAGGTCGGACCTGAATTCTGGGACAAATTCATCGAGGCCGATGAGGCCAATGAAGCCTTCTTCCGCGATGACGAGATCACCGGCCGTTACAATTTCGATCTGCCCGGATACATCGCCGCGCGGCTGGAAAGGGCAGGATTGGGCAATGTTGCAAACACCTGCCTTTGCACCTACACGGAAGAGGCAAGGTTTTTCAGCTACCGCCGCGCCACCCACCGCAATGAGCCCGATTACGGCCGCCAGATTTCCACCATAACAATCCATCCGTAAACTGGACCATTGACGCAAATCGCGCTACGGCTTGTTAACAAGCATGGGTGGTGATTCGTTTTGCACATACAATCGAACTCGGCTGTGAGGGGTATTTTTCGGAGAAAAAGGTGAAACGCGGCAAACTCGCCTCATTTTGGTTATTCCGGCTTCTGGCTGTATTTAGCCTGAGCGCTGTTGCCGGTTGCATGGGGCTGGAAAACCGGATTTCGCCAAAAACGGTTCTGGCCAATCCCGCCGCCGAACGGCCGGTTTCATCTCTCGCCATCAGCGAAATCACCGGTATGCCGGACAAATCCGCCGCCCGCCTGCGCGCTCATTTAAAAGCCGAACTGGCAAGCCGCGGCATTGCGCTCGTCAACTCACCGCAAAAGGCGGCCTACAGCCTCAAAGCCTTCACATCCGCCGCCTCGGGCGCACAGGGCGTAACGCTGGTGAATATCTGGGAGGTGCTGGATAAAAACGGCCGCCGCGCCCACCGCTTTATCGGCGAAGAAACCGGCCCGGCATCGCCCGGCGATGATCCCTGGGACGGCGTCAACTCCACCATGCTGAATGCCGTTGCTGTTAATCTGGCGCGCGATTACAAGGCCTGGGCAAGCGGAAAGACCATTCCCGCCCGCACGCCGGCAAACGCAGCCCCCTCGCGCCCGCCGCACCGCAAGGCGCCGGTGCGCATCGCCGCTTCAAAACCGCTCGTCACCGGCTCCATAGCCGCAGGCGCCGCCCGCCGCACCGTTTCGGTCACGCCGCTTTCCGGCGCGCCGGGGGATGGTAACCGGGCGCTGGCCAAAGCTCTCAAAGCCGCATTGCAAAAGAGCGGATACAAGGTTTTACCAATCGACCGGGGCGCGGCCTACATAATCAGCGGCAGAGTCTATATCAGCCCGCCCAGGGACGGCAAACAGGACCTCGCCATTGACTGGAAGGTCGTGGACGTAAACTGGCGCCGGGTCGGCGTGATTAAACAGCGCAACCGGGTCAAGGCCTTGGCCCTGGAGCGGCAATGGGGCGCAACCGCATCGGGAGCGGCAAAAGCCGCCGCCCGGCATATTGTCAGACTGCTGCGTTAACATCTTCAACAACCGGTTTTTCCTATTCTCCAAATAAAGCTGGAAAAACCGTTTATGC
>CAZIVB010000075.1:0-8582 GCA_964542565.1 uncultured Hyphomicrobiales bacterium | reverse complement strand
CTTCAACAACCGGTTTTTCCTATTCTCCAAATAAAGCTGGAAAAACCGTTTATGCCGCATTTACACGCGCCATCCACACTGTTAAAACCCAAAAAAACGCGGATGCGAAACGCGAAGGAACTTTCAGGTCATGAAACTCGTATCGGGCAATAGCAACAGGCCTCTTGCCGAAGCCATGGCCGCATATCTCAATATGCCGATGACCAAATGTATCGTGCGCCGTTTCGCCGATATGGAAATCTTTGTCGAGATTCAGGAGAACGTCCGCGGCGAGGATGTCTTTGTGGTTCAGTCCACCTCCTATCCCGCCAATGACAATCTGATGGAGCTGCTGATTATCATTGATGCGGCAAGGCGCGCCTCGGCAAGGCGCATTACCGCCGTCCTGCCCTATTACGGCTATGCCAGGCAGGACAGAAAGCCCGGCGCCCGCACCCCGATCTCGGCCAAGCTGGTGGCCAATATGATCACCCGGGCCGGCGCCGACCGGGTTCTCACTCTCGATTTACACGCCCTGCAAATTCAGGGCTTTTTTGATATCCCGGTGGATAATCTCTTCGCCGCCCCGGTTCTGGTGAAAGATATCAAATCGCAGGCCGATGCCAAAAACGTCACCGTGGTTTCGCCCGATGTCGGCGGCGTCGCCCGCGCCCGGGCGCTGGCCAAGCGCTTTGGCGCTCCGCTCGCCATTGTCGATAAACGCCGCGAGCGCCCCGGCGAGTCGAAAGTTATGAACATCATCGGCGATGTCAGCGGCCGTTCGTGCATTCTGGTGGATGATATCATCGATTCGGGCGGCACTCTGTGCAATGCCGCCGATGCCCTGCTGGAACAAGGCGCAACCGATGTCAGCGCCTATATCACCCACGGGGTGCTCTCCGGCGGCGCGGTGGCGCGCATCTCCGCCTCATCGCTAAAAAATCTGGTGATCACCGACACAATTGCCGCCACCGAGGCGGTGCGCGTCTCCCACAACATCCGCACCGTCTCCATCGCCCCGCTGCTGGGCGAGGCCATCGGCCGCACGGCTCAGGAAAAATCCGTCTCCAGCCTGTTTTATTAAGCCGCCCCGCTACCGGGCCGCATTCAGGTCCGAATCACTCATATTGACATCCTTGCCGCTTTCCAGAACCTCTCTTGTCCGCTTTGAGTTGTATTTCAGCCAGCTGTCATAGGTTTTGTAATGCTGGCCCGAAACATAATCCAGCAGGGATATGAAATGATGGCTGTACAACTTGCCGTCAACCCGCTGCCGCTCCTTGCCCTCGTCAAAGGCGATAAAGGTCGGAGATGAGCGCACCCCAAGCGCCTCGGCCCATTTGGCCGGAGTGGTTGCCTTGCCGTCAATATCGGTAATCTGATCATTTGAGCGCGCATCCAGACGGACAAAATCATAGCTTTTCAAGGCTTCGATCACAGCCGGAACATTGAGGATCTGGCCATGCAACTCGGCGCATGCGGTGCAGCCCTCATCCTCGAACAAAACCAGCAGGGGCCGTTTCTGGGCCGAGAAATCCTTGATATTCTTAAGCTGTTCATGCGCGGCAAAATTCCACACTTTTTTCTCTTTTTGCTGCTTGATGAAGGCCAGAATGGACATTTTTTTGTAGGCCTTTGTCCGCACATAGGCCAGCGCATGGCGGAACTGGGCCGGGTCCCAATAGCCGTTGATGCGGAAAACCGTCTTAGCGTTTTCATCAAGAAAAATAATCGTCGGGGTAAAGCGCACCCGCAATTTGCGCGCCATCATTTTTTCCGAAACCTCACTTTCCCCGTCCATCATCACCATCCGGTCGCCGCGGATATTGAGACCGATAGTGTCGAAATCCTTCAAAATCAGCGCCTTGTTTTGCGCAAAGCTTTCATTCAGCATCCGGGCGCAGTAGGGGCAGCCATTGAGCGAGAGGAACAAGATCGTATGCTTGTTTTCCGCCGCCGCCTCGCTGGCGTCTTCTTTCAAATCGAGAAAACTGTCCTTGAACCAGCCCGGATATTCATGCGCCATCCCGCCGGTGATCTTGCCGGTTTTGCCCGCATAAGCCGCCGGGCTGAGCAAAAGCAGGGCGGAGATCAGGAGTAATATTCGTTTCATGGCGCGTCCCTTTTTATATCTGGAATAATCTGAACCTTCCCGTTCCACTGGAACATAGCCCCAAATGCATCTTTTGTTAATAGCCCTGCACGCTTAACGCCCCCCGGTTAAAACCGGGAGGCGCTGTTTTGTTTGCGGGGAGTGCGAGAGCATCTACAAGCTGGTGATGATGCCGAGCCGGTCGGCCACGCCCTGACCATAGGCCGGATCGGCTTTGGCAAAATGGCCGATCTGGTGGATGGCGATCGCGTTCGGGATGCCTTCCATGGCGCCGGCAATGGCGTCCATCAGGCTTTCGCGCTGCGCCGGGCTCATCAGCCGGAACAAATCCCCGGCCTGGGCAAAATCATCCACCCCCTGACCATCAAGCGGATCATAGCGGTCCGCATCGCCAGAGATACGCAGCGGCGGCTCCTTGACGCTTTCATCGGGCACCGGGCCGTCAAAGCTGTTTGGCGCATAGTGAACCGAGCCGCCGCCATTATCGTCAAAGCGCATCTGCCCGTCCCGCTCATAGGAATGCATCGGGCAGCGCGGCGCATTCACCGGCAGGCGGTCATGATTGACCCCGAGGCGGTAACGCTGGGTATCGCCATAGGAAAAGATACGGAATTGCAGCATCTTGTCCGGGCTGTGCGAAATCCCCGGCACCATATTGGCCGGTGAAAACGCCGCCTGCTCCACTTCGGCATGATAGTTTTCCGGCATCCGGTTCAGCTCCAGCACGCCGACATCAATCAGCGGATAATCCTTGTGCGGCCAGATTTTGGTCAGATCGAACGGGTTATAGGCAAGCTTTTGCGCCTCCGCTTCGGGCATGATCTGCACTTTCATGTCCCAGCGCGGAAAATTGCCCTGTTCGATATTGTCATAAAGATCGCGCTGATGGCTCTCCCGGTCCTGACCGATAACATCTGCCGTATCGGCATAGTTTTCGATTCCCTGCCGGGTCTTGAAGTGAAACTTCACCCAGAAGCGCTCATTTTCCGCATTGATAAAGCTGTAGGTGTGCGAGCCATAGCCATTGATATGGCGGTAGCTTCTGGGCTGGCCGCGATCGGAAAACAGGATTGTCACCTGATGCATGCTTTCGGGTGAAAGCGACCAAAAATCCCATTGCGCCGTATTGCTGCGCAGATTGCTTTTGGGGCGGCGTTTCTGGCTGCGGATAAAATCGGGGAATTTATAAGGATCGCGGATAAAGAACACCGGCGTGTTGTTCCCCACCAGATCGAAATTGCCTTCTTCGGTGTAGAATTTAATCGCAAAACCGCGCACATCGCGCTCGGCATCCGCCGCGCCGCGCTCCCCGGCAACAGTGGAAAAGCGCAGGAAGAGATCGGTCTTTTTCCCCACTTGCGAAAACATCGCGGCTTTTGAATAGCGGCTGATATCATGGGTTATGGTGAGTGTGCCGTAAGCCCCCGACCCCTTGGCGTGGACAACCCGTTCGGGGATACGCTCACGGTTGAAATGGGCATGCTTTTCAAACAACTGCCAGTCCTGAACCAGCAATGGCCCTCGCGCCCCCGCCGTCAGGGACGTATCATTGCTCGCCGCCGGTATTCCCGAAGCGCTGGTTAATCTTGTTTTCTCACTCATTTTCATCTCCTGTAATGTGTTGACGCAATCACCATGCGTCTTCCGGCGGTGTTTGTGAAACGAGGCTTTTTTGTCGCAATAATCGAAAAAATCGATCAACCGCAAGGAGACCCGGTTCTATTGCACGATTTGCGCGCCGGTTGCGCCGCCCCCATCGCCAAATCAACACTGGCGGCAAGAGTTGCCTTCCCTGCCGCAAGGCGCTATAACCCGCTCGCAGCCGGAGCCTGCACCCCTGGAGGACGCACCGGCAATTCACTTCAGACAACTGAACTTTTTTCAAGGAGAATGACACATGGCGCAAATCGCAGAAATGCGCGCTGAAGCTCGCCCGAACACCGGCAAGGGGGCCGCAAGGGCAATCAGGCGCAAGGGACGGGTACCTGCCGTTATCTATGGAGACGGCCAGTCCCCGGTAAGTATTTCACTCGACTATGTCGAACTGTTCAAACAGGTGAATATCGGCAACTTCCTGAGCACGATTTACATGCTTGAAGTTGACGGCACCGCAGAGCGCGTTATCCCGCGCGATATACAGTTTGATGTCGTGCGTGATTTCCCCCTGCATGTTGATTTCCTGCGTGTCGGCAAGGGCACAATTCTCACCGTTGAAATTTCGGTCAATTTCATCAATGAGGAAGACTGCCCCGGCATCGCGCAAGGCGGCGTTATCAACGTGGTTCGCCATGTGATCGAGCTGAACTGCCGCGCCTCGGCCATCCCGGAAGCGCTTGAGATTGATCTCACCGGTCTTGAGATCGGCGATGCGCTGCACGCCTCCGATCTCACCTTGCCCGAGGGCACCGAGCTGACCATTGGTGACCGTGACTTCACCATCGCCACCATCGCCGTCCCGTCCACCGGTGAAACCATTGTGGATGAGGAAGAAGATGAAGAGGATATGGATGAGGAAATCACCTCAGAGGCCGATTCCGGCGAGAGCGAATAACGGCCGCCTGAAGCTCACTCAAACAGCCTGAGAAGTGCAATCGGCGCTTTTCAGGCTGCATCTGGTAAGGATGGCGGGTTATGATTCTCATCGCTGGCCTTGGAAATCCGGGGGCAAAATATGCCCGTAACCGGCACAATATCGGTTTTCTCGCCGTGGACCGCATCATGCAGACGCATGGTTTTGGAACCCCGCGCAGCCGTTTTCACGGCGAGCTGGCCGAAGGCCGCCTCGGCGATATCCGCACATTTATCCTCAAGCCAATGACATTCATGAATGAATCCGGGCTGGCCGTGGGCGAATTCCAGCGTTTTTTCAAACTCCCCGTGGAGGACATTATCGTCTTTCACGACGAGCTTGATCTGGCGCCGGGCAAGCTGCGGGTAAAAACCGGCGGCGGCGTTGCCGGCCATAACGGCCTGCGCTCGATCGCCCGCCATATCGGCCCCGATTTTCGCCGCGCCCGCCTTGGCATCGGCCATCCGGGGTCAAAGGCGCGGGTTCACGGCTATGTCCTGAGCGATTTTGCCAAAGCCGATCAGGACTGGCTCGACCCCCTGCTCGATTCCATCGCCAAAAATGCCCCTCTTATCGCAAAGGGCGATGATGCCGGCTTCATGAACAAGATCGCCCTCGACCTGCCAACCAAAAAGGCAAAGTCAAAAGAACAGTAACCCACCCACTTAACCGGGTGAAAATTCAATCAAGAGGCGCAGAGTGGCGCAAGCCACGACAGGGACCAAACAAGAGGCGTGGAGTGGAGGCCGCAAAGCGGCGTCCACGACAGGGACACAAACAAGAGGCGCGGAGCGGCTTGGCCGCGACAGGGAATAAAAAAATGGGTTTTAAATGCGGTATCGTCGGCCTGCCCAATGTCGGCAAATCAACACTTTTCAATGCGCTGACGCAGACCGCCTCGGCGCAGGCGGAAAACTATCCCTTTTGCACCATCGAGCCCAATGTGGGCGAGGTGGCGATGCCCGATCCGCGGCTTGACAAACTGGCCGCGATCGCCAAATCGCAAAGGATTGTCCCCACCCGGATGACCTTTGTCGATATCGCCGGGCTGGTCAAGGGCGCCTCGAAGGGCGAGGGGCTGGGCAACCAGTTTCTGGCCAATATCCGCGAAATGGACGCGGTGGCCTATGTTTTGCGCTGTTTTGAGGATGAAGACATCACCCATGTGGAAGGCCGCATCGATCCGGTGGCCGATGCCGATACGGTGGAAACCGAGCTGATGCTGGCGGATATGGAAAGCCTGGAAAAACGCCGCACCGGCACCGAGAAAAAGGCCAAGGGCAACGACAAGGACGCCAAACTTAGCCTTGAACTCATCGACCGCGCGCTTGATCTGCTGCGCGAGGGCAAACCGGCGCGCCGGCTTGAATATACCGAAAATGAAAAACACGCTTTTCGCGCCCTGCAACTGCTCACCGCCAAACCGGTGCTTTATGTCTGCAATGTCGAGGAGGCCGCCGCCGCAACGGGAAATGAATACTCCAAAGCGGTTGAGGAACACGCGGCGCAAGAAGGCGCCGGCGTGGTGGTCATTTCAGCAGCCATCGAGGCGGAGCTTTCCCAGCTTGAAGAGGAGGAGCGGGCCGAATTTCTCGCTGATCTGGGGCTTGAGGAGCCCGGTCTTAACCGTCTTATTCGCGAAGGGCATGATCTGCTGGGGCTGATGACCTATTTTACCACCGGCCCCAAGGAAGCCCGGGCCTGGACCATCCCGCAAAATTCCACCGCGCCGCGCGCCGCCAGAGCCATTCATACCGATTTTGAAAAAGGCTTCATCCGCGCCGAGGTGATCACTTATGACGATTATGTCGCCCTTGGCGGCGAGCAACCCTGCAAGGAAGCGGGCAAAATGCGCGCCGAGGGCAAGGACTACATCGTAAAGGACGGCGACGTGATCCTGTTCCGCTTTAACGTGTAAACCGGGCCGGAGCTAACCTGATCGGGAATTCACCCGGATGATGATATCCACCTCTTCCAAAACCACCCCAGCGGGCAGTTCGGTGGTGCCGGTAACCTTGATATCCCCGGCCGGGACATCGGTCATTTTACCGGTATCGGCGTCATAGATATGATAGTGATGCGTGGTATTGGAATCATACACAATGCGCCCCGGTTCAATTACCAGCTCGCGGATCAGCCCTTTTTCCTTCAGTAAATTCAAGGTGTTATACCCTGTCGCGCGCGAGATCTCCGGCATGATTTTCTGCGCCCTCCTGAGCACTTGCTCGGCGGTAAGATGCACCGGACGGACCAGAAGAATCTGCGCGATCGCCAGACGCTGCAAGGTGAGGGAAATCCCGTTGGCGCGCAGCAATTCCGCTACCCCGTCACGGGTGAGTGATTTCATTTTGCCAATATCTTTCAACATTTTGTTATTTTTCCCTGTTTCCCTGCCGCCCCCCAGTGTTCTCATTCCGGCACGGGGGCTGAATCCAACGCCTTTATACCTGTTGAGGAGAACCGATTGCAAGACCGCACGATTTTTCCGTCTGGGCAATCGCAAGAAATAAAGCGCGTATTTCCCAAGTTTTCGTATGTCCTTCCTGCAAAGTCAGAAATCCAAAAAAGACCATCCACGGGCTGAAAATCCGGTCTGGATTCCTGCCTTTGCAGGAAGGACAGCTTTGCTTTGCCGTATCTATTTGAATATATTGCAATATTTTGATTATAAACGCAAAGCGCTGCTGTTCCTCCCCCCAAAACAGCAGGCGATCATTCTCTTCCTTCCACCCAATCACGTTATTCTTCGCTTGCCGCCCTTGAGCTTCCAGTTACTGGAATGACTATAATCCTGAAAACGGATGAAAGCAGGACAGGACAATTCGATGATTTCACGTCGCAGCGCCATTAAGGCACTTCTTTTTGGCACCACAGCTCTTGCCACCGGGACCACGATCGGCTTTCTCGCCAACTCCTCAAAAGCCGATACGTCTTTTGTCAACAGGCTCAAAATCCCGCCCCAGTTAAAAGGAAAAATGCAAAACGGGGTTCGTGTCTATGATCTGCGTCTGCAAAAGGGGGCAACCGAATTTTTCCCCGGCATCAAAACCGCCACGCTGGGAATAAACGGCGGCTTTCTGGGCCCGACCTTAAGACTGCGCAACGGCGAAAAGATACGCCTGAACGTCACCAACGCCATCGGCGAGCCCACAACCTTGCACTGGCACGGGCTGCATCTTCCGGCACGGGCCGATGGCGGCCCGCACCAGGTCATCGCCGAGGGGACAACCTGGTCGCCTGAATTTGAAGTCAAGCAGATGGCCGCCACCTTCTGGTATCACTCGCATATGTTCCACAAGACCGGCGAGCAGGTATGGAAAGGGCTGGCCGGTTTCATGCTGGTCGAGGACACGGCAAGCGATACGCTTGATCTGCCGCGCCAATACGGGGTGGACGATATCCCGCTTGTGCTGCAGGACCGCAGTTTCAACCGCGACGGCTCGTTGCAATATACTTCATCCATGCGCGATATAATGATGGGCATGAAGGGCGAGGTCCCCATGGTCAACGGCGCCATCACGCCGTTTTTCGACGCCGCAACGCAAAAACTCAGATTGCGCATCCTCAACGGTTCCAATTCGCGTTTTTTCAACCTTGGCTTTGATGATGAGCGCGCCTTTCACCAGATCGCCACCGACGGCTCGTTTCTGGCAAAACCCTTCCAGACATCCCGCATCAGTCTTGGCCCCGGCGAGCGGGCCGAAATCGTTGTCGATGTCAGCGGCGCGCGCCCGCTGATCCTGCGCTCTTTTCCCCCCGAGGCCTCAGGCGGCATGATGAACATGATGCGCCGCGGTATGGGCAGGGGCATGATGAATATGATGGGCGGCGGCATCGAGCAGATCGATTTCCTGCAAATCCGCCCGGCCCAAAGCCTCAAACCCGGCCCGGCTCTCCCGCCGCGCCTTGCAACCTTGCCCC
>CAZIVB010000074.1:0-11068 GCA_964542565.1 uncultured Hyphomicrobiales bacterium | reverse complement strand
TGGCAAGCAAGCTTGATTACGGCCACGGCGCCGATTTTGCCGCCCGGCTTGTAAAACTGGGTACAGAACTGACCCTGTATCAAGACCCGCCGCAATGGGAAATTCAGGCGCTCACCCCGCCCTATTCGGAAGGCGCAAAGCTCAAAACCCGCATTCTTCGCGCCGGCCCGGATGCCGCCCCGCGCACCGGCGTCATCCGGGCGCTTGGCCCTGACGGGCGCTATCTTGGCGATACACCCTTCATGATCGCCGCCGGCAAAACCGGCACGGAGGCTGAAATCGCCCTGCCGCTGCAATTGCGCAATGCCATCTCGAAGCTTGTCATCATGCAAAGCCGGACAGCCGCGGGCGTTGTTCTTCTTGATGAGCGCAGCCGCCGCAAACCCGTTGGCCTGCTTGTGGACAACACACAAACCGACCAGCCCCTGCTGGCGCCGCTTTATTATGTCGAGCGCGCCCTTGCCCCCACCAGCCAGATCACAAAAAAGGCCCGCGCCGCCGATCTTGCCGCCGAAGGCAACGCCATCATTATTCTGGCCGATACCGGCCGCCTGCCCGCGAACAGTTACAATCAGGTCGCCAACTGGATCGGGAAGGGCGGCATGCTGATCCGCTTTGCCGGTCCGCATCTGGCCGCCGCAGCCGATGATCTCACCCCGGTGCGCCTGCGCCCCGGCGGGCGCTCGCTTGGCGGCGCTTTATCATGGGACACTCCCAAGCGGCTCGGGGCCTTTGCCAAGACCAGCCCCTTCGCCGGACTTGTCCCGCCGGCGGAAGTCACCATAACCCGCCAGGTTCTGGCCGAACCCTCGCTCGATCTCAACCAGAGAACCTGGGCCCGGCTTGAAGACGGCACTCCGCTGGTCACCGCAAGGCGCAAGGGCGAGGGCTGGATCATCCTGTTTCACACCACCGCCAATGCCAGTTGGTCAAACCTTCCCTTATCGGGTCTTTTTGTTGAAATGCTGCAAAGGCTGGTGGCGCTGGCGCCGGGTTTGCGTGCAAAACCCGCCCCTTCGCCCGCGGCGGACGCCAATCCGGCAATTGAAACCCTGCTCGCCCCCGCCCGGGTGCTGAACGGTTTTGGCGAGCTTGTCAAACCACCCCCCGATACCGAGGCCATAGCGCTCAAAACCCTCGATACCGGCGCGCCGGGCCCGCGCCGCCCGCCGGGTTTTTATGGTTCGCCCTCGCATCTTCGCGCCTTTAACCTGTTGCCTGTCGATGCTGACCTCAAGCTTTTGGGAGATATCCCGAAGGCGCAGATAAAAGGCTATATCGCGCCGGGGCAGGCGGAGTTGGCAAAATGGTTCTTGCTGATCGCCGCCCTTCTTTTCCTTGCCGATGGTCTGGTCCTGCTCATTTTGACCGGCCATCTGGGACGCCGCATGGCCCCGGCCCTCATCCCGGTGTTTCTGCTTCTGGGCGTGCAGGCTTTTCCCGTGCAGGCGGGCGAGCATAGCGATGAGCGCGCCATAAAGGCGACCCGAACCACAAATCTGGCCTATATCCGCACCGGAGATGAGACCCTCGACAATATCAGCCGCGCCGCGCTCACTTCATTGAGCGCCATATTGACCCGGCGCACCGCCTTTGAGCCCGGCCCGCCCATGGCGGTTGACCCGGAGCGCGACGATCTTGTTTTTTTTCCGTTCTTGTATTGGCCCATAGCCCAGAACGCCAAACCCCTCAGCCCGGCGGCGCTGGCCAAAATCGATGCCTATATGAAATCGGGCGGAACGATCCTGATTGACACCAGAGACCAGCTGCGCGCCCTGCCCGGCCTTTATGGCGGCTCAAGCGGCCCCAATTCCGACGCCTTGCGGCAGATATTGCAAAAGCTCGATATCCCGCCCCTGATGCAGGTTCCACCCGGCCATGTGCTGACCAAATCCTTTTACCTGATGCAGGATTTCCCCGGACGCTGGCAGGGCGGCGCATTATGGACCGACAGATCGGCAAATGACCGGGTTTCGGGCATTTTGATCGGCTCCAATGACTATGCCGGCGCCTGGGCAAGGGACACTCGGGGCAACTGGCTCTTCCCGGTCATTCCCGGCGGCATGGTCCAGCGTGAAAACGCCATCCGCGCCGGGGTCAACATCGTGCTTTACGCCCTGACCGGAAACTACAAGGCCGATCAGGTGCATGTCCCGGCCATTCTGGAGCGGCTGGGGCAATGAGCGATTTCAACATCACCTTCGCGCCGGGCTTTCCGCTCTATGTGATCGCGGCCCTCGCGCTCTTCGCCGCCGCCCTGTTCGTGCTGGGCTGGCGCTGGAAAATGCATGGCCGCGGACTACGCGCCCTCGCCATGCTGGCCTTTATCGCCGCACTGGCAAATCCGGTCATCACCCGGCGGCAAAGCGAGCCCCTGAGTGATTTTGCCTTTATTGTCATTGATGTGAGCCCAAGCCAGCAGCTTCGCGGCCGTCTGGAGCGCTCGGAACAAGCGGCAAAGCGCCTTGAGGCGCAACTGGCCAGATATCCGGGGCTTGAGATCAAAATCATCCGGGCCGGAAACACCGGTGCCGGCACGCTGCTTTTTCCCGCTCTGGAGAGCGCCCTTGCCAAGGTGCCGCCTGAACGCGTCGCCGGGGTGATATTGATAACCGACGGTCAGGTGCATGATGTCCCCGGGGCGGGCCGGCAAGGCGAATTCACCAGTCCGGTTCATGCCCTGATTTCCGGCCAGAGACGCGAATTCGACCGCCATCTGGTGATCAGGCGCGCCCCGCGCTTCGGTCTGATCGGCAAGGATATAAACCTCGTTTTTTCCATCGAGGACAATTCTCCGAACTCCGGCAAACCGCCCCCGCCGGCAAAGGTGAGCATCTGGGTCAACGGCAAAAAAACCATGACCCGTTCGCTCGCCGTCAATACCGAAATCAATCTGCCGCTCAAAATCAGGCATCGCGGCGAGAATATCATTGAGATTGTCACCGATGAAGTCCCGGGCGAGCTGACAAAGGCCAACAACCGCGCCGTTCTGGCCATAACCGGCATCCGCGAGCGCCTTCGGGTTTTGCTTGTCTCGGGCGCGCCCCATGCGGGCGAGCGCACATGGCGGCGTCTGCTCAAATCCGACCCCATGGTCGATCTGGTTCATTTCACCATTTTGCGCCCGCCGGAAAAACAGGATTCAACCCCGATTGACGAGCTTTCCCTGATTGCCTTTCCGGTGCGCGAGCTGTTTGTCGAAAAGCTCAAAGCCTTTGATCTGGTGATTTTCGACCGCTATCAGCGCCGCAATGTGCTGCCCCTGGTCTATCTGGAAAATGTCGCCGAATATGTCCGCGGCGGCGGCGCGATTCTGATTGCCGCCGGGCCTGCTTTCGCCTCCCCTTTCTCGCTTTACCGCACGCCCCTTTCCGCCATCCTGCCCGGCGTCCCCGGCGGCAAGGTGCTGGAGACGCCCTATGTGCCGCGGATCACGCCGCTCGGCAAACGCCATCCGGTCACCAGAGCGCTGCCCGGCGGCGCTGTTACCCCGCCCGACTGGGGCCGCTGGTTCCGGCTCATCGAGGCAAAGGCGGTCAAGGGCAACACCTTGATGTCCGGGCCGGACGGGCGTCCGTTATTGTTGCTTTCACGCGAACAAAAGGGCCGCGTTGCGCTTCTTCTGTCCGATCACGCCTGGCTCTGGACACGCGGCTATGAGGGCGGCGGGCCGCAAGCAGAACTGTTGCGCCGCCTCGCCCACTGGCTGATGAAAGAGCCCGATCTTGAAGAAGAGGCATTGAAAGCCTCATCGCGCGAGGGAAAGATCATCATCGAGCGCCGCTCATTGAAAGACAGCGTCCCTGAAGCCCGCATAACCTCGCCCTCGGGAAAAACATCCCAAACCGCCCTGCGCGAATTTGCCCCGGGGATTTTCAAATCCATCATCGCGGCCAAAGAAACCGGCTTTTACCGCATAGCCAATGGCGATCTGAGCGCCATCACCGCAACGGGCCCGACAAACGCGCGCGAGTTTAAAGATGTCCGCGCCACGCAAAAGCGCCTGTCTCCCCTGATACAGGCCACCGGAGGGGCGATAAACTGGCTCGCGCCCGAAGATGCAAAGGCCGCTATAACCCTGCCCGCCATCCGCCTGCTCAAACCGGGCCGCATCATGCATGGACCCGGCTGGATCGGCCTGAAACGCGGCGGCGCGGTCAAACTGCTGGGGCAAACCCGCCTGCCCCTGTTCAGCGGCCTCCTCGCCATCGCCCTCCTGCTCGGCCTTACCGCCGCAACCTGGCGAAAAGAAAGCTACTGAGCTTTTTTCATCATGCCGTTTACGCCCTCCAGAGCCGCTTCAGCCAGCTCGGTATAAAGCAGCCGTTCCGGCTCAAACTTTCCCGCCATAGTCACCTGCCCCGCCGGGACGCGGGCAAATCCCGCCCGGTTGTAATAGGCCAGATCCCCCACCAGAAAAACCAGCTCATGCCCAAGCTCGCGCGCCTTTGACAGCCCCGCCTGCATTAATATCTGCCCGCCCCCGTGGCCCTGATACTCAGGATGAACCCCGAGCGGCCCCAAAAGCAGGGCCCGCGCCCCGTCTCCAACGGTCACCGGCCAGAAGCGTATGGTCCCGCACAGATGCGCGCCGCGGCGCAGAACAAGGCTCAAGGCGCGGATCGGCTCTACGCCCTGGCGCAGTAAATAAGAAGATTTTTCAAACCTGTCCGCGCCGAAGGCCAGATCAAGCAGGTTTTCGATAGCCGCAGCATCATTGCCGCCCTGAGGCGCAAGGGTAAAATATGGCGAATTGGTCATGGTCATCCCGATGAAAAAAGCTGTTCGATACCCGGCGGCGGTTTGCGCGGCAGACCAACTCGGTTTTTCAAAACAAGACCTAGCGGCCGGCGGGCAAGCGTGCCTCCGGTTGTGATAAAAACGGCAATATTCGTCGTCGGAGCGTCAGGGACATTTTTCAGGACCAGTAAACAAACCAATACCGGCCAGCCGATAGCATGTCTGGTTAAGCCTGTCGAGACAATCCCTACCAGTTGGCGGATTTATGGGCATGCTGGAAGATTTCCGCCAGCCTGCGGATGGTCCCCGGCGTCACGCTTTGCGGCAGATCATCAAGCGAAAACATCTTTTTATCGGCGATCTCGGCTGATTTTTTCCAGTCATCCTGATGCCAGGTGTCAATGATGAAAACCGCGACATGATCCGATTTGAAATTGTTGAAATTGGCAAACAGGCCATGCAGCTTCGGCTCGCCCATCACCGCAACCCCGGCCTCTTCCATCAACTCGCGCGCAAGGGCGTTATTCACCGTCTCATTGCGCTCCACCCCGCCGCCGGGCAGATGCCAGCCGGGGTAATAGCTGTGGCGCACCAGAAGCACCCGCCCCAGCGAATCGACAACCACGCCGCGCACCCCGAGGGTCAGCCCCCGGGTCAGACGCCAGAAGGGATGCAGGGTAAAGCGGCTTAACACCGTCATCGGATGCCTCTTGCTCATATCCCCACCCTAACTGATTCCCCCGGTATTTCGATCAATACTATCAAGGCGGGACTCGTATTCCCGCCCCGAAATGATTAAAACAGCTCAACAAGGAGAATACGCGCGATGGAAAAAGCAATATTTGGCGCCGGATGCTTCTGGGGCGTCGAGGCGGCTTTCGCCGCCATTCCCGGCGTTGCAAAAGCCATATCGGGATATTGCGGCGGCAAGGTGCAAAACCCGTCCTATGAAGATGTCTGTACCGGCAATTCAGGTCATGCGGAAGTTGTTGAAGTCACCTTTGACCCGAAGCAGGTGAGCTATGAGCAATTGCTGGAGAAATTCTGGTCGTGCCACAACCCGACCCAGATCAACCGTCAGGGCCCTGATATCGGCGCCCAGTACCGTTCGGTGATTTTCACCACCACCGGGGCGCAGAAAACCATTGCCGAGGCCGCAAGGCAGGCTTTGGATAAATCCGGGCGCTTTGACCGGCCCGTTGCCAGCAAAATCGAGGACGCCGCCACCTTCTGGCCCGCCGAGGAGTATCACCAGCGCTATTTTGAAAAGCGCGGGATCGCGCCCAGTTGCCATCTGTAAAACAGAGCTGAAATCTTCCACGACACATCGAATATCCATGGTATAAACTGCCGCGCGAGACGGACACGCGCCCAAAGGGTTTTTTTTATGTTGAGTGTTTTGCGTATTTTCTTTCAGGCCCGCGGCACAAGGCCCGCCATTGTGCTGGCCTGTCTTTTGCTGGCCGGCTTTGCCGAAGCCATCGGCCTGATGACCTTTCTGCCGCTATTGAGCGATCTGACCGGCAGCGGCGCCAAGGCTTCGCCGCTGAGCATCTTTGTCGTCAAGATTCTCGGCTCGATCGGCCTGAACCCGAGCACCGGCACCTTGCTGGTGGTGATCGTGGTTGCCATCACCATAAAGGCCCTGCTCTCTTTTGCCGCCTTGAGCTATGTCGGCTATGCAACCGCAAGCGTTGCCGCCGGGTTGCGCCTGCGGCTGCTGACCCATCTGATGAACTCGCGCTGGCGCTATTTCACCGGCCTTCCCACCGGCAAGATCGCCAATGTCATCAGCAATGACGCCACCAGAGCCGGCAGCGCTTATATGTTCGCGGGCTGGTTTCTCGCCCTCCTGCTGCAAACCTGCGTCTATCTGATTGTTGCTTTTCTCATTTCCTGGCGGCTGGCGGCGGCCGGACTGGTGATTGGCGGTTTCATCGCTTTCCTGCTCAGTTTCCTCATCCGGGTGTCGCAAAAGGCCGGTCAGAAACAAACCGACAGGACATCAGAGATCACCACTCTTTTGTCCGACACACTGAACAATATCAAACCACTGAAAGCGATGAACCGGCAGGGTATTTTCACCGCCCTTTTCAACGCCAAAATCCGCCGTCTGAAAAATTCGGTCTTTGTTCAGGCCCTGAGCAAACAGGGGCTTAAATATGGCGGCGAGGTCTTTCTGGTCCTCACCGTCGCCATTGGCATTTACCTCGCCTCCGGCATCTGGAAGGTCCCGGTGCCGGAATTGCTGATCACCGGCCTTATTTTCGTACAGGTCATATCGCTGGTGCGAAAAGCGCAGAAATACTTGCAGGAAACGGTCCAGCTTGAAAGCGCCTATTGGGCCGTGCACAACATGATCGAGGAGATAAAGGCCAATAAAGAGGTCCGGACAGGCCGCAAGAAGCCGGTTCTGAACCGGGCCTGCGCCTTTCAGGATGTGTCTTTTTCCTATCATGAAAAAACCATTCTGGACAAGGTTTCGCTGGAAATCCCGGCGCATCAGGTCACGGTGCTGCATGGCCCCTCGGGCTCGGGAAAAACCACCATTGCCGATCTTGTAATCGGTCTGTTTGTTCCCGATTCGGGCCAGATTCTGATTGACGACACGCCGCTGGACGAGATCGATATGGCGGCCTGGCGCCAGCGCATCGGCTATGTGCCGCAAGAACCGACCCTGTTCCATGACACCATCCGCGCCAATATCTCGCTTGGCGATGAAACCATCAGCGACGCCATGATCTGGGATGTGCTGCAACAGGCCGGCATGAAGGATATCGTCCGCGCCATGCCCGAAGGGCTGGAGACCTCGGTCGGCGAGCGCGGCGGGCGCATATCGGGTGGACAAAAACAGCGCATCGCCCTTGCCCGCGCCCTGATCACCCGGCCCGATCTGCTGATTCTCGACGAGGTCACCAGCGCCCTTGACGAGCCAACCGAGCGCGATATCTGCCGCAATATCCGCAAGCTCACCCCCGGCTACACAATTCTGGCCATCACCCACCGTCCGGCCTGGTCGAAGATTGCGCATCGGTTGTATAAAATCGAAAACGGCGGCGCGCATCTTGTCACCGGCAAAACCGACAAGGAGAGGGACGTAGCCGTCTCGGGCATATGAAATGACAGATACCGCTCCCGTTGAAATCCGCTACGTAAACGGCAAGAAGGATATCGATACCTTCATCAAACTGCCCTGGACCGTGTATAAGGGCGATCCCAACTGGATCGCGCCGCTGATCATGGAGCGGCGCGAACATCTTGACCCGCGAAAAAATCCCTACTTCGAGCATGCCGAGGTCCAGCTCTGGCTGGCGTTTCGCGGCGAAACCTGCGTCGGGCGCATCTCGGCCCAGATCTGCGAACTTCACCAGAAACGCTATAACGACCAGATGGGCCAGTTCGGCTTTCTGGAAGCCATTGACGATGCGCAGGTCTTCCAGGCTCTGCTGCAAACCGCCAGGGACTGGCTCACAAGGCGCGGCATGAAACGCATCTCCGGCCCCTATTCGTTTTCCATCAATGATGAAATGGGGGTTCTGGTGGAAGGCTTTGACCGCCCGCCCTGTTTCCTCATGGGCCATGCCGCGCCCTATTACGCGCCGCAACTTGAAGCTCAGGGGCTTAAAAAGGCCAAGGATGTCTTCGCCTATGATTATGACGTTGGCCCCGACTTTCCAAAAGTCGCCAACGCCATCATTGCACGGGCGCAAAAACAGGGCAAAATTGAAGTGCGCCCCATGCGCATGTCCGCCTTTGAAGAAGACCTGGCCCTCATTCTCGATATTTTCAACGATGCCTGGTCGGACAATTGGGGCTTCGTGCCCATGACCGACGCCGAGGTTAACAAACTTGGCAATGATCTGAAAATGCTGGTCGAGGGCGGTTACGGCCAGGTCGCCATGATCGACGGCGAACCTGCCGCCATGATCATCTCCCTGCCCGATATCAATCACTCGATTCGCGACCTTGACGGCCGCCTTTTTCCCTTTGGCTGGGCCAAACTTTTATGGCGGCTCAAAGTGCATCATTTCACCGATGGCCGCATTCCGCTCATGGGGGTGCGCAAGAAATTCCAGAAGGGCGCTCTGGGGGCGGGACTGGCGCTGATGGTGGTTGACGCCATAAGAGGCTATCATTACCCGCTGGGCGCCAAACGGGCCGAGCTTTCCTGGGTTCTGGAGGATAATGACGCCATGAAAACCATCGCCAAAATCGTCGGTGGACGGCATTACAAAACCTACCGAATTTACGAAGATGACCTCTAGGAAAGAGGAAAAGAAACCCTTCTCCGCCCTGGTCCTTGCCGCCTCGCGCGGCGCGGCCACCATGCACGAATTCGGCACCTTGCACAAATGCACCCTTGAGGTCGGGGGCAGGCCCATGCTGATGCGCGTGCTTGAAGCCCTTGCCGGGGCAAATCAGGTCGGCCGCATCACCGTCTCCATCGATGCGCCTGAAGTTCTTGACCGCATCAAGGGTTATAATGAACTGCAGGAAAGAGCCGGTATCACCGTATTAAAAAGCCTCGCCAGCGCCTCGGCCAGCGCCGGGGATGCGCTGGAAAAGCGCCAGCTTCCCCTGCTGGTGACGACAGCGGACAATGCCCTTCTCAGCGCCCAGATCACCGATGAATTTCTTGAGCGCGCCGCCGCGTCAAATGCCGATCTGGCCGTCGGGCTGGTCTCGCGCCAAACCATTGAGGCTGAATTCCCGGACTCAAGGCGCACCTATTGGCGCTTTCGCGGCGGCGCTTATACCGGCTGCAATCTGTTTGCCCTCATGACGCCGCAAAGCCGCCGCGTGGTCGAGATATGGCAACATACCGAGAGCAACCGCAAAAGGCCGTGGAAAATCGTCTCCATGTTCGGGCCTCTCAACCTGCTCGGATTCTTGCTCAGAATCTGGAGTGTTGAAGATGCGCTCGCCCATATCTCGAAACATCTCGGGCTCAAGATCGCCGCCGTCATCCTGCCCCAGGCGCAAATTGCCATCGATGTGGACAAACGCGCCCATCTGGAACTGGCCAATGCAATTCTGGCCTCGAAAAATGCAAAAAACCGCCGCCCGTGAAGGGCGGCGGCACACAAACCGGCAAGATTTGAAACAGGCCACGGATTATTGCTCGCAGGAGTGATTGAACTTGACCCACCAGTAGCGGTATCCGGTGGTGACCGCCTTCCGGTAGTAAAAACTGCAGGTGGAATTCAGCGCCGCGGCCACACCGTAAGCGCCAAAGGCGCGGTTGCGATACCCCCTGCGAGCCCTCCGGTGCTTGCGCACGGCCCTGTGGCGGCGGATTTGCCGTTGTCCGCGATAATGCCGGCCGGATATTTTCGTGACATTCAGATTGTCGCTCATGGCCATGGGGTTCAGGGTTATATTGACCGGGGCCGCCGCTGCCGGTGAAAGCGCCGCGCCCAGTCCGATAGTGCCAAAAACCAGTGCCGCAGTGAGGATGTGTCTAGTGTTCATAATGATCTCTTTTCTACCCTTGTTATGAATGGCAATTCCATTATGTAACTAGACTAATTATAATAAGCTGAACCAAATCTGATCCACCCGTTCAGACCCCGTTCATTCAAAGTCGTTTTTACGCCCCCCACTGCCAGAGCTTTTCCGGAAAAGCGGGAACCGGTTTTCCGACAAGATATGCGGCAAAAACAAAAAGCTGGAGCGTGAATACGATCCTTTTTCACAGTGCGCGGCACAAATGGTTTCGTCATTCCCGCGCAGGCGGGAATCCAGGAGATATGGAGATAACCCATTGATAGTGCTGGATTCCCGCCTGCGCGGGAATGACAAAAAAGGGTTAGTAAACGCAAAAACAGCACCTGCCGTGCGCTATGTTCAGTCAAAACCGGAAAAGCTCTATGGGCGCAGGGATTTCAGGTAATCCGCGATGGCCCTTGCATCCGTATCACTGAGTTCAGCCAGATTTTGCTCGACAACGAGCCCCATCGAACCGCCAACCACGTCGCCATCGGGCAACATGCCGTATTTAATGGCAAAAATAATATCTTCATGGCCCCACTCGCCCAGCCCGTTTTTGCTGCGCCCTGTAATGCCGGGCACAGGTTTGCCGCCCGGCCCCCGGGAGGTTCCGCCCAGCCAGTTCTCCTGCTGCCAGCTTCCGAGCAAATTGCGCCCCGTATGGCACTCCGCGCAATGCCCCGGCCCGTTCACCAGATAAGCGCCGCGGGCAACGCCGCGGCTCTCATCGCGGCCGGCAACAATTTTCCCCGGCGCGAAAAACAACAACTTCCACCCCCCCAGCAACGCCCGGATATTAAACGGGAAGGGCATGGAAACGCGCTTCGCGGGCTTTGCC
>CAZIVB010000073.1:10854-11209 GCA_964542565.1 uncultured Hyphomicrobiales bacterium | reverse complement strand
GGCGTTTTTCTTTGGCAGCTAGAAAGAGACGGCAAGGACCGCTGATCGTTAGCGAGTCGGGATTTGGGCGTGGAGTACGCCCCATATGGAGCAATTCGCGATCGTGCTCGTACTTTTCCATCGTCGCTTGCCAGTCGTCGGCGTAGCCCAAATAGACACGTCGTCCACGGATCCTCTTATGTAACTGGCCAGAGGGGGGGGGGCGATAGCGGGAAGTCCGGGTACGGCCGAATGAAGTTGGCCTGACTTGGCTTGATGGTGGGGGTAGTGGTAGACTTGTCTTTCATGGTGACACGTGCCGGTGCTTTGGGCGGGTGTCATTTGATTGCAAGAGGTGCAGAAAACGGGTGGCAAG
>CAZIVB010000073.1:2736-10844 GCA_964542565.1 uncultured Hyphomicrobiales bacterium | reverse complement strand
CTACGTTAACATGGCACGCAGGATGAAAACGCAGGGGACAGCCGATCGGTTGCACGTTCCGACCGTACTTAAAGCTGCCAATAGAGTGTTTGTTGAGTGTCACCCATTTTCGGCTATCACTCGCAATGACGTAAAGCTATAGTAGATAACAAGATGCGCCCGTAGCTCAGCTGGATAGAGCAGCGGACTTCTAATCCGCAGGTCGCAGGTTCGAATCCTGCCGGGATCGCCAAATCTCTTTTTCAGGCCGGTAAGCCAGGTTCTGCGCGGCCTGCCTCTTTCGTTGCTAGGATCAGGCAGAGGGTAAAAGAGGCCTGTTAAATGGATAAGGGACGCCATTGCCACAATATGGGCAAATTTATATGGCTATTGCCGTAATAGAGAAAATTTTACCATAGAAAGCCACACAACATTAACTCAATGTACAGTTGCGGTTTGACTGGTTTTTTCGAGAGGCTGTATTGTCGAGTGGGGTCGGGGGCAGCGTTCGGTATTGCACGAATGCTGGGCCAGTGGAGTAAAAACCTTGAATCAGTCGAGAGATTCAGAGCAATTGCGGGGAATGCGCAATTTGGGGAATTGGGAAGACAAGACGCCCGGCGCGCTGCGTCTGGACGAAATTACCCAAAGCCTTGCCGATATGTACAGCCAGAAGGACGTTTCTGACGCGGATGATGCAAATTTCGGCACGACTATAAGCTCTGCCGCCGCAAATCCGCATCCTGCCGGTGAAAACAGTGCCTGGGCGGACGCGTCAAGAGAATCCATCAACGCCATGCTGAGCACGATGTCGAACTCAGGGCGAAAAACCGCCGCTACGGAATATGAATGGTCCGATAATGGTGAAGTCCCGCCGCGCCGCAACAAGGCGTTGATTTTTGCCGTTTTTGTTGTGGGCTCTGTCTCCATGGGCATTGCCGGTTACGGGTTTTATTCCCTCGGGCAGAAGGAAGCCGTTTTTGCCGTTCCGGAGGTCACAATCGCCAAAAAAGCCGCGGCAGAAGCGGTTCCGGGTGAGGCGGCGGATAAGGTAATATCGGCAATAGACAAGGATGTGGGCCGCATTGCCGCGGGGGAAAATGCCCATATTGCGCCCGGCGGCGCGGCGGCGCGGCGAACTGCGCCTGTCATGGCCGATTCGGCGGCCAGCCTGAAGGCGGATTTGCAACCCGAGCGGGCGCTGAAAGAGGTTTTGTCCGATTCCGGGCTGGCGGAGCGCGGTGCGGCCAAAGCTGTTGCCGAACCGGTTGCGGCGCCGGCGGCCGGGATATTGGCGGCGCCGGGCAAGGCAGCGGCTGTCTCGGGCGGCACCCCGGAGGCGCCGGGTGGGGGCGCGGCCGCGCCGGAGAAGATGGCTTCAGCGCCGGTTAAAGCTCCGGATTTAGCGGAGGGGAAGATTGAATCATTGAATTTATTAACGAAATCGGTCGTTTTGGCGGTTGTGGCGCTTGGGAAGCAGCCAGGTGCAACGGCAAGCGGCGGGGATCCCGCCGCTGTATTGCGGGCCAGAATGACGAAACTGGTTGCCGCGGCGGCCCGTCAGGGCAAGGCGCTGCGCGATGTCGAGCTTATGCTGGAAAGCGCGCTGGCGGAGCTTCCGGCCGAAGCGGCGCCGGATGTGCTGAAAGATGCCTCGGGCAAGGTGAATGTGGCCATGCTGTTATCCGCCATAACACCGGCAGCGGAAACGGGCCGTTAACCATTGTTTAGGGTTTGGTTTGTGCGCGGAAAAATGATGGATCATAATGGCGGCGGCGGAGCCGGGTAAATGATCGTTTTGAGGCATGATTGTTGGTCCGTCCTGATCTGTACAGACAGGTAGGATATGCCCGGTCAGGTAGTGTGAGAGTTCTTTGAGTAAACTTGCGTCAATGAGAGTGGAGTTTCGCGTCCTTGCGGTGATGATCGCGGCGGCGGTGTTTTTGTTCGCCGGTCTTGCGGCCGAGGCGCGCGGAACGAAAGCCCAGAATATCACCCGGATCAATAACGGCACCGTGGGCGTGATATCGGGCAGTTTCGGGGGGACTTATCTGCGCATCGCGGCTGATCTGGCCTCTGTTCTCAATGACGGCGAAACGCTGCGTATCCTGCCGATTATCGGCCAGGGCTCGTTGCAGAATATCGATGATATCCTCTATCTCAAGGGCATAGATGTGGGGATCGTGCAGTCCGATGTTCTCGCCTATATCAAGAAAAATCAGGTGCATCCCAATATCAATACCCGCATCAACTATATCGCCAAGCTGTTCAATCAGGAGCTTCATATTGTCGCCGGGCCGCAAATCCGCACCATCCGGGATTTGAATGGCCGCAAGGTGAGCCTTGGCGTCAGGGGAAGCGGCGCTTTTATTACCGCCTCGGCGGTTTTCGATAATCTGGGTATCGAGGTTCTGCCGGTTCATTTTGATCCGGCGCTGGCGCTTGAAAAGATCAGGACGGGCGAGATCGCGGCGGCGGCCTTTGTGATGGGAAAACCGGCGGGTTCCATCCTTTCCCTCAAGGCGGGGCAGGGGCTCCATTTGCTGCCCGTCGATTACGCCAAGCCGCTGCGGGAGGCTTATCTGCCGGCCTCTTTTACCCATCTTGACTATCCCGATCTTATCCCGAAAGGGCTCAGTATCCCCACCATATCGGTGGGGACGGTGCTGGCCGTTTACAAATGGACCAAAAAATCGGGACGCTATTTCAAGGTGAAACGCTTCATCGAGGCGTTTTTCTCCAAGCGGGATGAATTGAAACAACCGCCGCGGCACAGGAAATGGCGCGAGATGAGTATCGCCGCCACGGTGCCGGGATGGGAGCGCTTTGCGCCGGCGCAGCGTATTCTGGACCAGGTTTTGAAACAACAGCAAGATGGTGGCGGTGCAAAGCCGCAAAACAACGGGAAGGTAAAACCGGCATCTTGAGAGTGTTGCAATCAGGTTGCCGTTGAAACGGGCGCAGTCGGGCTGAAAAGGGTCAAACAGGGGATACGCCGGAGAGGAATTTGAAAGAATAAGTGGAGTTGACCATGGACAAGACCCGAAAACACAACAGGGGTGCGAAACCAACCCCCCGGAAAACGGGCCGTAGCGGGAAAACGCAGCCGGATGAGAGCGCGGACAAAGCGAAACCGGTCAGGAGTGGTCCAGAGAGCGAGCCCCCTTCCGGGGAGGCCGGATCACGCGCAGGCGAGGGAAAAAAGGAAGAGAAAATGACAAGATCGAAATTGCTTTCCAAGGACATTGAAAATCAAAGCAATATCTTCGCCCTGCCTCACAACAAGGGGGAGCTTACGCAAGATGACAATGCCCCGGCGGCGGAAACGGTGGAGGAGGAAAACCTGCGCGCGCTGCTGCTTGATCTGAGAAAGGATATTTCGGCCCTGAAGGAGGAGCAAGAAGAGACCGAGGCCGCGCCCCGGGATGAGGAGACGCATCTATATGATCTTCTGGCCGCCTTGAAAGATGACATCAAGGTGCTCAAGGTCGAGCAGGAGCAAACGGCGGCTCCGGGCGAGGAAGCGCAGATGTTCGAGATGCTCGATGCGCTGAAAAAAGACATTCAGGACTTAAAAGCCGAGAGCGCGCCGCCGCGCGTCTCAGAGAACGAGGACCATATGTTCGGGCTTCTGGCCGAGCTTCAAAGTGATATCAAAACCTTGAAGGCGGAACAGGACGCGCCGTCTGTTCCGGAAGGCGAGGAGCATATGTTTGCGCTTCTGGCGGATCTGAAAAACGATATCAACACTCTGAAAGCCGAACATGCAGGCCCGGCGGCTCCTGAGGGCGAGGAGCATCTTTATGAACTTCTTGCCGATCTGAAAGGCGATATCAAGGTGTTGAAGGCGGAGACCGCCTCTTCATCGCGCAGCGGCGAGGAAGACCATATTTATGGCATGCTGACCGAATTGAAACAGGATATCAATGTGTTGAGACACGAGCATGATATTGTGCCGATGCCGGTCGCTCAGCCTGCGGTGATTACGCAGCGCCCAAGCGGATGGGGCTATATGTTTGCCGGTGCCTTCATCGTTCTGCTGGTCATCGGCGCCGGAGCGGGCGGATATTATTTTTCCACCTATCAGCAAGGCGTGAAGATGAAAATTGCCGCTCCCGCGGTTGAAACGCAAATGACAACGCCGCCGGCAACTCCGGCGCCCGAAGCGGTAATCGCCGCGCCGGTGAAAGAAGCGGAAACGGCAAATCCCGCAGCGGCCGCGCCGAAGATTGCCGCCGCTTCGGCGCCTGAAATGCGCACCGTGTCCGGTGAACCGGGGGCCGAGATTGATCTCAAGATCAATATGACCGGCGCAAGCATCAAGCCGGAAACGGCGATTGTGCTGGTGGGCATACCGGAAAATTTCAAGCTCTCGGCCGGCAAGCGCACCGAAGAGGGCGAGTGGGTCATGACTGTATGGGACACCTTGCGCCTGACCCTGACATCGCCGCAGGACTATGAAGGCGAGTTTGATGTTGCGGTTTCCTTGATGGATGCGGCGGGCGATTTGACGGAGAGGGAAAAATTCAAGGTGGTGATTGCCGCCCCCGATGCGCCCGCCAGGGCCAGCGAAGAGGCGGTTGCAGCGGCCAAAGCGCCGGGTCCGGCCCCCGCTTCACCGCCCGTGCTGACCTCGCCGGAGCAAAAGGAGCTGATCGAGCGGGCCAACCAGCTAATGGACCAGGGCGATATTGTTTCAGCGCGCAATGTGCTTGATTACGCCGTGAGCAGCGGCAGCGCCGAGGCGGCTTTTAAACTGGCGCAAACTTATGACCCGCTTTATCTGGGCAAGATCAAGAGCGTTCTCGGTGTGAAACCGGATCTGGTGAAGGCCAAGGTTCTGTATTATTTCGCCGCCAGAAAGGGCCATGAGGATGCATCAAAACGTCTTTCCGCGCTCAGAGAGGAATCCGGGACATCAAAACCCTGACGGTTCCGGCATTCATTCCCGCCAGGGTAACGAATCGCCCCTCGTTCATGGTATTGGGGGCAGGAAGTAAATGACAAGACAGCTATCAAAGCAAAAGGCACGATAATGGCACTTTTTGAATGGGATGACAGTTTCAGTGTCGGTATTGAGATGATCGACAAACAGCACATGATATTGGTTCGTGCGATAAATCTTATGGATATGGCGGTCAACGCCAATAGCAGTGACAGATTGCTTGGCGCAATATTCGATACGCTTGCCGATTACACGGATGTTCATTTTAAATACGAAGAAGATCTGTTTGAAATGTACGACTACCCCGATGCCGCGGCGCATCAGCAGCAGCATAATGATCTGCTGGAGAAAGTTCTCGACCTCAAAAGCGACTGGAAGGCGGGCAAGGCCGAAATCGGTCAGGAGGTTCTCGATTTCCTCGTTGACTGGCTGAAAAACCATATCCTGGGTACCGATCAGGCCTATACCGCGTTTCTGGTCGAGCGTATGCGGGTCGCCTGACCTACATTCTTCGCAGATAATTGAACTCCAGCCGCGCATTGGCGCTGTTGCCGGAGTAGCTGATAACGCGGCAACTGCCTCTGGCGCGGATGGGGGCGGCGCCGTAGAGGACGACATGGGTCTGGTTGGCCGGGTTGATGTTGCCCGAAACCTCATAGGGGGCGGGCGGGCAGCCACGGCTGAAGACATAGGCGGTGCCGGACATGACATTGCCGCGGCGCTGGCCCTCGAACAGCACCGTCCCGGGGGCAACGGCGAGACCGGGGCGCGGGTTGTAATAGCTGATGCGTCGATACGGGCCGGAAGAATACCATTCCATGATTGAGCCGTTATGGGACCACAGGCTGGTTCCGGCGATTGCCGTTCCGGGGGTACTGGACAAGGCGGCAAGGACAAGCAGGCTGAGGACGGCGAGAGTGCGGGCGGGGATCATTCGGGCCTCCTGTTTTTCTGGCTGAACGGCCATCTTACCCGATCCGGCGTCATCCGCCAAAACCTTATGAATTGCGGTAGGCTTTTACCCCTTTGGTTTTGCTCTTGCTCTTGTAGGTGCGGGTTCCGGGGCGGCCGCCTTGTGAGCGCGGCGCTGATTTCTGACGCGTTAGCGGGTTGTTGGCGAGCAGAAGCTCGTTATCGGAAAGACGCTTGATTTCATCGCGCAGCCGGGCCGCTTCTTCAAACTCAAGATTGTCGGCGGCGCTGAGCATGCGTTTTTCCAGATCCTCCATATGGGCTTTCAGGTTGTGACCGACCATATGGCCGTCTTCGGCAAATCCGGCATCGGGAGTAAAGTGATCCTGCTCATAGACGCTGTCGAGGATATCGCCGATATTCTTGCGCACCGATTCAGGCGTGATGCCGTTGGCAGTGTTCCAGGCGGTCTGTTTTTCGCGGCGGCGGCTGGTTTCGGTGATGGCGCGGTCCATGGAGCCGGTGACTTTATCGGCGTAAAGGAGGACGCGGCCATCGACATTGCGGGCGGCGCGGCCGATGGTTTGCACCAGCGAGGTTTCCGAGCGCAAAAACCCTTCCTTGTCGGCGTCGAGAATGGCGACGAGGGCGCATTCGGGGATATCGAGCCCCTCGCGCAGCAAATTGATGCCGATCAGCACGTCAAAAGCGCCAAGGCGCAGATCGCGGATGATTTCGATGCGCTCCAGCGTGTCGATATCCGAATGCATATAGCGCACCCTTATGCCGGTCTCATGCATGTATTCGGTCAGATCCTCGGCCATGCGTTTGGTCAGGGTGGTGACCAGAACCCGCTGGCTTTTTGCCGCTGTCCGGCGGCATTCGTCGAGCAGGTCGTCAACCTGGGAGGTGGCCGGGCGGATGATGATCTGCGGGTCCACGAGGCCGGTGGGGCGGATGACCTGTTCGGCGAAAACGCCGCCGGTCTGGTTCATCTCCCACGGGCCCGGCGTGGCGGAGACGCAGATGGTGCTGGTGCGCATGGCGTCCCATTCCTCAAATTTCAGCGGCCGGTTGTCAAGGCATGAGGGCAGGCGGAAACCGAACTCGGCCAGCGTGGTCTTGCGCTTGAAATCGCCCTTGTACATGGCGCCGAGCTGCGGGATGGTGACATGGCTCTCATCGGTGAAGACGATGGCGTTCTGGGGCAGATATTCAAACAGGGTCGGCGGCGGCTCACCGGGTGCGCGGCCGGTGAGATAACGCGAATAATTCTCGATCCCGGCGCAGGCGCCGGTGGCCTCGATCATCTCCAGATCAAACATGGTGCGCTGCTCGAGGCGCTGGGCTTCCAGCAGGCGGTTTTCGGCGTTCAGAACGTCCAGATGCTTGCGCAGCTCGGCCTTGATGCCCTTGATCGCCTGTTGCAAGGTGGGGCGCGGGGTGACGTAATGCGAGTTGGGGTAGATTTTAACCGCATCCAGTTTGGCGGTTTTCTCGCCGGTGAGCGGGTCAAACTCGTCGATGCGCTCCACTTCGTCGCCAAACAGTGAGATGCGCCAGGCGCGGTCTTCCAGATGGGCCGGGAAAATCTCGATACTGTCGCCGCGTACCCGGAAGGTGCCGCGCTGAAACGCCATGTCGTTGCGCTGGTATTGCAGGGCGACGAGATCGGTGAGAAGCTGCTGGCGCGGGGCATCCGCGCCGGTTTTCACTGTCACCGTCATGGTGGAATAGGTTTCCACCGAGCCAATGCCGTAGATGCAGGACACCGAGGCGACGATGATGACATCATCGCGCTCCAGCAGGGCGCGGGTGGCGGAATGGCGCATGCGGTCGATCTGCTCGTTTACGGCGCTTTCCTTTTCGATATAGGTGTCGGTGCGCGGCACATAGGCTTCGGGCTGGTAGTAATCATAGTAGGAAACGAAATATTCCACCGCGTTACCGGGGAAGAAATTTCTGAACTCGCCGTAAAGCTGGGCGGCGAGGGTTTTGTTGGGGGCCAGGATCAGGGCCGGGCGCTGGGTCTTCTCGATCACCTTGGCCATGGTGTAGGTCTTGCCCGAGCCGGTGACGCCGAGCAGCACCTGGGTGCGCTCGTTATCCTTCAGCCCCCTGACCAGTTCGGTGATGGCTTCGGGCTGATCGCCCGCCGGCTCAAACTCACTCACCAGTTCCAGTGCCCGCCCGCCCTCGGTTTTTTCCGGGCGCTGGGGGCGGTGCGGCACAAAGGCGGCGCTATCGATGCTTGCTGAAAATCCGCGTGACA
>CAZIVB010000073.1:0-2636 GCA_964542565.1 uncultured Hyphomicrobiales bacterium | reverse complement strand
CTCAAGTATTAATATATTATAATATTGTGATATACAGTTTTTTCTTGTGCTTTTTTACCAGCCATAGGAATATGCGGCTCCGGCTCATGCAGAGATGTTGAGTCTTTCGTCATCTTGGGAGGGATAACGGGACTATATCACGGTTAACAGTTTCTTGAAGCCTGCGTGACCATGATGTATCCATTGCTAGGAGGGTGTGATTTGCGAATCCTGTCTTTGATCGGTGTCTTTGTTGTTGCTCTTATGACCTCTTCGGCTATGTCCGGGGCTGTGACCATAGAAAAGGGCAAGAGTTATACGGGCGGGGAATATCTTGAGGTGGCCGGCGTTGGCGTCGGGTTTACCATGCCCATGGGCTGGCACGGGATGCTGCCGGAAAATCTCGATATGTTTGTCATGACACCCGACAACAAGGCGTTTATTTTCGTGTTTGCGCGCAAGATGGACAAGAAAGAGCTCAAGAAGCTGTTCCGCGAACCGATCCGGCTGGCCAATGGCATCACCCTGAGCCCAACGGCCGAACCTTTCGTCACCTATCGTGAAATCAGCGTTCCCTACCGGATCGAGAACGGCGCCGCCATGGCCGGATACGGGCGGGCGCGGCAGGGGCCGAACGGCACGGTTATCGGCTATATTGCCGCGGGCCCGGCGGTGCAGGGCCCTTCACTGGCGGTAACCACACGCAATCTGGCCAGAAATACGACCTTTTTTGACGTGCCGCAATAAACGTGTTTCGGCCCTTTTTCAGGATCAAAGCCCCCTTTCACAGATTTGCTTTTCGCTGTAAAGTTTGACCGGAAGCCGGTTGAAATCACGGGTCGGACTCAGGGAGGGCTTATATGCAGAGCAGGGGTTGGGCGCGGGGGCAGGCGCATTGGACGCTTTTTGCACCGGCGCTGCTGGTGGCCTTGATCTACGGTCTTATGTGGCTGGTGCTGGTTCTTCTGGGGCGCGGCGACGGGGTGGTGGCGCGGATTTGCATCCTGGTTTTCGCCATCGGTTCTCCCCTGCTGCTGGTTTACGGCTTTTTGCGTTACAATTCGGTATGGATCGCCCTGGCCGGGCCTGAGCTTTGTCTGGCGCGCGGCTGGCCGCGGCTGGCTCATGTCCAGATCCCGCTTGACGATGTCGGCAATATCCGTCTGGTGCAGAACTTTATCGGCCGCAAATTCGGCGTTGGCGAGATTGTGGTTGAAACCCGGGACGGGCGGAGTTACCGGGTTTCCGATATCGGTGAACCCGAAGCGGTTGCCGGCGAGCTTAATCAGGCCCTGAATGATTACCGCAATGGTGAAATGGCAACGCCGTGACAGCGCCCTCGGCGTGGGTGCGCCGCTTTGCGCCTTTGCTCCGCAAGGGGGCAAGGGGGCTTGATCTGGCCTGCGGCAAGGGGCGTCATACGCGCTTTTTGCTGCAACTTGGCTGCAAGGTCACGGCGCTTGACCGGGATATCGGCGCCGTTGCCGGGCTTGAGGGGGCCGAGTGCATAGAGGCTGATCTTGAAGACGGCGCGCCCTGGCCGCTGGGTGAGCGCCATTTTGACGCCGTAATCGTTACCAATTATCTCTTCCGGCCGCTGATGCCCCGGATCGTCGCTGCGGTTGGCGGCGGCGGGGTTTTGCTGTTCGAGACCTTTGCGCGCGGCAACGAGGCCTATGGCCGTCCGGCAAATCCTGATTTTCTTCTCAAACCGGGTGAGCTTTTGGATGCGGTGCGGGGGGATTTGCAGGTTGTGGCCTATGAACATGGCTTTACCCGGACGCCCAAACCCGCCATAGTTCAGCGTATTTGTGCAATCCGGTCGCAAGAACCGGTGCATCTATAGAGGTTATTGAGGGATGGCATGATGGACTGGGATAAATTGCGCGTGTTTCATGCGGTGGGCGAGGCGGGGAGCTTCACAAGGGCCGGTGAAACCCTGAATCTGAGCCAATCCGCCGTCAGCCGCCAAATCTCGGCACTGGAGCGGGATTTGAGCGTGCCGCTGTTCAACCGCCATGCGCGCGGGCTGGTGATGACCGAGCAGGGCGAGCTTTTGTTCAAGACGGTGTGGGAAATCCTCGACAAGCTCGAAAACACCAAAACCCGTCTGGCCGATAGCAGCGAGAAGCCTTTTGGCCCCTTGCGGGTCACTGCAACGGTGGGGCTGGGCTCGGTATGGCTCACGCCGCGCATGTCCGAGTTCGTCAAGCTCTACCCGGATGTCAAATTGCAGCTTCTGCTGGTGAATGAGGAACTGGATTTGCAGACCCGCAAGGCCGATATCGCCATAAGGCTGCGCCAGCCGGTGCAGCAGGGGCTTATCCAGCGCAAGCTCTTTACGGTTCACAACCACATCTACGCCTCGCCGAACTATCTGAAAGAACACGGGATTCCGCGCAAGCTTAAAGATCTGAACAAGCACAGGATTCTCGCTTTCGGGCCCGCGCCGGATTATCTGAAGGAAATCAACTGGCTGATCACCGCCGGGCGCGCCGGGTTGCCGCCGCGTGATCCGGTTATGCTGATCGATAACATCTACGCGCTCAAACGCGCCGTGCTGGCCGATATCGGCATCGCCATGCTGCCCGATTATGTCGTTAATGATCAGGCGCAGCTGGTGACTCTGCTGCCGGAGTGCGAAACGCCGAGCTATG
>CAZIVB010000072.1:0-11209 GCA_964542565.1 uncultured Hyphomicrobiales bacterium | reverse complement strand
GCCCCACATGGGCTTGCCCCAGATCATACCGGTCATCAGGGCAAGAAAAGCAAAAGCCGCCCCGATCGGCGCGGCGGATTTGGCGGCGACATCCGCCAGCGGATGTTTGAAAATCAGCGAAACCGCGCTGGCAAAGGCGATATAGCCATAGACAAATGTCGCCATCCAGGCGGCGGGGACATGAATAAACATGATCCGCACGGTTTCACCCTGCTGATAATCCGCCGGCGCAATGAACAGCCCCCAATACAAACCAACGGCAAAGAGGATAACGGTCAACCCGCTCACCCAGGGCAGGAGCGCCCCGGAAAGTTTCATAAAACGGGCCGGATTGGCATAATAATCGAACATGGTTTTGATCTACTCTTTTGTGTCTGTTTGTGCAACTCACAGAAAATTCAATCGAGATTCAAGCGAATGGCGGCGGCGGCCGCAATCGGACTAATCACCGCACTCACCAGCGTGATGGCAAGAAGAATCAAGAACGGCGAGCCAAACGGCGAGGGCCCCACCAGAACCGCATTCACCGCGCCGACGCCGAAGATAAGCACCGGAACATAGAGCGGCAACACCAAAAGCGAGATCAACAAGCCGCCGCGCCGCACCCCGAGAGTGAGCGCCGCCCCGATCGCGCCGAGAAAATTAAGCGCCGGGGTTCCCGCCAGCATGGTCAGCATGAGGGGCAAAAAAGCCTGCGTATCCAGATTGAGCAAAACCCCCAGCACCGGCGCGGCGATCACCAGCGGCAATCCGGTGGTGATCCAGTGCGCCAGCATCTTGGCAATCACCACGAGCGTGAGCGGCAGCGGCCCGGTGGCCAGCAGATCAAGCGTGCCGTCTTCATAATCGGCATGGAAAATCCGGTCGAGCGAAAGCAGCACCGAAAGCAGCAGCGCCACCCATAAAAGCCCCGGCGCAATACGCGCCAGCAGATTGAGATCCGGCCCCACCCCGAGCGGAAGGATGGAAATCACAATGAGAAAGAACCCCACCGCCATGCCGCCGCCGCCGCCCTGACGCATGGCCAGACGGATATCGCGCCTGAAAATTGCCCAAAAAGAATTCATGCCGCCCTGCCGCCCAGTTTCAACTCGCGGCTGAACTCCACCCCGAGAGTGACATGGGTCGCGGCGATCAAAAGCCCGCCCGCCGCCATATGGGCCTTCATGATCGCCCCCAGAATATCGCGCGAGGCCGCATCGAGCGAAACCGAAGGCTCGTCAAGCAGCCACAAGGGCCGGTTACCCAGAAACAATCGCGCCAGCCCCAGACGGCGCTTTTGCCCGGCGGATAAAAACCCGGCCGGAATATCGCTGAGATGGGAAAGGTTAAACCCCTCCAGCGCCGCATCGGGATCTCCGCCGTAAAGCGCCGCCCAGAATTCAAGATTCTCATAGGCGGTAAGGGCGGTTTTCAGGGCGTCGAGATGGCCGGCATAATGGCTGTGCTGGCCGATACTGAGCTCGTCATCACCGCCTTCAAGACCAAGTTGGCCCGAACGTATCTGCACCAGCCCGGCGATCAGTCTGAGCAAACTTGATTTGCCCGACCCGTTGGGACCGGTCAGAAGCAGCCCCTCACCGGCGGCGCAGGAAAACGAAAGCGATGAAAAAACCCGCCGCCCGCCGCGCACGCATTCCAGATTTTCCGCCACCAGCCTCAAACTCTTCTCTCCTGCACCCGATCTCCGGTGCCGAGTTTTAGCCTCATTTGCAGCGAGAAGCTATTCTTTTACCGCGAGGAATAAAACATAAGCTCACGATCGCGTGTTCACCTCCCGCTTGAGCAGAAACACCGCCTGTTCGCCCAGCAGATTGACAAAGCGCGAATGGCCGAATTTCATTTTCTGGCCATTTGCTTTCAGCGCAACGGCTTTTTCAACCGTCACATTCATCTCATCGCAAAGCGCGGTGAAATCATCGATGGTGCAAAAATGGATATTGGGCGTGTCGTACCAGTTATGCGGCAGGCTTTCATTCACCGGCATGCGCCCGCCAAAGAAAAGCGACGAGCGCACCCGCCAGCTGCCGAAATTGGGGAAAGAGACAATCGCATGGCGCCCCACCCGCAACATCTGGCGCAAAACCTCGCGCGGATTGCGCGTTGCCTGCAGGGTCTGGCTTAAAATGACAAAATCAAACGCATCGGAGGGATATTCCGCCAGATCCCGGTCCGCATCGCCCTGAATCACCGAAAGCCCGCGTGCCACGCATTTATTGACCCCGCTTTGCGACAGCTCCATCCCGCGCCCGTCAACATTGTGCATCTTGGCCAGAAGCGCCAGCAATTCGCCGTCGCCGCAGCCCACATCAAGCACCTTGGAATTGGGTTTGACCATCCGGGCAATAATTTGCAGGTCAATGCGGTGATCCAGCGCGGCAAGGCCGGTCGTGGCATTATTGGGATTTGATGAATTCTCAGCCATGCGAACCCTTTTCCTGATCCTCAAGCCCGCGCGCCCTGGCCGCCGAGCGGAAAAACCCGTCCATGGCGTCAATCATTTCCGGCTCATCCAGCAAGAACGAATCATGCCCCTTGTCGGTCTCGATCTCGACAAAGCTGACATTGGCCGCATTGGCGTTTAATGCATGCACGATCTCGCGGCTTTCCTCGGTCGGAAACAACCAGTCACTGGTAAAGGAGACGACGCAGAAGCGGGTTTTCGTACCCTTGAAAGCGGCCGCCAGAGCGCCGCCATGCGCCTGGGCCAGATCGAAATAATCCATCGCCCGCGTCACATAAAGATAAGAATTGGCGTCAAAACGATCAACAAAGGTAACCCCCTGATAGCGCAGATAGGATTCCACCTGAAAATCGGCGTCAAAGCCGAAGGTCACCGCATCGCGGTCCTGCAAATTGCGGCCGAATTTGCGGTGCAGGGCGTTTTCGGAAAGATAGGTGATATGCGCCGCCATGCGCGCCACCGCCAAACCCTTCTTGGGGTTGCGCCCCTCTTGCGCGTAGCGTCCGCCGCACCATTCCGGGTCCGCCATGATCGCCTGACGCCCCACCTCGTGAAAGGCGATATTCTGCGAGGAATGGCGCGCCGCGGTGGCGATGGGGGCAGCGGCGAAAACTTTTTCCGGGTAGCTCGCCGCCCATTGCAGCACCAGCATGCCGCCCATGGAGCCGCCGATAACGCAAAACAGATCCTCAATGCCAAGCCGCTCCAGAAGCCGCGCCTGCGCCTTGACCATATCGTTGATGGTGATGACGGGAAAGGAGATGCCAAAAGGCTCGCCGGTTTCCGGGTTGATCGAGGCCGGACCCGTCGAGCCCAGGCACGAGCCGATCACATTGGGGCAGATGACAAAAAACCGCTGCGTATCCACCGGCCGCCCCGGCCCGACCATGCGCGACCACCAGCCCGGCTTGCCGGTAATCGGATGGGTGCTGGCGGCGTATTGATCACCGGTTAAGGCATGGCAGACCAGCACCACATTGGATTTGTCGTCATTAAGTTCGCCGTAAGTTTCATAGGCCACCGAAAACGGGCCGAGCTTTACGCCGCTGTCAAGAACCAGCGCTTCATCCTTGCCAAAATGCTCAATTTTTTCTGGTGCATGATTCATGCCGCGAACCCTAACAAGGCAGCCTGCATGCCGCCTGATCTTCAAACCGATCGCATCAGGTCCGGGGCGTTCACGTCACGGCCTTTTAGCGAATTTTTTTACGTGGCTGCAAGCCGACCGGCCAAATCACCACGAGGCGCACAGTTAAAACCATTATGCAGGAGTGCGTCAATCCTTTCTTTGGCACCCGGCTCATTAAACCGCTTTGCCTGCAAACGGTTTCCTTCGGCGGGGAAGTCCTTTAAATGATAGGAATACAACTTCACGCCGCGGCAGGACCACAATGAGCATTAAGGACACGAATAAAAATATTGATCTTGGTGAACTGCGCAACCAGATCGATACAATTGATGATTCCATCCATGACCTCCTGATGCAAAGGGCAAAGCTGGCCAGCGCCATCCGCGCCGCCAAAAGCGCCATGGAAGGCGAGGGCGAAATCTTGAGCGCCTACCGCCCCGCCCGCGAGGCGGATATGCTCCGGCGGCTCAAAAAGCGCCACAAGGGCAATCTGCCCTTTACCGCCGTGGCCCGCATCTGGCGCGAGATCATCGCCTCGCTGACCCAGATGCAGGCCCCTTACGGGCTTTATATCTGCGGCGGCGCCAATCTGCTTGCCTTTCACGATATCGGCCGGTTTTATTACGGCGCCTCGGCCCATATCCATGTGCATGAAGATGCCAGCGCGGTTTTAAGCGCGGTTGCGAATGATCCGGCCGGGCTGGGCCTGCTGCCTTACCCGGAAGCTGATGAAGCGGCCCCCTGGTGGCCTGAACTGATCCATTTGCGCCAAAAGGGCATAAGCGTGATCGCCTCCTTGCCTTTTTTTACCGGCCCGGATAAAGACAAAACGCCCCAGCCCTCCATTCTGGTCATCTCGCACGCCCCTTATGAACCGTCCGGCGATGACACAACCTTGCTTGCCCTGTCCGCCGGGAGTGAGGTATCAGAGCGGCAAATTACCGACCGGATCATGAAAGCCGGGTTTGACTCCCGGATAGTGGCAAAGACGCCTGAGCGGAAAAACCCGGAAAAAATCATTTGGCTGGCCGCCATTAACGGCTTTTGGACAGGCGAGGCAAACCAAAGCTCCGGCAACATGGACACAATCATTCTGGGCGGCTATGCCAACCCCATTACGACAGGAGACGAATAGATGAGCAACGCCAGTAACCCGCCCCGCCCCGCCCCCGGGGTTTTAAAGATCAGCCCCTATGTCGGCGGCAAGAGCGGCGCGGACACGGACGGCCCGGTTTACAAGCTCTCTTCCAACGAGACCCCGCTCGGCCCCAGCCCGCAAGCGGTGCAAGCCTTTACAAAAGCCGGGCAAAGCCTTGAGCTTTACCCCGATGGCGGCGCTTTTGCCCTGCGCGAGGCGATTGCGGCGCGCTACGGGCTTAATATCGAGCGCATTGTCTGCGGCGCGGGTTCTGACGAGATTTTATCGCTTCTGGCCCAGGCCTATCTTTCCCCCGGCGATGAGGCGATTTATTCCGAGCACGGCTTTTTGATGTATAAAATCGCCATATTGTCCAATGGCGGCGTCCCGGTCGTTGCGCCGGAAAACGATTGCACCACCGATGTGGATTCAATTCTTGAGCGGGTGACGAAGAAAACCAGAATCGTTTTTCTCGCCAATCCCAACAACCCCACCGGCACTTATATCTCCCATGATGAAATCCGCCGCCTGCATGCCGGTTTGCCCGCCGATGTGCTGCTGGTTCTTGACGCCGCTTATGCCGAATATGTCCGGCGCAACGATTACGAGGCCGGGATTGAGCTGGTGGCGAACAGCGAAAACACCGTCATGACCCGCACATTTTCCAAAATTCACGGTCTGGCGGCCTTGCGCCTTGGCTGGGCCTATTGCCCGCAAAACATCGCCGATGTGCTCAACCGCATAAGAGGCCCGTTCAATGTCAGCGCCCCGGCCATCGCCGCCGGAGCCGCCGCCATTGGTGATGGCGCCTTCATGGAAAAAGCCGCCGATCACAATGAAAACTGGAATGAATGGCTCAGCGCCGAACTTGAAGCGCTTGGACTGAAGGTTACCCCCAGCGTCGGCAATTTCCTGCTGATCCATTTTCCTGACCGGAAGGGTCAGAGCGCACCCGAAGCGGAAGCCTTTCTTACCGTACGCGGGCTGATCCTGCGCCGGGTGGACAATTACGGTTTTCCCAACGCCCTGCGCATGAGCATCGGAACCGAGCAAGCCAACCGGGCGCTGATCAAGGCGCTGGGCGAATTTTTGCAATAACGGAAAGATTTAAAACGTCATGGACGACAAATTTAACCATGTCGCGCTAATCGGCCTGGGGTTGATCGGCTCCTCGCTGTCCCTCGCCATGCGCCGGGCCGGGATCGCGGCGAAAATCACCGGCCATGCCCGATCCGCAAGAACTCGTGAAAAAGCCCTTGAAATGGGGCTGGTGGATGCGGTGTTTGACACCGCGGCCGATGCGGTACGCGGCGCGGATTTAATCATCTTATGCGTGCCCATCGGGGTTTATGGCGCCATTGCGCGCGAAATCGCCCCGGTGCTGGATGAAGGAGCCATTGTCACCGATGTGGGCTCGGTCAAGGCCGCCGTTATCCGCGATACCGCGCCGCATATCCCGGCCGGAGTGCATTTTATTCCCGCCCACCCCATTGCCGGCTCGGAACGCTCCGGCCCCGAGGCCGGGTTTACCGAGCTGTTCGATGGCCGCTGGTGCGTTCTCACCCCCATTCCGGGCACAGATGAAACCGCCCTGGGCAAGGTGCGCAAATTCTGGGAAAATTGCGGCATGTCGGTGGATATCATGACGCCCGAGCACCATGATCTGGTGCTCGCCATCACCTCGCATCTGCCCCATCTTATCGCTTATAATATCGTCGGAACCGCCGCCGATCTGGAAACGGTTACCGAATCAGAAGTGATCAAGTTTTCCGCCGGCGGCTTTCGCGACTCCACCCGTCTGGCCGCCTCCGATCCCACCATGTGGCGCGATGTTTTTTTGAACAACAAGGAAGCGGTTCTGGAAATGCTGGCCCGGTTTTCCGAAGATCTCACCGCGCTCCAGCGCGCCATCCGCTGGGGCGAGGGCGAAACCCTGTTTAATCTTTTTGCCCGCACCCGCAATATCCGCAGCAATATCATCGACGCCGGACAAGACACCGAAGCCCCTGATTTCGGCCGCCCGCACGGGGACACGGGCAAGGAAGGCCCGGCAAAAGGTTAAGGGGCCACCCCCCTACCTCAGCAGCGCCATGGGGCGGCGCATCTGTTTCGGGCTGATCCTGACACATTTGGCCCCCGCCCTGGAGAGCCAGTCACAGGCAAATTTGGCCTCTTTCAGGTTCAGCCCGGCCAATACCGCGCCGTGGCGGTTTTTGGCCTTGCCGTTCAGCACCGCCGCCTGGGCGCCGCGCACCGCGCCGCGCAGATTGGCCATGGAGTTGAGCAGCACCCGCTTGGCGGATTTGCTGGTTTTGTAAACTCCGAACAAAATCCCCCAGCCTTTCAGATCCTTGGCTTTGGTAATTGTCGCCACTTTTTGTTTTTCACACACATCCGGGCGCAGATTTACCGGCGCTGTGCGGCCGCCGGAATTCACCAGCGAGACCAGCTTGCGTTTAAATCTCAGGCTGATGAATTTTTGTGAAAAGCCTTTTTCAAGCATCCGCGCCGAGGCGGCAAAGCGATATGCCGCCGTGGGTGCGCCGAGAAAGACGGAGACCAGCCGCTTGCCCCGGCGCGTGGCGCTGGCGACAAGGTTAAAGCCCGAAGCGCAGATAAACCCGGTCTTGAGCCCGTCCGCGCCTTTAAATGTGCGCAGCAGCTTGTTCCGGTTTCTAAGCTTCTTCTTGCCCCATTTCAGATAGCGCTCGCCAAACACCCTTGATTGTTTGGGGTATTCAAGAATGATCGCCCGCGCCAGAAGCCCCATATCGCGCGCCGTGGTGATCTGTTCGGGCGCCGGAAGCCCGTGGGAGTTGACAAAATTCGTCCCGCTCATGCCAAGGCCGCGGGCAACCTGATTCATCCTTTTGGCAAAGTTTTTCTCACTTCCCGACACCGCCTCGGCCAGAACCACCGCCATATCATTGGCCGAACGTATGGCCATGGCCCGCATGGCCTGACGAACGGTTATTCTGTTTCCCGCCGGTACGCCGATCTTGCTGGGCGGCGCGCTCATGGCGGCCTTGGAAACCGTGATTTTCTGACCGGTTTTCAGCCGCCCGGCGGCAATCTCGCCAAACACGATATAGGCGGTCATCAATTTGGTCAGCGAGGCCGGATGCCAGGGGATGCCGGCCTGTTCGGCATGCAGAACCCTGCCGCTTTTCACCTCAAAAACCAGGGTGGGCCGCGCCAGCGCCTGATGGTTTCCAAATCCGGAAAAGAAATACAGGGAAAGAAGGACAAAAACTGCAATACGATACGTCAAGGATTTGGTTCCTGTTTTCGCGGCGAAGCGCCATTGTTATTCTTTGCAAAGGCCCTATCATGCCATAAAGGCAAAAATCAGGGCAGGCAGATGACTTGTCGCGGCAATTTTAGCGAAGCTTCGCGCCCTTGCAAAGGTAAGATTTCAGAGAACTGGAAATGATGCCAAATTCAACAACGCCGCCGCCGCCAATTCCGGTGACTTTGATCACCGGATTTCTCGGCAGCGGCAAAACAACCCTGCTCAACGCCCTGCTCAAACATGAAGGCATGTCCGATACCGCCGTGATCGTAAACGAATTTGGCGAGATCGGCATTGATCACCTGCTGGTTGAACAGGTCGATGAAGGCATTATCGAGATGTCGAGCGGCTGTTTGTGCTGCACCATCAGGGGCGATCTGGTCAACACCCTGGAGGATTTGCTGCGCCGTCTCGACAATCACCGCATCAAACCCTTCGCCAGGGTCATTATCGAAACTACGGGCCTTGCCGACCCCGCGCCGATTTTGCACACCATCATGACCCACCCCTATCTGGTGATGCGCTACCGCCTCAGCGCCATTGTCACCACGATTGACGCGGTGAACGCCGCGGCGACATTTGATCAACAAGAAGAATCCGTCAAACAGGCCGCCGTCGCCGACCGCCTTGTATTGACCAAAACCGATCTGGTGCCGGAAGAAGATGAGCTTGCTCCCCTGATGGCAAGGCTCAAATCCCTCAACCCCGCCGCCCCCCTCCTGTTGGCGGCCAGAGGCGAGGCCGTGCCCGAAACCCTGTTTGACGCCGGGCTTTTTGACCCGGCCAGCAAATCCGCCAATGTGCAGCGCTGGCTGAATGAAGAGGCTTACAAGGATGATCATCACGGCGCAAATCATCATCATGATGTCAACCGCCATGATGCCCGCATCGAGGCTTTTTGCCTTACCAAATCAAAGCCTTTGGCCAAGAGCGCCTTTCAGATGTTCGTGGAACTTCTTCAGGCCGAATACGGCAGCAACCTGCTGCGCCTGAAAGGTATTGTGGCGCTGCGCGAAGAGCCCGGACACCCGGTTGTCATCCATGCCGTGCAGCATGTGCTGCACCCGCCCGTGCGCCTTGAAAGCTGGCCGGACGCGGACAAACGCACCCGGCTGGTTTTCATCATGCGCGATATAAGCAAAACCATGATCTCGGATTTATTTGACGCCTTTGTTGACCCCCGCAGCGCCCGGAGCGCCGCCATAGCGGCGGAATTTGACAATCCCCTCTCGCTTAAACCGGGCCGCGGCCTGCTGGATGATGGCGGGACGGGAACAAATACCTAAACCGCCTGGCGCAATTTCCGGATGGCCTGCGCCGCCCGGGCGCGGTGATGCGGTTTGATATGATTGACCACCAGCGCCAGAACCGTTGCCAGAACCGTGGCGTCATCGCTAAAGCCCAGCCCGGCGATAAAATCGGGAATCATATCCAGCGGCATGATGAAATAGGCCAGCGCGCCAAGCAGCAGCCCGCGCACCCGCAACGGGGTTTGCGCATCCGTGGCGCAAAAGTAAGCCGCAACAGCATCCTCGGCAAAAGGAATATAGCTCAAAAACCGTTTCAGCTTGCCCCAGAACCTTGAACGGACGATCCTTTCATTCCGGCGCATGACCACCGGAAGCTGGGCCTCTTCCATATCCCAATCCGCTGCACGTCCCTCTGAATGAATATCGGAGCCAGATCTCATCTCCCTAACATGGGGTAAAACGCCGATCTGTTCAAGCGCGCGTTGATCAAGGCAAATCCGCGCATAACCCAAATAGCCAATGGCTATGCTTCAGTTTCACGTCTAATGCCTGTATAGAAAACGCAATCCTTCATTTAAAACGAGGCTATCCGCATGAAACTTACAAACAATATCAGCGCCATCATCACCGGCGGCGCATCGGGACTTGGCGAGGCCACCGCGCGCGCCTTGAGCGCCAAAGGCGTCAAGGTCGCTTTGTTCGATATCAATGACGAAAAAGGCGAGACGGTCGCAGGAGAGATCGGCGGCAGGTTTTTTCATGTTGATGTCACCGATGAAGCCAGCATTGATGCCGCCCTTGCCGGGGCGCGCAAGGCCCATGGTCAGGAACGCATTTTGATCAATTGCGCCGGCATTGTCTTTGGCATGAAAACCGCCTCGCGAAACCGCGAAACCGGCGAAGTGCGCGCTCACGCCATTGATGCCTTTGCCCGCGTCATCGCGGTTAATCTGACCGGCGCTTTCGCCGTTGCCGCCAAATCCGCCGCCGGCATGATGCTGGCCGAGCCGGTCACCGATGACGGCACCCGCGGCGTTATCATCCACACCTCCTCGGTTGCCGCCGATGAGGGCCAGATCGGCCAGGCCGCCTATGCCGCCTCAAAAGGCGCCCTCAAGGCGCTCGCCCTGCCCATGGCGCGCGATCTTTCCCGCGACGGCATTCGCGTCAACGCCATTCAGCCGGGGCTGTTTGAAACCCCGATGTTCGAGGTTTTGCCCGATGAAGTGCGCGAATCCCTAGGCAAAAGCGTGCCCTTCCCGCAGCGTCTGGGCCACGCCGATGAATACGCCGCCCTGGCGCTGCATATTTGCGAAAACGAGATGATCAACGGCGCCGCCATCCGTCTCGACGGCGCGGTCCGTCTGGCGCCAAGATAATGCATACCACGTCAAATCGACGACCGGTTCATTTTATCAGATAGGTCGCAAGCAGATGATAGATAAGATAGGCCAGCAGGGCGAATCCGACCCCGCGGCCTATTTTTTTGCCCCAGATCACCGCCGGGTCGTTTTTTTCATCATCTTCCGCCGCAAGGCCCGAAGCCTTCATTTTGGCCTGCGCGCCCTTGAGCGCCCGGCTCATGCCGGTGCCGGGCAGGCCCTCAACCTGATGTTCGAGTTTATCAAGATCGGCCAACGCCCGGCGGCGCGCCTCATCGTCATGTTTCTTGATGCTGCGCTGTTTTTTCGCCATGAATTTCAGGCCATGTCCCGGATATCGACAAAATGCCCGGCAATCGCTGCTGCCGCCGCCATGGCGGGCGAGACCAGATGGGTGCGCCCCTGATAGCCCTGACGGCCTTCAAAATTGCGGTTTGAGGTCGAGGCGCAGCGCTCGCCCGGCTCCAGCCGGTCGGCATTCATCGCCAGACACATGGAGCAGCCCGGCTCACGCCATTCAAACCCGGCCTTGACAAAAATCTTGTCCAGCCCCT